>NZ_JBHYFM010000063.1:0-508 GCF_051859525.1 Roseinatronobacter sp. | reverse complement strand
ATGAACACCACACCGCAAGCATGCCTATGCTCGGCCCAAATGGACCGATCTCTACAGAAGATCACGAATGTGCATAGGTATCAATGTGGTGTCTAACCTTCCACAGGCTTATCCAAAGGAAAAGCCTTTGCTTGTGGATAGAAAAAGGACACAGAAGATGAAAGGTAAGAACATCAAGGTAACGCGCGAAACTCCATCGGGCTTGAATACGCATTTTTTATGTGCCTGGCCAAGGGGAGATTACGCGGGGACGACTTGCTGATCAAATTCAGCGGGGACAACACCCCGACTATCACATTCGCCGAATAGACGGACGCAGAGTTCCCGCATCGAATCCAGATTGCACTGAGAAGAACAATCTGGGGTGATTGCGCTCTGAATACCTGAACGGGCTATAGGCTGATTTCCAGAGCTAACCAAGACAACCCCAAAAACACTCGGGCAGAGGAAACTCTGCCCGATTTTGCATGTATTGCGCCCCCTGACCGCACTTGCCCCCGAACCGTCA
>NZ_JBHYFM010000062.1:0-512 GCF_051859525.1 Roseinatronobacter sp. | reverse complement strand
AGAGATCAAAGGCCGCTTTTTCTTGCTAATTATATCTATACCAGTCCCGCGCGAACTATTGATTTATATCAAGCAAAGGTCGCCACCAACGGTCAATGCCTCGTGCAGAAGGTGACGACAAAGGACGCGCATGATGAGGCTGGGATAGATCAGTCTGGCCGGACCGGGCGCGCACGATCCGTTTCCGGCGCAAGTGGTCGACGCTCTGTCCGGTCACTTGCGGCTTTGCGGCACTGTACAGATCAATACCGCCCCTGCGAACCGGTGCAAATGCGCCATGAACCTGTAGATTCTGCCCTTGCCGCAGGTGTTGCGCATCAGCGAAGATCGCGGGGCCTTGGCGCCCGGTTGCTTGATCATGATCAAGCGACAATCATGCGCAAATGCACGCCAAGCAAAACAATCGGGACTGAGTTTCCGATGAAAGACATCGATGGATGCGCGCCGGGTGCAATAACCTGACCAGACCACATAGTGCAGAAATGCCTGCTCAGACCGCCACAGAATGCCGG
>NZ_JBHYFM010000061.1:264-549 GCF_051859525.1 Roseinatronobacter sp. | reverse complement strand
AGGATTTTGGGACTGTTTGACTTTCATCACACCGTTAGTGCTCTTGGTTGGAGCATTGGCGAAGAAGCTGCTGAAGTGGCCAACCGTATTGCTGCTCAATGGGCGCGGTTGAGGTCGGAGCGTCGCTTTAATGAGGCAGACCGCTTGAAAGAGCAAGCTTTGGAGGCCGGAATCAAACTTGAAGTCACAAAGCAAGCAGTGGGGCAAGGTGCGCGGGCAGTTGCGAAAGGTCGTTTTGATCCCGCCAAACTGGAGGCGCTGAAATGACAGCGATCTTTCAGCTAT
>NZ_JBHYFM010000061.1:0-254 GCF_051859525.1 Roseinatronobacter sp. | reverse complement strand
GCACACAACAGGGCAGCGTCCGGCCCGTGGGGGGGGGGCGTGAAGCGCCCGCCCCGTGGGGGGGCGGGACGGGCGCTGCCCGACGCGCAGGCGCGCCGGGCGGGAACCTGATCGACCGATATTCCATCGCCTTGAGTGGCGCGAAGCGGGATGCAGGCTTCCCGCGGAACTGGTCTGGCCTATCGCATGACGGGGCTGGCGCGCGCCTTTTCTTTGAGTATTTTAGGCAAGATGAAGGGGCGGGGCGATGAGCG
>NZ_JBHYFM010000060.1:0-554 GCF_051859525.1 Roseinatronobacter sp. | reverse complement strand
CTGCCCGCCGGAAAACTGATGCGGAAAGCGGTCATGCATTGTAGGGTCAAGGCCCACGGTTTCCAGCAGGCGCTGCACCAGCGCCGCCTTTTCGCCGCGCCGGATCAGGCCATGGGCCACCGGTGCCTCGCCGATGATATCCAGCACCCGTTTGCGCGGGTTCAGCGATGACATGGGGTCCTGAAAGATGATCTGGGTGTTCAACCGCGCGTGGCGGGCGGCCCGGCCGCGCAGGGTGGCGCGGTCCTGCCCTTCCACCAGGACAGTGCCGCTGGTGGGGGGCAGCATGCCGGCGATAACCCGGCCAAGGGTGGATTTTCCGCAACCGGATTCGCCCACCAGCCCCACAACCTCGCCCTTGGCAATAGCAAGGCTGACGCCATCCAGTGCGTGAACCGTGCGCCGGTTATCGGCCGCACCCAGTTTCATGGCGATGCGCTCCGCGAGATCGGGTTCGTTGGAAAAGCGTTTCGAGACATCGCGTGCTTCGGCAAAAACTTCCGTCATGGGCGCGCCTCCGTGTTCAGGGGGTGGAAGCAGCGCCAGCGGTGCGT
>NZ_JBHYFM010000059.1:0-568 GCF_051859525.1 Roseinatronobacter sp. | reverse complement strand
GGCCTGCGCAGTTCCGGCCATGGGGCGGCAAGCCCACCAACGCCGATCTTCAAGCCCGCTACATTGGTCGCGCCGCTATTGAAGCTGCGCAGTGGATGCGGCAACCTTCGCTGCTCGTCTGTCGAAGAGGCCGCCCGCAGCGGCGCCCGCATCGACATCACGACGCAGCCAGAGCGGCCAGCGCCGCTTCAAGACAATATCGCCAACGGTATGTTGGCACAGTGACATCAAAGGAGAGATACCATGCGCGAAGCACTTATCGTCTGGGGCGGCTGGAGCGGTCATGAACCCGAGGCTTGCGCGAAGATTGTCCGCGACATCCTCGAAGAAGACGGGTTTAAGGTTCACGTCCATGACACGACCGAAGCCTTTGCCGATGGTGGCATCAAGGAAATGAGCCTGATCGTACCCATTTCGAGCATGTCCAAGATCGAAAAGGAAGAGCTCAACATGCTGACCGCCGCCGTGAAGGGCGGTGTCGGTCTGGGCGGGTTTCATGGCGGCATGTGCGACGCGTTCCGCGATGCGCCGGAATATCAGTTCATGACGGGGGGGCAATGGGTGGCCC
>NZ_JBHYFM010000058.1:0-587 GCF_051859525.1 Roseinatronobacter sp. | reverse complement strand
TTGCTCTGGGCGATTGCGGCCTGATCGGAAAAGCGGCCGGTGCGATCATACACGAACCACGGCATGAAATACGCCATGCCGATGATGCCGATGCAATAGACGCTGGACAGGATGATGCCCGGTCCGATCCCGGCAAAGAACATCATCCCGATCGATTGCTCAGTCAGAATGGCATAAATGATGAGAAGAATGCTCGGTGGGATCAACATGCCCAGAACCGAACTGCCAGCCACTGTGCCGACGGCAAAGCGCGGGCTGTATCCCAAGCGCAGCATCTCAGGGACGGCCACGCGCGTGAACACGGCAGCGGACGCGATGGACACCCCGGTCACCGCAGCGAAAACGGCGTTTGATCCAACTGTCGCCAACCCAAGACCACCACGGATCGGCCGCAGGAAGTAGTCACCCACATCATAAGCATCCCGCCCGACATCTGACGCGCTCATGATCAGACCCATCAAGACGAACAAGGGGATCACAGCAAAGGTCTGATCCGCGATCCCGTCTGCGGCGGCCAACGTCAGGAGCTTCATGGCCAACGTCAGGCTGTCCTTCTGAAGCGCAACCGAAAGAAACGAAACCACGCT
>NZ_JBHYFM010000057.1:0-588 GCF_051859525.1 Roseinatronobacter sp. | reverse complement strand
TCTTGTCCGCAGTCTCGGGATTTCGCCGCCGCAACTCTTCGGGTGGCGCAAAGCTTTCCTGAACAAGCAGAAACGGGTCGGTGTTTCAGATAGTGCCGTGCCGCTGGTGGAAATTGTGTTGGGAGGCATCATCGTTCGGGTGAGCCCGGATGTTGACGAGGCTGCGTTGCTGCGCATTCTTCGCGCGGTGCGCTTAGCATGATCCCCTCTGGCGTGAAGGTCCAGTGGACTTTCGGAAAGGACCAGACAGCCTGCTTTCGCTAGTTCGGGATGCCGGGAGCGATCCGTTCAGTGGCGCACTTTACGTATTCCGTGCGAAGCGGGCAGACCGGATCAAGATTGTTTGGTGGGACGGCAGCGGCGTATGTCTGTATGCAAAGCGCCTGGAGAAATCCTCGTTCTGCTGGCCGCGCATCGTACATGTCCGTGTCCAGCTGAACCACGCCCTGTTGATTGCCACTGAGAATTGACCCATGTGCAACCTTGCCCCGGCTTGAACCAGCTGGGGGCATTTGGAGTGATCGACATGGGATTTTTGAAGGTTATCAGGACTTGGGCGCTGCGAGAAAAGATGCCCATTCGCTAGAT
>NZ_JBHYFM010000056.1:0-595 GCF_051859525.1 Roseinatronobacter sp. | reverse complement strand
AGCGGTCGAGCGTCATGACAGAAAAGCCTTTCCGATCACGGGGGTCGAGGCCTCGGCCATGTCCCGGGCATCGATGGGGTCGGCCCGATGTGCCAGTTGCCCCGCCTCGACCGCGCGCATCATCGCGACGGCCATCGCCACGGGATCGCCCGCGCGGGCCACGGCGGTGTTCAGCAGCACGGCGTCGTAGCCCAGTTCCATCGCCCGCGCGGCGTGGCTGGGCAGGCCGATGCCCGCGTCGATGACCAGCGGCACCTCTGGAAACTCGGACCGCATGGCGCGCAGGGCGTATTCGTTGTTCAGCCCCCGGCCCGACCCGATGGGCGCGCCCCATGGCATCAGCACCTCGCACCCGGCGGCCAGCAGCCGTTCCGCCACGATCAGATCCTCGGTGGTGTAGGGGAAGACCTGAAAGCCGTCCTCCGTCAGGATGCGGGCCGCTTCGACCAGTTGGAAGACGTCCGGTTGCAGGCTGTCGGTATGGCCGATCAGTTCCAGCTTGATCCACGGCGTGTCAAAGACCTCGCGCGCCATCTGTGCCGTGGTCACCGCCTCCTTGACCGTGTGGCAGCCCGCCGTATTGGGGAGCACAGGC
>NZ_JBHYFM010000055.1:0-603 GCF_051859525.1 Roseinatronobacter sp. | reverse complement strand
GCAGAGGTGGTATCGACCGGGGTTTCGGGCTGCAGATCGTCGATCCGGCCCGCGCCATCGGCGCCGTCGAACAGCATTGGTCCGCCCCCGTTCTTGACCACGACATGCCGCGCGCCGCAGGCCAGATAGCGCGCCGCAGTTGCCTGCAGATCGCTGTCTCCGAAATGGGTGGCTTCGTCATCGAAACTGGGCAGGATCAGATCGGACTGGCCCGCCATCTCTTCGATCGCCGCACACATCGTCGCGGTATCAGGCCAGAGGCGCGGGCGCAGATTGGGGTCAAAGACGACCTGCGCGCCCTCATCGCGGGCGCGGGCAAGATGGGTGATCAGACGCGCGCGCGCCGGGGCTGGCAGGATCGCCAGAGTGATGCCCGACAGATAGAGCATCCGTGCCCCGGCAAAGGCCTGCGCCAGCCGCGTGTCGTCATCCGCAAGCCCACGCGCGGCGGAACTGTCGCGCCAATAGCTGAAACTGCGCTCGCCCTCCTGCAGAGAGATCGCATAAAGCCCGATCTCGCGCGCGGCATCCCGGCTGACATGGGTGGCGTCGATGCCGGATGCGCTCAGGAAATCCACCATCCGCTGGGAAAACGCCCCCGTG
>NZ_JBHYFM010000054.1:0-686 GCF_051859525.1 Roseinatronobacter sp. | reverse complement strand
ATCTGGAAGCACCACACCCGGCGGGGCATGTTTTGTTACAGTGCGCAAATCCAGCTTCGGGAGTGCACCCTCCGGCCAAAGCGCGCCATAAATGCTTAACCAATGGCCCTGCGTTAAATCCAGAAACATGGGCGTGTTGCAGCATGTAGCAACCACACGCCGCGTCTTGCTGTCGTCTGTCAAGCGATGCTCTGCCAACAACTCCTGGGCGACGCGGGCATACCCGACCGCGATGAACGACACAGGCATGCAATGGAAAGCGTGCGCATTTTCCTTTGTGCCTATGGCGTGGGCCAGCCCAATACGCGCTGACGCCCCTATTGTGGCACGGCGTCATCCGCATATTGCGCAAGAAATTCGGCGCTGGGGGCAATGGGGGTGATCACGTCGATCAGCACTCCCGCAGGGTCGCGGGTGATGAAATGGCGCTGGCCGAACGGCTCGTCGCGCAGGGGCAGCAGGATTGGCAGGCCCTTGGCTTGAAGCGTGTCATAAACCTGAGCGGCGTCCGGCACCTCGAAGTTCAGAAGCATACCGGTGGCCATGGTACTGCGCGCCACTTCGGGGATGGTATCGTGCTCGCAATCCAGAATAGCCAGATTCACGCTCTCATCCTCGGTGGATTGCAGATGAACATACCAGCCACTGTCAAACAGCGGTCTGAAGCCGAAATGTGCCTGATAGAA
>NZ_JBHYFM010000053.1:0-721 GCF_051859525.1 Roseinatronobacter sp. | reverse complement strand
GAATGCTTGCATGGTTTCATATCGTTGACACCACATAGCCCTTCGTCGGGTTCCCGCCCAGCGCAGATCACGCGTTGTCCCCGCCTGAGTGCGTGATCCCGAGGCGCGCGCTAAGGTCCTCGAAACTCGGGTCGACCGCATAGGTACGCTCGAACTCGCTCCGGGCGCGCGCCCGCTGGCCCTCTTGCTCATACAGAACCGCACGCTCATAGCGGATCTGATGCAACCAGCCCTCGGGACGGTCCTTGCGGCGACGATTGGCCAGTGTGAACACACCGATACCTGCGTGCCCAAACCTGCCGGGGATGAGCGGGCCAAGAAACGCATAAGGGCGGTTGCAGGTTGGGAGTCAGGCCAATGACACGCAGAATAAATATAACAACCGGATGGGTCGGATCTCGATGACAATCGGTGGCAATGTTCGCAAAGATAACTAGTTTGTAAACTATATGAAGGATACCGGATTCGCGCTTAGGTTAAGCCGGTTCTGCCGTGCTTGTACCAAAATATACAGGTAGCGCGGCTGCACCGAGTTGCGGCTTATGATCTGTCGCGGCCCTCAGGAACATCGGCATATCAATAGCGTAGTCTTCACCCAGCGTCTCCATGCCCGCCAGTTCCTGACATATCCGATCCAAAATCGGGTCACCCAAACGGCCCCCGATAACAATGGCCTCGGGGGCAAAAGTCCGCATTATTACCAAGCTGAGCCACCGCAGCT
>NZ_JBHYFM010000052.1:0-725 GCF_051859525.1 Roseinatronobacter sp. | reverse complement strand
ACGGATCGCAGGGCCACATGGGCCGCGATTGCAGAGGGAGGCGCCCGCCCTTTCGCACCTTCTGAACAGGTTTGAGCGACGCGGGTGGGCCGCGTCTGCTCATGTCCTGTCAGACGTCGAAAAAGACCGTCTCGTGCTCGCCCTGTAGGTGAATATCGAAACGATAGACCGGTTTGCCATCCTGCAGGCCGCGTTTTGCGATCAGGGTCGGGCGGCGGTTCTGCCATTCGATCAGATTCAGGACCGGATCGGCGGCATTGGCGTCGCTCTCGTCGTCAAAATAGAGCCTTGTGTTCAGGCCGACATTGATGCCGCGCGCCACGATCCACAGATTCAGATGGGGTGCCTGAACGCTGCCGTTCCGGCCCGGCACAGAGCCCGGCTTGACCGTCTCGAAACCCCATTGCCCGGTATCGAAATCGGTGATCACACGGCCCCAGCCGCGAAACCCGTCCTCGACCGGCCCGCCGCCTTCGGGATGGGCGTAATGGCCTTGCGCATTGGCCTGCCAGATTTCGATCAGTACATCCTTGACCGGCGAGCCGGTGCCGTCGATCACCAGCCCCTCGACCCGGATGCGTTCGCCCTCGGCATTCGGTCCGGCGATATCCCAGCCCAGTTCCTGCCGGTAGATGTCAAACCCGGCAGCACCCGGCGCAAGCCCGATATGCACATAGGGCCCGGCGGTCTGCGAGGCGGTTTCGCGCAGGTAGTTCAGCGTCTGC
>NZ_JBHYFM010000051.1:432-786 GCF_051859525.1 Roseinatronobacter sp. | reverse complement strand
AGGGGCTGCGCCGAAACCGCAAACCCGTACCAGACCGGGGCCAGCGGCGCGAGCGCGACGACGGATGCCTTGCTCTCGGGCTGCCCCGAAATCGGATCCGTGACCGCCGCGACCAGCGCATCGACCCGGCCCATGGGCGCGGTCTCGCCGGTCCAGTGCATCGGCGCGAAAACCTGTCCGCGCTGCACCCGGTCGGTGATCGCAACCCGCAGGATCGCCTGCCCCTGCGGGCTGGTGACGCGCGCCAGCGTGTCCGGCTCCAGCCCCTGCGCCGCGGCATCCGCCGGGTTTATCTCGATAAAGGGTTCGGCAATATGCTGGTTCAGCCGGGGCGCAAGGCTGGAGCGCGTCATC
>NZ_JBHYFM010000051.1:0-422 GCF_051859525.1 Roseinatronobacter sp. | reverse complement strand
ATGCCACTGGTCACGGATACGGCCCGTGTTCAGCACGAAAGGATAGCGCGGTGCGGTTTTCGCAACCGGCAGGCGCGGCAGAACCGGCAGCATCCGCGCGCGCGCGTCCGGGGTGTAGAAACCACCCTCGGCAAAGAAGCGTCCGCCCTGCTTGCGCGCGCTGACCGGCCAGCGGGTCGGCTCAAGCCGGTCATAATCAGCATCTGCCAGCCCCGAAATGTCGAAATCGCGCCCCAAGGCGCCCGCCACACCGGAAAGCGCGGCATATTCGGCAAAAATCTCAGAGACATCCTGCCAGCCAAAGGCATCCGCCCAGCCCATACGCCGCGCGACATCCGACAGCATCCGCCAGTCCTCCCGCGCCTGTCCGGGGGCGGGCAAAAACGCACGCTGGCGGCTGATGGTGCGGTCGGAATTGGTGA
>NZ_JBHYFM010000050.1:0-804 GCF_051859525.1 Roseinatronobacter sp. | reverse complement strand
AAACTATCCCAGTCTCAGGAAAGGCCTCGCGCACCCAGGCAGTCAGTGTGGCTCGGCCAGGATAGCCTAAGGCACGCAACGTCCATGAAACACAGCGCCCCTGGCTGGCATAATGCTCCAACGCAACCTGCTTCTGTTTCGCCGAGAATTTAGCTGGGCGCGGCGCTGAGCGTATCCGCAAGTCCCGCCGACGTTCATACTCTCGATGCCAGCCCTTCAAGGCATTCTTAGTTGGATACCCCAACTCGCGGATGGTGGCCCCCAAGCGCTTTCCGAGCTTGATATAAAGCTCAACAGCGCGCACTCGCTCTTCGTAGCTATACATGAACTATCTCCAAGATAGTCCAACTTTTCGTCCGCACCCCCGAGATAAACATCTATAAATGTCTTAACTAATCAATTGAAGTTGACGTTCAAACGTCAAGATTTAGCCGTAATTTTGCCAAAATTGCTTGCGTAGCATTGGGCTGGCTCAGAATGAGTGAGAAACCCAGCTCCGAGAGAAAGGTCAAACTATGCATCTTCAAGGGTCAGAAAGAATATCGTCACGCTATCATGTACCCCTTTCCGTTGCTGCGCTGATCGGCGTGCTCGCGCTGCCCGGGGTCGCACAAGCGCAACTGCTTTCAATTGGAGGTGGCAGCGGCGGTGGGCTGAATGTCGGTGTTAGTCTGGGTGGCACTTCTGCAAATGTCAGCGTGGGGGGAGGGAGTGTTGCCGGGGCTGAGGCAAATGTCGGAGATAGTGTTTCGGCCGGTGTTGAGGTCGGCGGTGGCAGTGTCGCAAGCGTCGATGCGAGTGTCG
>NZ_JBHYFM010000049.1:0-845 GCF_051859525.1 Roseinatronobacter sp. | reverse complement strand
TAGGGAATAATGCCCAGTTCGGCCTGTGCGTGGGCCAGCGCCACTTCTACGTCCAGCCAAGACTGCCATATATTTGTTGGTGAAAACAAGGTGTCGGGCGTGATCTGCGTCATATCTGCATTATCCTTCATGCGCCTGCCCCCGCAGCGAGGGCGGCAGTGTCAAACCTTGGCGCTGCCTGTAGCAATGCCCGCGTATACGCATCTTCGGGCGCGCAAAGGACGCGCGACGCAGTGCCTTGCTCAACAAGGCGGCCCTGTAGCAGAACGGCAACGCGGCTTGCCAGTTGGTGGACAACGGCCATGTCATGGGTGATGATCAGCGTGGTGAGCCCGAATTCGGCCTGCAAATCAGACAAAAGGTTCAGGATTTGCGCTTGAACGGAGACATCCAGTGCCGATGTCGGTTCATCACAGATCAGCACTTCGGGATTGTTGATCATTGCGCGCGCGATGGCAATGCGCTGGCGCTGGCCGCCAGACAGATTTAGCGGGTAGCTGTGCAGCAGCCGCGATGGCAAGCCTACCAGATCCATCATTTCGCGCGCCCGACGCAGACGTTCACTTGTTCCAACACCGCGCAGATGCAGGGGGCGTGCAATGATTTCAGCCACAGTGCGCCGAGGATTCAACGAGGAATAGGGATCCTGGAAAATAGGCTGGACCAATCGCGCGCGTGCGGAGTCCGGCATTCCCGAGATATCCTGCCCCTGCAGTGAAACTGAACCGCTGCTGGGATCGACCAGCCCCAACATGATCCGTGCCAAGGTCGATTTACCCGACCCGCTTTCGCCCACAAGTGCCAACGTTTCACCCCGCCGCACCATCAGCGACACGTCATCGACG
>NZ_JBHYFM010000048.1:0-847 GCF_051859525.1 Roseinatronobacter sp. | reverse complement strand
AATGGTCGAGGCGCTGGGGCGCGGCTTGGCGGCCCCGGCGGGTTTGTCGGTTGCAGGCATCGACAATGTGGAGTTTGCAGCAGATCTTGCGCCCTCGCTGACCATTATGGGCATTCGCGCAACCGCCATCGGCAGGGAAAGCGCTGCGCAGGCAGATCGGGAGACGGGCGTGGTGCGGGAGTGCCGATCAGCCTTGTCGCCCGGTATTCGACGGCGGGTGGGCATGCCAGAACCGGATGCCGCTCGCGAGAGCCGGGGTGAACGAGCGAACCCGGCTTGCCCGGCGGAAAACCTCCGGGCCGCGCGCGCCTGCATGTGTTCCCGGCCCTGGATGGTGTTTTCAGGGGCGTTTTCCAGCCGCTTTTCCTCGCTTGACATGTTGTTGCCAAGCGCGCAAGACACTCGGGCTGGTGCCTGTTCATGACAGGTGAAAAGGGAATGTGACAAAGCTCGATAGCAAGATCGGGCCAGAAGCGCAGCCGCCGCGACCGTGACCGGAGAGGTCGCCCAATGCCACTGGCTATCTGGCCGGGAAGGCGGGCCGACCATCGAGGCGCAAGCCTCGACATCCGCAAGCCGGGAGACCTGCCAGCCTGCAGCCGCCCCTTCCGGGGCATCGAAACCAGCGGGGTGACTGGTGGTCTGGCGTCGGCGCAGGTGCTTTGCCCTTGCCGGTCCTGCCATCCTACCCTTGCATAAGTTGCGCGCGACGGGTGGTCGCGCGGGAAAGAGACAGGATGCAACCCTCTCGCAAAGCATTCGCGAGGCCGGGTCTGGCTGTGGGCAGCTATGCGCCTTCTGCCCGAGATGTGGCTATCGCGAACCCGACAGATACGGCGCGTCAGCG
>NZ_JBHYFM010000047.1:0-850 GCF_051859525.1 Roseinatronobacter sp. | reverse complement strand
TCGCCTGCCAGGGCCATGGAGCCTTTGATGTATGGCATCCAGCGGCTGATCGGGATCAAGAAAATGCCTTGGGTATTTTTGGGGCCAAATCTCTGTGCAGTGCTGCTGTTTTCATTGCTGCCGGTCTTTATCAACATCTTCTACTCTATGACCGGCAGTGACCGCCTTTATCCGGCAGACAGGCCATGGGTCGGCGGTCGCAACTACGAGACGCTGTTCGATTGCGAGAGTTTCCTTGACCCGTCATCCTGTTCGCGTGATCTGTTCTGGCGCGCGCTTTGGAATACCATGCTTTTTGTGCCGATACAGGTTGTCTGCATGATCGGTATATCCCTGATCACAGCGATCTGCCTTAACCGCAATATCCGCGGGCGCGGGTTCTTCCGCGGCGTGTTCTTCTTTCCGGTCATGCTGTCGCCCGTTGTGGTCGCGCTGATCTGGCAGTGGATTCTGCAGCGCAACGGTGTGCTGAACGGTATTCTGACCACCATGGGTTTTGATGCTGTCAACTGGCTGGTCTTTCCCAATACCGCCTTCTTCTGGACAGTGTTTATCACTGTCTGGGCGCATATGGGCTTTTTCACAATTATACTTCTTGCAGGCCTTCAGGCGATCCCGCGCGACGTATACGAGGCGGCCAAGATGGACTCGGCCAGTCACTGGCGTGTCTTTACCAGAATAACGCTGCCATTGCTGCGTCCTATGTTGCTGGTTGTCTTCATTCTGTGCGTAATCCGCTCGGTGCAGACATTCGACGAGATCTATGTGCTGACCGGCGGCGGTCCGGGGTCTGCGACAATGCTGCTGGTCCAGTACATATACGAGACCGGCTTCGCAGCGCAGCCGCGCA
>NZ_JBHYFM010000046.1:0-3028 GCF_051859525.1 Roseinatronobacter sp. | reverse complement strand
CAACTGGAAGGTGATCGAAGAACAAAAGGTCGCCTCACTTGTTGCCGGCTCCAAATTGCACTCGGCGCGTCTGAATGACATTTTCGGCGCAATTCGTGCATGGGATGGCAGCACAGAGGATGCCGTTGACCCGGCAAAAAACCCTGCACTGAAGGCAGCCATCAAGGCTGCGAAAAGTTCCATGATCCCCGAAACCTATGTGGGGCGCGTGCTGCAATATGCACGTCAGGGATATACCAGCATCGAATTCCCGACCTATGACACTGATTGGGATTCCGAGGCCTACATCACGGTATCGGGGCAAAACTCCAACAACTCCGTGCGGGTCACCGATGCGTTCCTGAAGGCCGTAAAGGATGATTCCGATTGGGAATTGCTGCGCCGCACCGATGGCAAGCCCGCCAAGACCATCAAGGCACGCGATTTGTGGGATCAGGTCGGCCATGCGGCATGGGCCTGTGCCGATCCGGGCATCCAGTTCCACGACACAGTGAACGCATGGCACACCTGCCCTGCCGATGGCGCGATCCGCGGGTCGAACCCTTGCAGCGAATACATGTTCCTTGATGATACCGCCTGTAACCTTGCGTCCATGAACCTGCTGAAATTCTATGACAGCAAGTCGTTCAACGCCGAAGGCTACATGCACGCCACCCGCCTGTGGACCATCACACTGGAAATCAGCGTGATGATGGCGCAGTTCCCGTCCAAGGAAATTGCGCAGCGGTCCTATGAATTCCGCACGCTGGGGCTGGGCTATGCCAATATTGGCGGGCTGCTGATGAATATGGGCTTTGGCTATGATTCCGCCGAAGGCCGCGCATTGTGCGGGGCACTGACCGCGCTGATGACGGGCGTCAGCTATGCCACCTCTGCGGAAATGGCGTCGGAACTGGGCGCATTCCCTGGCTACAAGAAAAACGCAGACCACATGCTGCGCGTGATCCGCAACCACCGCCGCGCCGCCTATGGCGATGACAGCTATGAATCGGTGAACGTGGCCCCTGTGGCGCTGGATGCGGGCAACTGCCCCGATGCGCGCCTTGTCGACCTTGCGCGCGCCGCATGGGACGAGGCCCTGACACTGGGGCAGGCGCACGGGTATCGCAACGCGCAATCCACAGTGATTGCGCCCACTGGCACCATCGGGCTGGTCATGGATTGCGACACCACCGGCATTGAACCCGATTTCGCGCTGGTCAAGTTCAAGAAGCTGGCAGGCGGCGGGTATTTCAAGATCATCAACCAGTCGGTTCCGGCCGCGCTGCGCAAACTGGGCTACCGCGAATCCGAGATTGCCGAGGTAATCGCCTATGCGGTGGGCCATGGCAGCCTTGGGCAGGCACCGGGCATCAACCATACCAGCCTGATCGGCCATGGTTTCGGCGAGGCCGAGATCACCAAGATCGAAAAAGCCCTGCCTTCGGCGTTCGACATCCGGTTCGTGTTCAACCAATGGACCCTGGGCGAGGAATTCTGCCGCGAAACGCTGGGCATTCCGGCGGCTGAACTGACCAACCCCGGCTTTGACCTGCTGCGCCATCTGGGTTTCACCAAGGCACAGATAGACGCGGCCAATGACCATGTCTGCGGCACCATGACACTGGAAGGCGCGCCCTACCTGAAGGACGAGCATATCTCGATCTTCGATTGTGCCAACCCGTGCGGCAAGAAAGGCAAGCGCTTCCTGTCGGTGGACAGCCATATCCACATGATGGCAGCCGCGCAGTCCTTCATCTCGGGGGCGATTTCCAAAACCATCAACATGCCCAACAGCGCCACAATCGAGGAAACGCTGGCGGCCTATGAACTCAGCTGGTCGCTGGGGATCAAGGCAAATGCGCTGTATCGTGACGGGTCCAAACTGTCGCAACCGCTGGCCGCAGCATTGATCGAGGATGACGAGGAAGCCGAGGAAATTCTGGCAACCGGATCAACGCAGGAAAAAGCGCAGGTTCTGGCCGAGAAGATCGTCGAGAAAATCATCGTCAAGGAAGTCATCCGCCGCGACCGCCAGAAACTGCCGGAACGCCGCAAGGGGTATACCCAGAAGGCTGTTGTCGGTGGCCACAAGGTCTATCTGCGCACGGGCGAATATACCGATGGCAAACTGGGCGAGATTTTCATCGACATGCACAAGGAAGGTGCCGGCTTCCGCGCGATGATGAACAACTTCGCCATCGCGGTGTCGGTTGGCCTGCAATATGGTGTGCCGCTGGAAGAATTCGTCGATGCCTTCACCTTCACGCGGTTTGAACCGGCGGGCATGGTGCAGGGCAATGACAGCATCAAGAACGCGACATCGATCCTTGACTATATCTTCCGCGAACTGGCCGTCAGCTATCTGGACCGCACCGATCTGGCGCATGTCAAACCCACAGGCACCAGTTTCGACGATCTGGGCGCGGGCGAGCATGAAGGCGTGCGCAATGTCGCGGAACTGTCCGATGACGCGGCATCGCGGTCACTGGAAGTGCTGCGCCAGATCAGTTCGACCGGCTATCTGCGCAAGCGGCTGCCGCATGAACTGACCGTGCTTCAGGGCGGACAGGCGGCCACCGCCTATGCAACCGATGGCGCCACGGCCGTGGCACTGGAAACCAGCCAGTCCGAAACCCTGACCGTCGCCACCATGGACCCCCGCGCCAAGGCCCGCATGCAGGGCTACGAGGGTGACCCCTGCGGCGAATGCGGCAACTACACGCTGGTGCGCAACGGGACATGCATGAAGTGCAACACCTGCGGCGGGACGAGCGGGTGTAGCTGATGTCGCAATACACCTTCAGGAAAGATCCTCGAATAATGCCTTGGCAGAGGGACCTATTGCGAGAGTTTTGCTCTTCCTTGGAGGGAGAAACCGTCAAGCTGGCGAAAGATTTTGGCCTAAAGGTGTATGGGGAAGACCTTTTGCCCTACGAAAGAGGATATCTTGAAAAGAGCCCTGCGTGCGGCTCCGCATCAGGTTGGGTGATCAAGATTAATCAAAACGACCATCGTAAGACGCAAAACTTCACCATCGCGCATGAGA
>NZ_JBHYFM010000045.1:0-3701 GCF_051859525.1 Roseinatronobacter sp. | reverse complement strand
CGCGCGCAGGTCTTGCAGCGCGTCCATATCGAAGGGCAGGGTGGCGAAGCTGCCTTCAAGCCCCGCAGGGCCGGACAATGTCAGCATGGGAACCGCGTCACCCGCCCCCGACAGGCGCAGTGATTTCAGAAAATCGTCAATATCCGTGCGGCGCACCGGCAGCACGATGTTGTCCTGTGTTGCGTTGGCCTGTGCCTCGATCAGGGCCAGACCGGCGGTGGACAGGGTGACCGCGTGTAACCGTGTATCGGCTGCGGCGGGCAGGCCGATTACAGTGCATAGCAGTATCAGGGGCACAGGACGCATGGTAACTCTCCGTTGCAGGTGCAGGCCATTGGTAGACTGTCCTTTGCGGCGCGTGCAAGCGACCTTTGTGTGAACAGGCGGCTTGTCGCGTCTGGGGCTGGACCTGTGCCAGACTTGGGGCTATTGCGGGGGTATGGCACAAGATGACGATATCCCCCCAAGCGCAAGCGCGCCCGTAGCCGAACCCCTGCGCCGCGCGCTGGGATCGCGCTATTTGCAATACGCCCTGTCCACAATCATGCACCGCGCATTGCCCGATGCGCGTGACGGGTTGAAACCCGTGCACCGGCGCATTCTGTTCGCAATGCGCGAATTGAAACTGTCGCCCACGGGGGGCTTTCGCAAATCGGCCAAGATTACCGGCGATGTGATGGGCAATTATCACCCCCACGGGGACGCGGCCATCTATGACGCGATGGCGCGGCTGGCGCAGGATTTCAACGTCCGCTACCCGCTGGTCGACGGTCAGGGGAATTTCGGCAATATTGACGGCGACAATCCGGCTGCCGCGCGCTACACCGAGGCGCGCATGACCAAGGCCGCCGAGGCGCTGCTGGAAGGCCTGTCTGAAAACGCCGTGGATTTCCGCCCCAATTATGACGGCACGCTGGAAGAACCTGTTGTGCTGCCTGCGGCCTTTCCCAACCTTCTGGCGAACGGGGCCAGTGGCATCGCGGTCGGCATGGCCACGAATATCCCTCCCCATAATCTGGATGAACTGATCGAAGGGTGTCTGGCAATGATTGCCACGCCCGATTTGCCGGATGAAGATCTGGTGAAACTGATCCCCGGACCGGATTTTCCGACGGGTGGTGTGGTGGTCGAACCGCGCGAGTCCATACTGGCGGCCTATCAAACCGGCCGCGGGTCGTTCAGGTTGCGCTCGCGCTGGCAGATCGAGGATCTGGGCCGCGGCCAGTGGCAGGTCGTGGTGACGGAAATTCCGTTTCAGGTGCCGAAATCGCGTTTGATCGAAAAACTGGCCGAAGTCATCCAGACCCGCAAAGTGCCCCTTCTGGCCGATGTGCGGGACGAATCGGCGGATGATGTGCGCATTGTTCTGGAACCCAAAAGCCGCAGCGTCGATGCAGATCTGATGATGGGGATGCTGTTCAAGAACAGTGATCTGGAAACCCGCTTCAGCCTGAACATGAATGTGCTGATCGACGGGCTGACGCCCAAAGTGTGCAGCCTGCGCGAGGTGCTGCGCGCGTTTCTGGACCACCGCCGCGATGTGTTGCAGCGCCGAAGCCAGCACCGTCTGGACAAGATCGATCACCGGCTGGAAGTGCTGGAAGGGTTTATCATTGCCTTTCTGAACCTTGATCGCGTGATCGATATTATCCGCTATGACGAAGCGCCGCGCGCCGCGCTGATGCGCGAACACTGGGCGCGGGAATTCACGCGCGCCACATCCGAGGCAGATTATATTTCCCCGCCTGCGGGCGAAGGTGAATTGTCCGAATTGCAGGCCGAATCAATTCTGAACATGCGCCTGCGATCCTTGCGGCGTCTGGAAGAAATGGAACTGCTGCGCGAACGTGACGAATTGTTGCGTGAACGTGCGGGGCTTGAGGATCTGCTGGCGTCCGAGCGGTTGCAATGGAAGCGCATCAGCTCGCAACTGCGCGAAGTGCAGGGCGCGTTCGGCAAGGCCACCGATCTGGGCCGCCGCCGCACCGATTTTGCCGAAGGCCGCGAGATCGAGGATGTCCCCCTGGAAGCCATGATCGAACGCGAGCCGATTACCATTGTCTGCTCGAAAATGGGCTGGATCCGCGCCATGAAAGGACATGTTGCGCTGGATCAGGCGTTCAAGTTCAAGGATGGTGACGATGCGCGGTTCGCCTTTCACGCGGAAACCACCGACAAGATCGTGCTGTTCGGGTCAAACGGGCGCTTTTACACGTTGATGGGCGCAAACCTGCCCGGCGGGCGGGGCATGGGGGAACCTGTGCGCCTGATGGTCGATTTGCCCAATGAGGCGGAAATCGTTGACCTGTTCACCCACAGGGCTGGCGGCAGGCTTGTCGTTGCCTCCAGCGCGGGGGACGGGTTTGTTGTGCCCGCTGATGAAATCGTTGCCCAGACCCGCAGTGGCAAGCAAATCCTGAACCTGAAGGCTGGTGTGCGCGCCCATGTGTGCCGTTTCATAGAAGGGGACCATCTGGCGGTCGTCGGGGAGAACCGCAAATTGCTGGTCTTTCCCATGGAGGATTTGCCGGAAATGGCGCGCGGCAAAGGGGTCAGGTTGCAAAGCTACAAGGATGGCGGCCTTTCCGACCTGACCACGCTGGTTTTGCAAAACGGTCTTAGCTGGAAAGACCCTGCCGGGCGCACGCGTCTGGAAACCGATCTGGGCGAATGGCTGGGCAAACGCGCCAGTGCGGGGCGTATGGCGCCGCGCGGGTTCCCGCGCGACAACCGCTTTACCTGACGTCACGTCGATTTGCGCAATCAGCACGAATGCGGTAAGTCAGGAAAAAATGGATACAAGGTGCGGAATATGGAACTCTCCGGTTTGAAATCGCGCGCATTGGGGGCGCTGGCCGCAGTTGCAATGCTTGGGGCCTGCGCCAGTGGCGCGCAACTCGGCGAAGAACGTGGCGAGCTGGGCAATTTCCGCTTGGGCCATGCCATTGTCGTTGCCGATAATGCAACTGTTGGCCCCGCGTCGCGCAGGGCTGATCCGGAACAATGGCAAACTGCGCTGACCGCCGAGATCGAACGCCGTTTCGGGCGGTATGACGGCGACAAGTTCTATCATGTGGCGGTCGCGGTTCAGGGCTATGTGCTTGCCGTGCCTGGCATTCCGATCGTGGCTGCGCCCAAATCCGTGCTGATTGTCGGTGTGACCATCTGGGATGACGAGGCGCAGACAAAACTGAACGAGACGCCGCATCGAATCACTGTTCTGGAAAGCCTGTCGGGGGAAACCGTGGTCAGTTCGGGGTTGACGCAATCGGCTGAACAGCAGATGCAGAACCTGTCGGAAAATGCCGTTGCCGCAATTGAACGCTGGATGGTGACAAAACCGGAATGGTTCCCGCAGGCAACAGATGCGGACGCGCTGGTCGCGCCCGATGTGGTGCCGGACACCGCGTCCGGCGCAACAGCAGGCGCTGCCGTTTCCGGAAGTTAGCACGCGTGCTGTCCGGCAATCGCAAATTCCGGACGATGTGCGCTTGATTTTTCGCGCCTGACTCAGTAACAGGCGCGCGTGTCACATCGGGGTCGTGTCTGCGGCTCAGCAACAAAGGGTGCCGAAAAATGGCAAAGCAAAAGTTTGAACGCAATAAACCGCATGTTAACATCGGTACGATCGGGCATGTTGACCACGGCAAGACGACGCTGACGGCCGCGATCACCAAGTATTTCGGCGACTTCCGCGCCTA
>NZ_JBHYFM010000044.1:0-3780 GCF_051859525.1 Roseinatronobacter sp. | reverse complement strand
CCGGCAGAAAGGTCCGCATAGCGGCCCCTCAAAACCTTCACCCGCACGAGAAAGTGCGGCCCCGATCAAACTGCGGGGCCGCGCTGCCGTTGTGACGCGGCAATCAGGATGCGGGGCGGTCGCGGGCTTCCAGCGCCTCAAGGCGGGCTTTCAGGGCCTCATTTTCCTCTCGTGCTTTCTGGGCCATGGCGCGCACGGCGTCGAATTCTTCGCGCGTGACGAATTCGCGGTCGGCCAGCCAGCGGTCCAGCAGGCTTTTCATCGCTGTCTCGGCCTCGGTGCGCGCACCCTGGGCCACGCCCATGGCGTTGGTCATCAATTGGGACATGTCGTCCAGAAAACGGTTGCGGCTTTGCATCTTGGCCCCTTCGGCGTTTGGCTTTTATCCTATATGTGACCTTGGCGCGCGAAACTCAAGGTTGACTTCTTGCGCAAGGGCACGTCACACAGTCGCACCTTTCCAGTTTCAAGGCCCCTGAATGACCCTTCCGCTTGCGATTATGTTCCCCGATATCTCGCCCGTGATCTTCCGGATTGATCTGGGCAGTTTCAGCTTCGCGCTGCGCTGGTATGCACTGGCCTATATCGCGGGTTTCCTGCTGGGGTGGTGGATCATCCAGTCGCTGATGAAACGCCCCGCGCTGTGGCCCGCCGACACGCCCCCCCTGCCCGCAGCCAAGGTCGAGGGGTTGCTGACCTATGTGATCATCGGGGTCATTCTGGGCGGGCGTCTGGGGTTTGTCCTGTTTTACCAGACCAGTTATTACATGGCCTATCCTGCGGAAATCCTGCGCATCTGGGAAGGGGGCATGTCCTTCCATGGCGGGTTTGCGGGTGTGGTGGTCGCGGGGCTGGTCTATTGCCGCCGCCACGCTGTGCCGCCCTTGCAACTGGCCGATTCCATGGCGCTTGTCGCACCTATTGGCATCGGACTGGGACGGGTTGCCAATTTCATCAATGCCGAACTTTGGGGCAGGCCCACGACCATGCCATGGGGCGTGGTTTTTCCGGGCGCGCAGGCGCAGACCTGCCCGTGGGACTGGCCTGTGGCGCTGTGCGCACGCCACCCCACACAGCTGTATGAAGCCGCCCTTGAAGGGGCCGTTCTGTTTGCCGTCCTTGCGTGGCTGGTCTGGCGCAGCGGCTGGCTGAAATCCCCCGGTGCAGTTACGGGCGTGTTCATCGCAGGCTACGGGCTGGCGCGGTTCACGGTCGAATTCTGGCGGCAGGCCGATGCACAATTCATCAGCCCCGACAACCCGCTGGGTCATGTCGTGTCACTTGGTCAGGCAGGGGTCACGATGGGACAGGTCCTGTCCCTGCCGATGATCGTGATCGGCCTTGCCCTGCTATGGCGCGCGCGCCGCACATGACGGCACTGCGCGACAGCCTGATCCGCCAGATCGCGGCACAAGGCCCGATCACAGTGGCCGAATATATGACCGCCTGCCTGCTGCACCCGCAACACGGCTATTACACAACGCGCGACCCGTTCGGGGCACAGGGCGATTTCACCACAGCCCCCGAAATCAGCCAGATGTTCGGCGAAATTCTGGGCCTGTGTCTGGCACAGGCCTGGATGGATCAGGGTTGCCCCGCGCCCTTCACACTGGCGGAACTTGGCCCCGGTCGCGGCACATTGATGGCTGATATGCTGCGTGCAACGCGCGCGGTGCCCGGCTTTCACGATGCCGCGCAGCTGCATCTGGTCGAGGCATCGCCTGTGTTGCGGCGCATTCAGGCCGCGGCCCTGCCCGCCCCCAAATTCCATGACAGCGCCGATACATTGCCCGATGCGCCGCTTTTCCTTGTCGCCAACGAATTTTTCGACGCCCTGCCCATCCGCCAGTTCCTGCGCATGGGCGATGGCTGGCGCGAACGTATGGTGGGGCTTCAGGACGGGCAGCTTGCCTTCGGGCTGGGGCCTGTGACGCGGCTTGACGCATTGTACCACCGGCTGGCGGACACGCAGGAGGGGCAGATGATCGAAACCAGCACCTCTGCCCGCCCTGTCATGGCGGCCCTGGCGCAGCGGATCGCGCAACATGGCGGCGCCGCGCTGGTGGTCGATTACGGCGACTGGCGCAGCCGCGGTGACACGCTTCAGGCGCTGCACCAGCATGCGGCGGACGACCCGCTGGCCCATCCCGGTCAGGCCGATCTGACCGCCCATGTCGATTTCGAGGCACTGGCACAGGCCGCCCTGCCGCTGCGTCCCACATCCCCGACACCGCAAGGGGTGTTTCTGGAACGCCTTGGCATAACTGCCCGCGCAGAACATCTTGCGCGCGGACTTGCCGGAGAAGCCCTTGAAAGCCATGTCGCCGCGCATCGGCGCTTGACGCACCCGCAGGAAATGGGTCACCTGTTCAAAGTTCTGGGGCTGCACCCGACCACAGCCCCTGCCCCGCCCGGATTGGACCCATGACGCTGGAGATTCTGACCGCCGATTCGCTGTCCCCGCTGCGCCACGGGTTCTTTACCCGCAGCGGCGGGGCGTCCTCCGGCATATTCTCGGGACTGAATTGCGGGCCGGGATCATCGGACCAAAGCGAAACCGTGCGCACCAACCGCGCCCGCGTGGCACAGGCCATGACGCTGGATGCCGCAGCCCTTGTCACGCCCAATCAGGTGCATTCCGCGAATGTGGCCACGCTCGACACTTGCCCGCCAACCGGCAGCCCCCCGCCGCAGGCCGATGCAATGGTCACGGCCAAACAGGGCATCATTCTGGGCATTCTGACCGCAGATTGCCAGCCTGTGCTGTTCGCCGACCATGCTTCCGGCGTGATCGGTGCTGCGCATGCGGGCTGGCGCGGGGCACTGGATGGCATTCTGGAAAACACCCTGGCCGCTATGGAAGCGCTTGGCGCATCGCGCGCCAGCACATGCGCGGTCATCGGCCCCTGCATCAGCCAGCGCGCCTATGAGGTCGGACCGGAATTTCTGGAAGAGTTCATGGACCATGACACAGGCTATTCGCGCTTTTTCGCAAACGGCCGCGACGGGCGATACCAGTTCGACCTGCCGGGCTTCGGCCTGCATCGCCTGCGCGCGGCAGGCATCGCAGAAGCGTCATGGACCGGCCATTGCACATATTCCGACCCGCGCCTGTTCTTCTCCTACCGGCGCAGCGTCCATGAAGGACAGGCCGATTACGGCCGCCTGATTTCAGCAATCCGCCTGTAGGGGACCCGGTCACCTTATGCGCGCCCCTGCCTATGGTTGGGCATCGCGCGTGATCGCTGTGACAATCTGACGGGAAAGACATTTTTCCACTGTCCCAATCGCATTCATGGCTTGCATTCCATTCCAACCATAAGCTACACGGCACCAGCCGGAGAGGTGGCCGAGTGGTCGAAGGCGCACGCCTGGAAAGCGTGTAGGCGGGAAACCGTCTCGCGGGTTCGAATCCCGCTCTCTCCGCCATGCGATTTTTGTCTAGAAAAACAACGCAATTTCAAATACTTAAGCGGATACCCCTTTTCACGGGACCCCCTACAGGACCCTCCACGGGACCCCCTAGATGCAGTCTTACGTTCACCTCTGGTAAGTCTCATAGCTCAATGCGGTTTGCACTAGCGCTTAATCCCGACTCGCCCGAATGTTGCGCAGGGCATCGCTGAAAGCGCCCGCCAAAATTCCGGTTGGTAATGCAATTAGTCCAATACCTGTGAGAGCCGTAAATGCCGCCGCTACGCGGCCAAGCACGGTAACAGGGACTGTGTCGCCGTAGCCTACAGTTGTGAGCGTGGCGATTGACCACCACATCGCCCTAGG
>NZ_JBHYFM010000043.1:0-8602 GCF_051859525.1 Roseinatronobacter sp. | reverse complement strand
CCGCGCCCCCCCGTCAACCCGTTCACCTGCAATCAAATGCATCCCATGCGGTCTATGCGTCATATCTGTGCCTTTCAGTTTTCATATGTCAGTTGCGCGCGGCGCTGCGCGCGAAGGTCCAATGCCCTATAGCAAGCCGCGCGCGGCAAGGTTGCGCATCAGGGCGCTTGTGCCGAATGTCCAGCGCGGGGCTTTCGTGGAACACATAACAGTGTTGACCAGTTGGCCCAACCCCGCCGTGGAAATTGTTACGCGGTCCTGCGCATGATGGGTAAAGCCTGCGCCCTTGGCATCGCGGTCGGCCACGGGGGCAAACATCGTGCCCAGATACAGCATGAACCCGTCGGGATATTGATGATGTGCGCCACAGGTCTGCGCCGCCAGATCCGCCGGATCGCGGCTGATTTCGCGCATCGAGGAATGGCCGGTCAGCTGGAAGCCGTCCACCCCGTCAATGGTCATGTCCAGATCGGCAGTGCGGATGTCATCCAGCCCGAAACGATCATCAAACAGCCGGATGAAGGGGCCAAGTGCGGCGGAGGCGTTATTGTCCTTGGCCTTGCCCAGCAGCAGCGCCGAGCGCCCCTCGATGTCGCGCAGATTGACGTCATTGCCCAGACAAGCGCCCAGAATGCGCCCGTCTGATGCGCAGGCCAGCACGATTTCGGGTTCGGGGTTGTTCCAGCTGCTGGACGGGTGCAGGCCCACCGCCGCGCCATGCCCGACCGCAGACATGGGCTGTGCCTTGGTGAACACCTCGGCGTCGGGGCCAATGCCAACTTCCAGATATTGCGACCACAGGTTTTCGGCCTGCAGCACCGATTTCACGCGCGCGGCCTCGGCTGATCCGGGCACAAGGTCGCGCAGGCTGTCGCCGATAACGCCCGATACCTTGGCGCGGATCGCGTCGGCGCGCGCGGCGTCACCGCCTGCGCGTTCCTCGATCACCCGCTCCAGCATGGAACGTGCGAAGGTCACGCCGCACGCCTTGACCGCCTGCAGGTCGCAGGGCGCCAGATAGCGCAGGTCGTTTTCGCCCGCGTCGGGGTGGCTGGCGCTGTCCAGTTCGTCCAGCGTGCAAACCGGCGTGCCGGTGGTGTTTTGCACATGCGCCAGCGGGTCGGGCAGTTCCAGCAGATCGCGCATGGTGGGCGCGGCCTTGGTGGTGATGTCGATGATCTGGCCGTTGCGCAGGGTCACAAGGCTGGGGCCGGTATCAGGCCGCCAGATGCGGCCCACATACACGCCGGCATCGTCCAGAGTCTGGTTATGTGTCATAGTCCGGTCTTTCTGGTTCAGTGATTGTCGCGGGGCAGGTCGTGGCGGATACGCTGATAGGCGGTTGCCAGTTCCAGACAGCCCCCGTCAGCCAGTTGGCCGACATGGGTGCGGTAAATTTCCTGCCACGGCGTCTGATGGCGGATTTCGGGCGCGGTCCAGGCATCGCGGCGGGCCTGCCATTCGGCGGGGTCCACCAGCGCATCCAGACGGCTGGCATTCAGGTCCAGCCGCACACGGTCGCCGGTTTGCAACAACGCAAGCCCCCCGCCGACAACCGATTCAGGGCTGGCATTCAGGATGGACGGGGATTCCGATGTGCCCGATTGCCGCCCGTCGCCCACAGTGGGCAAATGGTTCACACCTGCGCGCAGCAGCGCGTCCGGCGGCTGCATGTTCACCACCTCGGCGGAACCGGGATAGCCCACGCAACCCACACCGCGAATGAACAGGATGGTTTCCTCATCAATGCCAAGGGCGGGATCGTTGATACGGTCGTGGTAATCCTCCGGCCCTTCAAACACGACGGCGCGTGCTTCAAAAACACCCTCCTGCCCCGGTTTTGACAGGAACCGCGCGCGGAAATCGGGCGAGATGACAGAGGTTTTCATCAACGCAGAGTCGAACAGATTGCCCGACAGCACCAGAAAGCCCGCATTTTCACGCAAGGGCGCGCTGACCGGCAGAATGACATCGGTATCAAGGCTGGCCCAATCGCCCAGGGCTGCGCCCATTGTGGCGCCGCTGGCGGTCATCGCACCGTCATGCAACAGCCCAGCCTTGCGCAATTCGCCCATCACGGCAGGCACGCCGCCCGCACGGAAAAAACTTTCGCCAAGATATTTGCCTGCGGGTTGCATATTGACCAGCAGCGGCACGTTGAAGCCGGTTTTCTGCCAGTCGGTGACATGCAGATCGACCCCCGCATGGCGGGCAATGGCCTGCAAATGGGGCGGCGCGTTCGTGGACCCGCCAATGGCGGAATTCACGATGATGGCGTTTTCAAACGCCTCGCGCGTCAGAATATCGGATGGTTTCAGGTCCTCATGGACCATTTCCACAATACGCCGCCCCGTTTCATAGGCCATGGCCATACGTTCGCGGAACGGTGCGGGAATGGCGGAACTGCCGGTCAGCGTCATGCCAAGGGCTTCGGCCATGGCGTTCATGGTGCTGGCCGTGCCCATGGTGTTGCAATGCCCAAGGCTGGGCGCAGACGCGCAAACGCGAGAGATGAATTCGTCATACTCGATCTTGCCCTCGCTTAGCAGGCGGCGGCTTTCCCAGACAATCGTGCCTGATCCCGCGCGCTTGCCCTGCCACCAGCCGTCCAGCATTGGCCCGCCATTCAGCGCAATCGCAGGCAGATCGACCGTTGCCGCGCCCATCAACATGGCGGGTGTGGTCTTGTCGCAGCCCGTGGTCAGAACCACCCCGTCAATGGGGTAGCCGTGCAGCACCTCAACCAGCGACAGATAGGCAAGGTTGCGGTCCAGTGCGGCAGTCGGGCGTTTGCCGGTTTCCTGAATGGGATGGACCGGAAATTCCATGGGAATACCGCCTGCATCGCGAATGCCCGCCTTGATGCGGTCCATCAGGAACACATGGATCTTGTTGCAGGGCGCAAGGTCGCTGCCGGTCTGGGCAATGCCGATGACGGGGCGTTCGCCCTGCAATTCGGCGCGGGTGTATTCCTGATTCAGATACCGTTCCAGATACAGCGCGGTCATGCCGGGGTTGTTGGGGTTGTCGAACCATTCCTGCGAACGGAATTTCTTGTGGGCGCGCGTGTCGGACATATTGATTTCTTGCCTTTGTATATTGGGTCGTTCGGGCATTCGGGTGGATCGCAGACTTGTGTGATCTGCGCAGCTACAGATGGTCTATTTCGGGGATCGCATCATCCCCCCTTTTGCTGGCGTGATGTGCTGGCGCGGACCATGACATCATAGCCGGCATCGATGATGCGTTGTTGTGGCAGGGCACCGTTCAGCTGATTCATTATCATGTTAACAGCCGTAAGGCCGGTTTCATAGCGGCGGGTGCGCACGGATGTGATGGTCGGCACCGAACATGACACGACATCCAGATCGTTAAAGCCAACAATTCCGATCTGTTCAGGCACGCGCAACCCGCGCCGCTGGCATTCAAACAGCGCCCCGAGTGCCACGTCGTCATTGTTGCAGAACACGGCATCCGCATCGGGTGCGCTGGCCAGCAGGTCTGCCATCAACTGCCCGCCCACAGAATAGGCGGACGGATGGGGCGTGGTAATGACCAGCGCATCATCGGACAGGCCATGCGCTGACATGATGTCATTATAGCCCGCAAGGCGGCGCTGCGCGCGCGGGTCCATGCGCGCCCCCAGAAAGCCGATTCGGCGGTAACCCTGATCAAGCAGGTGGCGCACGGCCGCGCGCCCCGCATCCTGTTGGTCGCAGCCAATCACCATATCGACGGGGTCGGGTGTTGTTTCCATGACCTGCACCACAGGGCAACCCATTTCCAGAAGCAACTGACGCGCTGCCGCAGACTGGTCAATGCCTGCCACAATCATACCGGCGGGGCGTTGCGTGGCGAAAACACGCAGCAACTCTTCCTCTCGGGTCAGTTTGTAGCGGGTATTCACGAACTGGGGCGTGTAGGTGGTCCCTTCCAGCCCGTCCATGACGCCGCGCAGCAATTCCGCAAAGATCTGGTTGGTCAGCGACGGAATCACCACGCCAATCAGGCGTGAGCGCGCCGAGGCAAGCGCTTGTGCGGCGGGATTGGGGACATATCCAAGCGTTCTGACCGCATCCGCAACCTTGTCGCGCGTGTCCTGCGACACAAGTTCCGGCTGCCGCAATGCGCGGGACACAGTGACAACGCTTACATTCGCATGCAGCGCAACATCAGACAGCTTAATTGCCTTCTTTTGTGCGTTCTGGTCCTTCATAACTGCAAGCCTGCATCCGGAATTATGTAATTGGCATTTGACAATGATATACGCTTTCATTTAGGAAATCACAACCGATTAATGGCTGGACCCAACCATTGATCACCAATCCGGGAGGGGCATGTGAAGTATTTGGCGCGACTCGAACTGATTGCTGTCAGGTTGGGTGAATTTGCATTGGTTGCCTTGCTTGCAGGCATGACCGTCATGGTGTTCGGCAATGTCGTGCTGCGCTATGCGTTCAATAGCGGCTGGAACTTCTCCGAGGAGATGTCGCGCTATTTCTTTGTCTGGCTGACCTTTATCGGGGCCATTCTGGCGTTTCGCGAATACAACCATATCGGCGTTGAAACATTGGTGCGGCAATTCGGGCCGATGGGGCGCCGCATCTGTCTGGCGCTGACAAATCTGGTGATTCTGGTCTGCGCGGGTGTGCTGTTCTGGGGAACATGGGTGCAGCACCCGATCAACGCATCGATGACTACGCCGGTGGTCGGGTTGTCAATGATCTGGGTGTACGGGATCACATATGTCACTGGCGGATGCATCGCGCTGATGGCGTTCGTGCGGATTATCCGCGCCGTTACCGGACATACACCACCCGAAGAAATGGCACGTTTCACAGGTGATTTTGATTTGCTTGACCAGAAGGATCGGCAATAATGGTACTGCTGATTTTTCTGGGAACGCTGTTTTTCGGGCTGGCGCTGGTCGTTCCGGTGGCCTTCGCGCTGATGTTCTGCGCAGTTGTGCTGATGACATGGATGGGGCTGTTCAACCCCCAGATCATCAGCCAGCAAATGGTGACAGGGGCCAATTCCTTCACGCTACTGGCCATTCCGTTCTTTTTGCTGGCGGGCGAATTGATGAATGCAGGCGGGTTGTCCAAGCGGATTGTGGCGTTTGCCGTGTCCTGCGTTGGCCATATTCGCGGGGGGCTGGGTATTGTTGCCGTAATCGCGGCGGTGGTGATGGCATCGCTTTCGGGGTCTGCCGCAGCGGATTCCGCAGCGCTGGCGGCGATCCTGATCCCCATGATGCGCGAGGCGGGCTATAACGTGCCGCGCGCGGCGGGGCTGATGGCGGCGGGTGGTGTGATTGCACCTGTGATCCCCCCGTCTATTGCGTTTATCATCTTCGGTGTTGCGGCCAATGTGTCGATCACGGCGCTGTTCATGGGGGGCATTGTGCCCGGCATCATGATGGCGGCGTCACTGATCATTGCATGGCTGATTGTCGCACGGCGCGAAAACGTCAAACCGCTGCCCCGCGCCACGGGCCGCGAACGGCTGCGCGCCACTGCGGCCGCCGGCTGGGCACTGGTCATGCCGCTGATCATTCTGGGCGGTATCCGTTTTGGCATTTTCACACCGACAGAAGCGGCCGTTATTGCGGCTGTCTATGCGTTCTTCGTGGGCATGTTCGTCTACCGCGAACTGAAGCTGGCGCATCTTTATCAGGTGCTGTTGAACGCGGCGAAAACCACATCGGTTGTGCTGTTTCTGGTTGCGGGTGCGCTGGTCACATCGTGGCTGATTACGCGGGCCAATATCCCCGCAGAGGTGACACGCTTTCTGGCGCCGGTTCTGGACAACCCCAAGCTGCTGATGCTGGTGATTGTGCTGCTGGTGCTGGTGGTGGGCACGGTTCTGGACCTTGCGCCGACGATCCTGATTCTGGTGCCGGTTCTTATGCCTGTCATTCGTGCGGCGGGAATCGATCCGGTGTATTTCGGGATCATTTTCGTGATGACCACCTGTGTGGGCCTTCTGACGCCGCCGGTGGGTGTTGTTTTGAATGTGGTCAGCGGTGTGGCGCGCGTTCCCTTGGGCAAGGTGATCTGGGGCGTGTTGCCCTTCCTTGCGGCGCAAGTGGGCGTGTTGCTGGTGCTGATCGCGTTCCCCGAACTTGTTCTGGTGCCGCTGCAATGGCTGCGCTGAGAGGAAGAAACCTGTTTTCAATCTGGGAGGAAAGACCATGAAAACCCTGACAAAACTAACCATGACAACCGCGCTTGTTGCAGGCATTGCATTGCCTGCAGTGGCCGATATCAGCACGCGCACCATCACGGTGTCCAACGGGGTCGCCGAGTCCCACCCTGTTGGCAACGGCATCGAGGCCATGCGCGAATGCATCACCGATCGCACGGACGGGGCGTGGACGCTGAACGCGTTCTGGTCCTCGGCGCTGGGCGATGACCTGACAGCAACGCAGGCGCTGCGGTCGGGCACACAGGAAATGGTTGTCACCTCCTCCTCGCCGCTGGTTGGTATCGAACCGGCGCTGGGCGTGTTCGACCTGCCGTTCCTGTTTTCCAATGCCGAAGAAGCAGATGCCATTCTGGACGGCGCATTCGGTGATTTCATCGCCGAACGCATGGAAAATTCCGGTCTGGTCAATCTGGCCTATTGGGAAAACGGGTTCCGCAACCTGACCAACTCGGTGCGTCCCATCACGCGGCTGGAAGATTTTGACGGCATGCGCGTGCGCGTGATGCAAAACAACATCTTCCTGGACACGTTCCAGGCGCTGGGCACCAATGCCACGCCCATGGCCTTTGGCGAAGTGTTCACCGCGCTGGAAACCCGCGCCATCGACGCGCAGGAAAACCCCTATGTGACCATCGACACGTCGCAATTCTATGAAGTGCAGGACTACCTGTCGGCCACGCAACATGCCTACACGCCGTTCATGATCCTGTTCTCGGCCCCGATTTTTAACACCTATTCGGAAACCGAGCAGGAAATCCTGCGCGATTGCGCCGTTGTGGGCCGTGACGTGCAGCGCAGCGTCAGCCGTGAATTGTCGGATGTGTCGCTGAACAATGTGCAGGAAGCCGGCATGGCGTTCAACGAGTTGGACGGCGCCGAACTGAACCGCATCCGCGCCGCTGTCGAGGGGGTGTATGAAAAACACGCCGAGTCGATCGGCGTTGACGTGATCGACATGATGCAGTCGGAACTTGCCAAACTGCGCGGCGAATAAGCCGGTTTGATCCGCATGCGGGGGGGCAATCGTCCCCCCGCATGTTTTTCCAGACTTTCAGAAATGATGTGATGCAATGACGCGCATGACCCCGACCCTTGCGGGTCTGGCCCTTATGCTGCTTGGCATGTTCCTGTTTGCGTCGAATGACGCATTGGGGAAATGGCTGGTCAGCAGTTATTCGGTAGGTCAGGTTCTGGCCATCCGCAGTCTTGCGGCGTTGGCCGTGTTGCTGCCGTTCCTGTATGCGTTCGGGTTCCGCAGGCTGTTTCACGTCGAACGTCCCGGCATCCAGTTTGCGCGCGTTGTGCTGTCCACCGCCGAGGTGTTCTGCTTCTACTTCGCGGTGCGCCACATGCCCCTTGCCGACACCATGACATTCTGGCTGGCCGCACCCATTTATGTGGCGGTGCTGTCGCCCTTGTTGCTGCGCGAAACCGTCAGCCCGTTGCGTTGGGGCGCGGTGGTTGTGGGGTTCGTCGGTGTGTTGATTGCGCTGAAACCCAGTGGCGAAGGGGCGGGGCTTGCAACTGTGGTGGCCATTGTCGGATCACTGTGCTTCGCGCTGATGATGATCACAGGGCGCTACTTGCGCGGCACACCCGACATGACGCTGGTTTTCTGGCAGTTGATTGGGGCAGGCGTCGCTGGCGTGATAGCAGCGCCTGTGGGCTGGTCCATGCCTGGATCATTTGACTGGGGCTTGCTGGCGCTGGTGGGGGTGGTGGCGATGGGCGCGCATCTGTGCGTGAACCGCGCGCTGAAACTGGCCGATGCCGCGCTGATCGCCCCGTTGCAATACACCCTTCTGCTGTGGGCCGTGATCCTTGGCTGGATCTTCTTTGGCGATATTCCGCGCCTTGCCATGCTGGCAGGTGCGATGGTGATCATCCTGTCCGGTCTGGTGCTGGTGCTGCCGGAAAAGCGGATCAAGGCCGTGCTGACGCAACGCTGGCGCAAGGAAAAAGCCCCCTGAGCCGCTGACGGTTCGGGGCAAGTGCGGTCAGGGGGCGCAATACATGCAAAAGCGGGCAGAGTTTCCTCCGCCCGATTGCCTTCTTTCAGTGTTCCGGCCAGCTAGGAGGCGTGTGATGCAAAGCTGACGCCTAAAGCTTACTTAAAGCGATCCTTAGAGCTACTACTGAAACGCCGAAACGCCTTGAAAGCAGCTCCTCGTCGTGCCCATGAAGACTCTGCGCAGACATCAGTGCACCGTCACCAAATATTATAGCTTCCACAAACTCGTTTGCTTCACGCTCTTGAAGCTGTTCGTTAGTATCGTAAAAGTGCAAACCACCCGCACGATTTAAATCTGGTGCAAATGGGTCTTCGTTCTTGTGCAGCAGAAAGTGCATTATTTCATGCAATACAGTCCATCGCCGGACGACCACATCATCGTAT
>NZ_JBHYFM010000042.1:0-9292 GCF_051859525.1 Roseinatronobacter sp. | reverse complement strand
AGCCGCCCAAGGCAACCAACCGCGTTCCCGCCGCCGGTGAAGCGCTATCTAGGCAATCAAACAAATACACGCAAGAGGAAAAAACCAGATTCCACAAAAAAGCGTAAAACAAGGCGACAGGCATGACCCTAAAAGAACACTCAAGCTATTGATGTTGTTTTATAATATGGAGATTTCAGAAAGATGCCGTCCCAAAGCTGCGCGCGATGTTCGCGCCCATCGTATTGGCCGGGGTGATTCTGCCGCCCCCCTGCGCCCGCCCTTCCCCGTGCTTGTGGTAGCAGGTGGCGCATGCTAGCTGTTTTCTGCCTGCGCTGAGGTCTGGGAGGGGCTTGGGCCGTGCTTGACTATACACATGATACGACGCTGGTGCTTGCCTCGCTGGCTGTGGCGCTGATGGCGGGGTTTACGGGCCTTTCGCTGACGCGCGGCGCGTCGACACTGCCTATGGGCCGGCGCAAGCTGGCTGTTGTGATGGCCGCAATATCCCTTGGCGGGGGAATCTGGTCCATGCATTTTGTGGCCATGCTGGGCCTGCAACTGCCAATCCCGTTTTATTATGACGCGCTGACCACACTGATATCAGCGCTGATGGCGGTGCTGATGACCGGCGTGGCCCTGCTGGCGGTCCATTTCGGCACACGCACGCGCATGCGGATCATTCTGGCGGGTGTCATTGTCGGGCTGGGAATTCCGGCCATGCATTATACCGGCATGTCAGGCATGCAATTGTGCCGCCCTGTCTATAATGTTGCGGGTGTTGCGGGGGCGTTGCTTGTCTCTGTCTGTCTGAGTGTGCTGGCCTTCATGATCACCTATGCCAGACGGGAACGGCAGAATATCTTGCTGGGCACAGTCGGATTCGGGCTTGCGGTCTTTGCTGTGCATTTCATTGCCATGGCGGGAACGGGATTCGTGGCGCAGGACGGCATTCCCGCAAGCGGGCCGGTGATCAGCAATTCCGCGCTGGCCTTCGGGGTAACTTTGGCGGTTTTCCTGATTTCAGGCGCTTTCCTGTTAACCGGCGTTACATTCCTGCCCGCCCCGGCCACGACCCCGCCCGCCCCCGATGCCCTGCCCCATCCGCAGCCCGTTTCCGCCGGGGCCGTCAAGGTGCCTTATGAAAAGGACGGGCGCACCTATTTCGTGGATGCGACCGAAATCGCCGCGATCCGCGCCGAGGGGCATTACACCTTGCTGTATGTCGGAGAGCAGAAACTGTTTTGTCCATGGGCGATTGCGGCCGCCGAGTCGCGCATGCCCCCTGACGAATTCATGCGCACCCATCGCAGTTATCTGGTGAACCGCCGCCATGTCACCGGATTCGAGCGCAAGAAGGATACCGGCATCTGCTATTTTGACAGCGTGCCATCCTTGGGCAAGGTGCCTGTCAGCCGCGCGCGCCTTGCGACCGTGCGCGAGGGTCTGGGCCTGTAGCGGTTCCAGATCGCGCAGTGACCTGCGCGGACTGCGCGTTCTTACCGCATATCGTGCCGCACGCCCTGCGGTCATGCAGCGCCAAAACCCGCACCCGTATCATCGCTGCACCTGCATACGCCATTCATGCAGCCATTTCGCAGTTCATGCAAATGACCGCGAAACTGGCGCGGCGGGGTTCGATTGACAAAATGTCGCAGGCTAGCGTCCCGCCACAGGTGGCTTTCGCCGCCCACATCTGGGAGGATAACATGATACCAGCCGCGTTCGAGTATCACCGGCCATCGGATATCGAGGCAGCGCTTGGCTTGCTTCAGGCCCATGGCGACGAGGCCCGCGTTCTGGCGGGCGGGCACAGCCTGATACCGATGATGAAACTGCGCATGGCCGCGATCGAGCACCTGATCGACCTGCGCGACATTCCCGACCTGCGTGACATCAGGATTGACGGGACAAGTGTTCACATAGGGGCGATGGTCACACAGGCCGAACTGATCGCCCATGAGGGGCTTGCGCGCGTTGCCCCCATCCTGCGCGAAGCCGCGTTGCAGATTGCAGACCCGCAAGTGCGCTACATGGGCACCGTGGGCGGCAATGTGGCGAATGGCGATCCGGGCAATGACATGCCCGGTCTGATGCAGGCGCTGGATGCGGTGTTCACCCTTGCCGGACCGGACGGGGACCGAGAGGTTGCGGCGCGCGAGTTTTATGAAGCCGCCTATATGACCGCGCGCGAAGATGACGAAATCCTGACCGCAATCCGCTTTCAGGCCAGCGCGGGCGGCTATGCCTATGAAAAGCAGAAGCGCAAGATCGGCGATTATGCAACGGCCGCCGCCGCTGTGCTGATCACGCGCGACGGCGACACGGTGGCGGAAGCCTCGGTCGCGATGACCAACCTGTCCGATACGCCGGTGTGGTCACAAGCCGCCGCTGCGGCGCTGGCCGGCACATCCTGCGATGCGCATGCGATCAAGGCCGCCACACAGGCCGCACTGGCCGACATTGACCCGAACGAGGACAATCGCGGCCCCGTCGAATTCAAGCGCCATGTCGCCGGTATCATCATTGCACGCGCGATCACCCGCGCATGGTCACGCGCCTGAAAGGAACAGCCATCATGCCCAAGACAGCCATCAAACTGAAGGTGAACGGCAAGACCGAGGAACTTCTGGTCGAACCGCGCGAATTGCTGATCTATGTACTGCGCGAGAAACTGAACCTGACCGGCCCGCATGTGGGCTGTGAAACCAGCCATTGCGGTGCCTGCACTGTGGAAATTGACGGCAAATCCGTCAAATCCTGCACCATGTTTGCCGTGCAGGCCGAGGGCGCGGAAATCACCACCATCGAAGGGCTGAGTACGCCTGACAACCTGCATGTGCTGCAACGCATGTTCCGCGAACATCACGGGCTGCAATGCGGCTATTGCACACCGGGCATGATTACCCGCGCCCATCGCCTGCTTCAGGAAAACCCGAACCCCACCGAAGAAGATGTGCGTTTCGGGATTGCGGGCAATCTGTGCCGCTGCACCGGATATCAGAACATCGTCAAATCCGTCCTTGCCGCCGCGGCAGAGATCAACGCCGCACAGGAGGCCGCAGAATGAACGACATGACCCCGGACCGTGACGACCGTATTGCCAACCTCAAGGGGATGGGCTGCGCGCGCAAGCGCGTCGAGGATGTCCGCTTCACCCAAGGCAAGGGCAATTATGTCGATGACATCAAACTTGCCGGCATGCTGCATGGCGATTTCGTGCGCTCCCCCTATGCACATGCGCGGGTGAAATCCATCAACGCGGACGCGGCCCTTGCCCTGCCCGGTGTGATTGCCGTGCTGACCGCCAAGGATCTGGAACCGCTGAACCTGCACTGGATGCCCACGCTTGCGGGCGACAAACAGATGGTTCTGGCCGATGGCAAAGTGCTGTTCCAGGGGCAGGAAGTGGCCTTCGTCGTGGCCGAAGACCGCTACATCGCCGCCGATGCCGTGGAACTGGTCGAGGTGGAATATGAAGACCTGCCCGTTCTGACCGACCCGTTTGCCGCGCTGGAAAGTGACGTTGTCCTGCGCGAGGATCTGGCAGGTCAGGACAGCGGCGCCCATGGCCCGCGCCGCCACCACAACCACATTTTCCTGTGGGAAGAAGGCGACAAGGACGCCACCGAACAGGTGCTGGACAGCGCCGAGGTGGTGGCCGAGGAAATGGTCTATTACCACCGCACCCACCCCTGCCCGCTGGAAACCTGCGGCGCGGTGGCCAGCATGGACAAGGTGAATGGCAAACTGACCCTTTGGGGCACGTTTCAGGCGCCCCATGTCGTGCGCACGGTCGCGTCCCTGCTATCAGGGATCGAGGAACACAATATCCGCGTCGTCTCGCCCGATATTGGCGGCGGGTTCGGCAACAAGGTGGGGGTGTATCCGGGCTATGTCTGTTCCATCGTGGCCAGCATTGTGACAGGCCGCCCCGTCAAATGGGTCGAGGACCGGATGGAAAACCTGATGGCCACGGCATTTGCCCGCGATTACTGGATGAAAGGCAAGATTGCCGCCACCAGGGACGGCAAGATCACCGGCCTGTGGTGCCATGTGACCGCAGACCATGGCGCATTTGACGCCTGCGCGGACCCGACCAAGTTTCCCGCCGGTTTCTTCCATATCTGCACAGGCAGTTATGACATTCCGGTGGCCTATGTGGGCGTTGACGGGGTCTATACCAACAAGGCACCGGGGGGCGTGGCCTATCGCTGTTCGTTCCGCGTGACCGAAGCTGCCTATTTCATCGAACGCATGATCGAGGTGCTGGCGATTGAACTGGGCATGGACGCGGCAGAGCTGCGCGCGAAGAACTTCATCCGCGCCGACCAGTTCCCCTATACCTCGGCGCTGGGGTGGGAATATGACAGCGGGGATTACCACACCGCATGGACCAAGGCGCTGGAGGCCGTGGATTATGCGGGCCTGCGGCGCGAACAGGCCGAACGCGTGGCGGCCTTCAATCGTGGCGAAACCCGCAAGCTGATGGGCATTGGCCTGACGCATTTCACCGAAATCGTGGGCGCAGGGCCAGTCAAGAATTGCGACATTCTGGGCATGGGCATGTTCGACAGTTGCGAAATCCGCATCCACCCCACCGGCAGCGCCATTGCCCGCCTTGGCACCATATCGCAGGGGCAGGGCCACGCCACCACCTTCGCGCAAATTCTGGCAACCGAAATCGGCATTCCCGCTGATTCCATCACCATTGAAGAAGGCGACACCGACACGGCCCCCTACGGCCTTGGCACGTACGGGTCACGCTCCACCCCCGTGGCAGGGGCCGCCACCGCCATGGCAGGGCGCAAAATCCGCGCCAAGGCGCAGATGATCGCGGCCTATCTGCTGGAAGTGCACGACAATGACGTGGAATTCGACATTGACCGCTTTGTGGTCAAGGGCGCGCCCGAACGGTTCAAAACCATGAAGGACATCGCCTATGCGGCCTATAATCAGGCCATTCCCGGCATTGAACCGGGGTTGGAGGCCGTAAGCTACTATGACCCGCCCAACATGACCTACCCGTTCGGGGCCTATATCTGCGTCATGGAGGTGGATGTGGACACGGGCGAGCATGAAATCCGCCAGTTCTACGCGCTGGATGATTGCGGCACGCGCATCAACCCGATGGTGATCGAAGGGCAGGTTCACGGCGGCCTGACCGAAGCGCTGGCCATCGCGATGGGTCAGGAAATCGCCTATGACGACATGGGCAATTGCAAGACCGGCACCTTGATGGACTTTTTCCTGCCCACAGCATGGGAAACGCCCAATTACACCACCGACCACACCGAAACCCCGTCCCCGCACCACCCGATCGGGGCCAAGGGGGTGGGCGAAAGCCCCAATGTCGGCGGTGTGCCCGCGTTTTCCAATGCGGTGCATGACGCGTTCCGCGCGTTTGGGCTGCGCCAGTCGCATATGCCCCATGACCATTGGCGCCTATGGAAAATTGCCAACCAGCTTGGCCTGCACGGCTGAAAGGACAGGGGGCGCGCGCACCACCCGCGCCCCCGTTTTACCCATGGAAAACCCGCAAACCCTAACGGAAAAACTGCGCGCGCAGGGCTATGTCGCGCATCCTGATCTGGCCATGGCGCTGCATCTGGCACTGACGCTGGGCCGCCCGCTGCTGCTGGAAGGGGCGGCAGGCGTTGGCAAAACCGAAATCGCGCGCGCCCTCTCCGCAATGCTGGACACCGAATTGTTGCGCCTGCAATGCTATGAAGGGCTGGACGCCGCGCAGGCCATTTATGAATGGAACTACCAGCGGCAATTACTGTCCATCCGCGCCGCTGTCGAAGATGGCGAATCCGCCCGTCAGGCGGAATCGCGCATTTTTTCAGAAGACTACCTTCTGGAACGCCCGCTTCTGGCCGCCATCCGCCGCGAACAGGCGCCTGTGCTGCTGATCGACGAAATCGACCGCGCGGATGAGGAGTTCGAGGCCTATTTGCTAGAGGTGCTGTCGGATTTCCAGATAACCATCCCCGAACTGGGCACCATAACCGCCAGATCGCGCCCCCATGTCATCCTGACCGCGAACGGCACGCGCGATCTGTCGGACGCACTGCGCAGACGGTGCCTGTATGCCTATGTCGATTACCCCGACCGCGACACCGAACTGGCCATCCTGTCGGCCCGCAACCCCGACATTGACGCCGCCCTTGGCCGCCAGATCGTGGCATTTGTTCAGGCCCTGCGCGCCGAGGATCTGGAAAAGAAACCGGGCATTGCCGAAATGCTGGATTTTGCCGCAGCCCTTGGCGGGCTTGGCGTCAATGATCTGGGCGCGGACCCCGCCGCATTGGCGGCGGCACTGGCCACATTGCTGAAAACCAGATCCGACCGCGCCGCCATCCCGCCCGAGGTGGCCGCGCGCCTTGCAGGCCGCGCAGCATGACGCGCGACCTGACCCTGAACCGCCCGTCGCGCGCCACCCGCTTTGCCGCGCGCGACCCCGGCCCCGCCGCGCGGCTGTCGGGGTTCATGGCGCATTTGCGCGGTGCGGGGTTTCATCTGGGCGTCGCGGAAACCGGCCTTGCCATGAAGGCGCTGACCACGCTGGACAATCTGGCCCCCGAAACCGTGTGCCGCGCGCTAAAGGCGGTCTGCGCCAGCGATGCGGACCAATCCGCGCGCTTTGACGATGTGTTCAACGCCTTCTGGCTGAATAACGGGCGCGTTCGCGCGCGGGTCACCCAATCGCGCAGCACCGGCACAGACCGCCAGCGGGCGGGTCGCACAGGCGACGGCATGGCCACAGGCACCGGCAAGGCGCACGCCCCCGATGACGGGCAGGACAGCGGCGCAAGCGAAAGTGGCGGGACGGGCCGGTTAATGGCCACAGGGGTTGCCAACCTGATGCGCCGCGATTTGCGCGAACTGGTCAGCCCAGATGATATTCGCCACGCCGAAACCATTGCCGCGCGGCTGGGGGCGGCCATCCGCGACCGCCGGTCGCGGCGCAGGCGGGCGCACAGGCGCGGGCGCGGCGTGGATTTGCGCTGCACGCTGCGCACAGCCCTGTCCACGGGCGGCGAACCGTTGCACCTGCACCGCCGCACCCGCCCCGACCGGCCCGTGAAACTGGTGGTTCTGTGCGATGTGTCGGGGTCCATGCTGGCCTATACCCGCCCCTATCTGGCGTTCATCACGGGGCTTACGCGCGCGGACCCGACCGCAGACGCCTATCTGTTTCACACGGGCCTTGTGCGTATCACCACCGCGCTGCACGATGACGACCCGCTGCGTATGCTGAACCGGCTGTCACTTCTGGCCGAAGGGGTTGGCGGCGGGTCGCGCATCGGGGCCAATCTGGACCTGTTCGCGCGCAGCTATGCACGCCGCTTTGTCAACGGGCGCAGCGTGGTTGTCATTCTGTCCGACGGGTATGACAGCGCCAGCCCCGACCAGCTTGGCACCGCTTTGGCGCAGTTGAAAAAGCGGGGCTGCCGTATCATCTGGCTGAACCCGCTGAAGGGGTGGCGCGACTATGCGCCGGTTGCGGGCGGCATGGCCGCGGCGCTGCCCCATCTGGACCTGTTCGCCCCCGCCACCACCCTGGCCGATCTGGCCCGACTGGAACCGGAGCTTGCCCACCTATGACCCTGTCTGCAACTGCCCATACGCGCCTGAACAGTGAAATGGACCGCCTGCGCCGCGCGGGCCAGCCGTTTGCCATTGCCACCATCGTGCGCACGGTGGACGCCACATCTGCCAAACCGGGGGCCAAGGCGCTGATCCTTGCGGACGGCACCCTGACCGAAGGCTGGGTTGGCGGGGGCTGCGCGCGCGCAGCCGTCAGCCGCGCCGCGCTGGAGGCGCTGGAGGCGGGCCAGCCGCAATTCATATCCCTGCGCCCGTCCGACCTGCTGGATGCCGAAGGCGTCACCGCAGGCGAGCAGCGTGACGGCATTCGCTTTGCCCGCAATGGCTGCCCGTCCAAAGGGTCGATGGACATCTTCGTCGAACCGGTCCTGCCCTTGCCGCAACTGGTCATCTGCGGGGCGGGGCCTGTGGCGCTGGCGCTGGCGGACCTGTCGGCGCGGTTTGACATGCACCGCACACTTTGCGCACCGGGTGCCCTGCCCGACCCGTTGCCGGAAATTGACGCATGCTGCGACAGTTTCGCGTTTGACACCGCGCCCGACCGCCAGCGTTTTGTTGTCATTGCGACGCAGGGCAAGGGCGATGACGCGGCCTTGCGGGCCGCACTGGCCTGCGGGGCGGAATATGTGGCCTTCGTGGGCAGCAAACGCAAATTCGCCACACTGGCCACGCGCCTGCAATCAGACGGTGTGTGCGCACAGGCACTGGCGCAGGTTCACGCCCCCGCAGGACTGGACCTGCACGCCATCACGCCGGAAGAAATCGCCCTGTCGATCCTTGCTCAGATCGTGGCAACCCGCCGCAAGGGACGGCGCACATGACCGGTTTGCGCCGCATCCTGTCACGCTTCTGGCCGCGCCTGACCGCCGAGCAGGCCGAAATTCTGGCGAAAATCAAGTTTCCCTGTTGTTAGAATACCCCAAGAAAGGAAAAAGGCCCCATGGACCTGCAAGATGAAATCCTGATCCCCGCACCGATTGAAACGGTCTATGCCGCGCTGAACGATCCCGAAATCCTGCAAGACAGCATTCCGGGCTGCGAGGAATTGATCAAGCATTCCGACACCGAACTGGAAGCCAAGGTCACGCTGAAAATCGGGCCGGTCAAGGCGCGTTTCAGCGGCAATGTCACCCTGAACCCCGAAGACCCGCCGCGCCGTTTTTCGCTGACAGGCGAAGGGTCCGGCGGCGCGGCGGGATTTGCCAAGGGCGGCGCCACTGTGGAACTGGAGGCACAACCCGACGGCCAGACCCTGCTGCGCTATCAGGCGCGGGCCGAAATCGGCGGCAAACTGGCGCAGCTTGGCAGCCGCTTGATTCAGGGCACGGCCAAGAAGCTGGCCACAAAATTCTTCGCAGATTTTTCAGAAGCTGTGCAGGTGCGTGAAAACAGCTAGGCGATACTGGGTATTACCCTAGGTGCGGAATCAAGGCCGCAGGCCGCCGCACCCTCGGCGGGCCGTCCCGCGGCCTGCCGATGGCGCGGGCTTTATCCAAGCATGACTGTCCCCTAAGGGGCGACAACCCGCACCTCTGGCGCACCGCGATCACTGCCCCTACCGCACCAGCATCCGGTTGCGGCGCAACTGCCACATCACCACCAGATTCGACGCCAGCAGCACCGCAATCACCACCGCGCCCCCCACCAGCGTCAACTGGCCCGGATCCTCGCCCAGCAGATACCAGACCAGAACCGGCGC
>NZ_JBHYFM010000041.1:0-9988 GCF_051859525.1 Roseinatronobacter sp. | reverse complement strand
GGGTAGCTCAGGGGTAGAGCAGTGGATTGAAAATCCTCGTGTCGGTGGTTCGATTCCGCCCCCGGGCACCATTTAACGAGCGCTTTGTTTGAGCGATAGCTGCGCTTTCGCAGGTAGCTTATAGGTTGCCTCGAAGGTATTGCTCGTGCTGCTCTGTCGTCATGGTCTCCGATATCGTGGCAGGATATACAGTTTTAGCTCGCTTGCGCCATCCTGTTGCACTGGAACCAGACCCAAAGCCCTGCGGTGGCGCGGGGCAGGTCGGTCATTGAACCGCGATCTGTTATGTGCCGGTGCACATATTCTGCTTGAATATATTGTTCAAAACCGGGAGCTGATTTTGAGCTTCCTGAACACTTGAAATCAATAAGTTAGAGCATGCCTCAAGCATGCGAATGAATGTGACATGCTTTAGAAACGGGGGCGGCTGTGGCCAATGAATGCGGCTTCCGGTGCAATCCGGCGCATGGCGGACAAGCGGCCCTCGACGGTGACCGACATGCTGTGTGCATTGGCGTGTAGAATGGTGTCATGGTCGCTGACAAAGGCCACATGCCCCTTCCAGAACAGCAAATCACCGCGTCGCGGGGGCGTGCCCGATACCAGCGGCTTCCCGAAGGCGTGTGCCTGCAAATCACTATCGGCCGGACAAGGCTGTCCACAGGCGTTGAACGCGACCTGCACAAGTCCGGAGCAGTCAATGCCCGCGCTTGTGTTCCCGCCCCACAAATAGGGTGTGCCGAGCAGCAATTCGGCAACGCTTACCGGATCGGTTGCGCGGTGTTCCAGCAAGCAGACATGTTGCGCGGGCACCCAATATCCGCACTCTGTGCGCAGGAACGGCCCTTCCTTGTCAGTGACAAGCAGCTGGGCATTCAGCGACAGCGTGCAAATGTCGGGGCTTTTCAGGTTCGGGCGGGCGTAAAGATGGGTTGCGCGCGTGCAAACACGATGGGTTACCGTGTGGTCGGGTGTCAGTGCGGTGTCGGACACCCAGCCGCAATACCCGTCAGCCTGCATTTGCACGAAGGAATATCCATCGTGCTGATCAATAAGGGTCACAGCCGCGCCGCGCAGGACCTGCCTGTCGCGCGGGCCGTCAGGGCGGCGCAGCAAATCGGCCACTGGCGCACGGCAGCGCATGGCGGTGCCGGTGGTGTATTGCGGGGCATCAAGCGAATTGCGCAGCACCTCCAGGGCGATGCGTCCGCTGAAAGGGGTCAGGCGCGCATCCGTCACAGGTTCAACGCGGCCGGCAGTGCGTCGAAGATGGCGCGGGCGGCCTGGCCAATCCCGCCTTTCGGGCAGGCAGGTGCCGCATTGGGCTGATAGCCATAGATGTCAAAATGAACGAATCGCGGGGAATTCTCGACAAACCTGTGCAGGAACAGTGCTGCGGTGATTGCACCGGCCATTCCCCCGCTGGGGGCGTTGTCCAGATCGGCAATTCCGGGCTGGATTTTGGTTTCATATCCCGGATGCAATGGCAGCGGCCACACCGGATCGCGCACTGCCGCGCCTGATTGCTGGAGTGCCGCACTCAGGGCCTGATCGCGGGTGAAGAAGGGCGCGACTTCCGGCCCAAGCGCCACGCGTGCCGCGCCTGTCAATGTGGCCATGCAAACAATCATGTCGGGCGTGTCTTCATCTGCCAGTGCCAGTGCGTCGGCCAATACCAGCCGCCCCTCGGCGTCGGTGTTGTTGACCTCGATGCTCAGTCCCTTGCGTGATTGCAGAATGTCACCGGGCCGCATGGCATTGCCCGACACGGCATTTTCAACTGCGGGCACGATCACCCGCAGGCGCACCGGCCACCCCTGTGCCATGATCATCTGCGCAAGCCCCATTACGGTTGCCGCGCCGCCCATATCCTTTTTCATCAACCCCATTGATGCGCCCGGTTTCAGGTTCAGCCCGCCTGTGTCAAAGCAAACCCCCTTGCCCACCAAGGTCAGTTGTGGGCCGCTATCGCCCCAGCGCATGTCCAGCAGGCGCGGGCTGCGATCCGATGCGCGGCCAACAGCGTGGACCAGCGGGAAGTTCTGATACAGCAGGTCATCACCGTAAATCACCGACACATCTGCGCCGAAGCTGTTCGCAAGCCCGACAAAGGCGGCCTCCAATTCCTCTGGTCCCATATGGGATGCCGGTGTGGTGATAAGGTCGCGGGTCAGGGCCTCGCCTTCGGCAATCGCTTCCAGCCTTGCTACGTCAACCGCTGCGGGTGCGACCATGTCGGCAAGCGGATGCTGTGCCGTGCTGCGGAACCTGTCATAGCGATATCCCGCCAGCAGCCAGCCCAGCATTTCCTCGTCCATCGATGCGCAGGAAGACGCATGTTCCAGATGAAAGGTCACGGAAGGCAGTTTGGGGCGCGCGCCACCAAGGCAAAAGCGGCTGCGCTGGCGGTCCGTGTCTGACCCAAGGCCGACGGCTGCGGCAACAAGCGCCCCGTCCGGATCAGGAACAAGGGCGACAGTGCCGGAATTTGCTGTGAAACCTGTTGCCTCCAGCCATGCACGCATGCGTCGGGGTTGCATGTCCAGCCAGCTTGGAAGTTCATCCTTGCTGACAAGGTGCAACGGAACAGTGCGGCCTGTCGCGGCAGCAAAACGCAGGGCGGGGTGGGGTGTGAACTCGGTCATGATCGCTTTTCAATCGGTGTCGGATATGTCCGACACTAGATCACATTCACCAGCAGGGGAAACCGGATTCGCGCCGCAATTTGGCGGCATGTGCAGGATTTGCACATATGCAGTATGTGACACGGGCTGATTGTGGGGCATGTTGGTATGAAATCGCTACGGTGTCACAGCCCGCACATAATTACATCTGAAGAAGCGGAAGCTCCCATAAATCCACGAATGATCTGTCGCCCACCCGCGCCGCACGCTGCCACAGGGCATGTATTGCGGGGTTATCCTGACCTTGGCAGGCGGATTCAAGCTGGGCAAGGATTGCTGCCAGTGAGATCAGCCCGATATCTTCGGCATATATGCGGGCCGATTGTGTGTATTGCGGAACCTGATCGATTTTGTTGTCCCGCAGCGCGGTCTCGGTGTCGCGCAGGCAGCGGGCCAGATGTCCCATTGCCGTCATGATGGTCATTTCTGCCTGCACAGCGCCCATGCGCCTGAACATACCCGCGATACGGTTTGAATCGACGTCGATGGCGTCACGTTGCCTAAGGTGAACGACTGTTCCCATTGCTGCCCCTTTGCCGTTTCACGTTGCCACGCACAGAAATATGCCCGAAGCACATCTGACTTTCTGCGCCGTACCAAACATACAAAGGGAATAAATTAATTATAAAATGCAGCAAGAATAAGGCAGGGATTTCAGGCCGTGCCCGCGCAGGGCCTGAAAATAGGTGTTTTGTGTCATTCCGGCATCGCCGATGAGTGGTGTTCGATGATTTTCCACCCGCCATCATACCAACGATAGATGAATGTGTACCGGCAAATCACCTTGGTTTCGACCTCCTCGCCTGTCAGGGTGATTTCATAGACACCGGAATTCACGGACAGGTTGTCGAACAGCCTGATGTTCTGGTCCATCACCCTTGCACGCGGCTGGAACTTCAGGAAGGACGTGAAGTAATCGCGGATCGCTTCGGGTGTTTTGCGAACTTCGTTGGACACGGTCGGCAACAATATCGCGTCAGGTGCATAAAGCGCGGCAACAGTTCCGGGATCGCGGGTCTGAAGCGCTGCGTCCCAGTTCTCCAGCAATTGTGCAATCTCGGCGGAATCATGTTGTCTTTCAGATGTCATTCTCGTGTATCCCCCCTAAAACTGCTTTCACTGAAACTTGGTTTGCCTGATGCATCGGTCCAACTGTAAATAAGGTTCGTCTTTCGGGCAAGTCAGGGTCTGTCATAATGACAAATACGTCCTATCCGCAGGTTGATCCGATTTGTCCGTTATGCGGTCGGCCCATTCCGGAAAATGTTCCGCAAAGTCAGCACCATCTGGTCCCGAAACTGCGCGGGGGCAAGGGCGGGCCGGTGGTTCTGCTGCATCATATTTGTCACCGTGAAATTCATGCCGCACTAAGCGAAAGTGACCTTGCGCGACATTTCAACACAGTCGAGGCCCTGCGCGCGCATCCAAGGCTGGCGAAATTTGCCGCCTGGGTCGCAAAACGGCCACCCGATTTCGCGTCGCGGGTGCCCGGACGCAGACGACAATCGCGCCGCTAACCGCTTGTTAAACTGCGTCTGGTATTGTGATCCATGGCGCAGATCCACTGCTGCGCGACATATCCTGGCTTGCAACAAAACTGATACTCCAGCCCGAAGGGGAATTTTATGCGGCGTTCCGAACCCTTGTCGATGCGGCAGGCCAGAGTTGGCATTGTCGCCAACCCTGCCGTGATCAGGCTGCCGGTCCATCCGCCGCGCGATGTGTGGACAAGATGGCCCGACATGCGGTCGCGGCGGCGCTATCACGGTGCCCGCCCCGTTGATTCCGCGCAGCATTTTGGTGATCCTGTGCTGGACGGGGTTTTGCTGGGCGATTTTGCGCGCAGGTTGCGGGCTGGCGAGTGTGACGAGGCCGCGGGTACGCGCGGCTGGACCCGTGTCGCGCACAAGGTCTTGCCCCTTGCTGGTGTTCTGGCGCTACTATGCGGTGCCGCTGCGTTGGCGTTTGTCCTGCTGCGCTAGGCCGTGGGCATGTGTCGCTAATCTGGCCGGGCGTGCGGTGGCCTGTGCGTAATTGAACATGACGGGTTCATAAAATCGCAGTTGTAAACGATCATATCCGGAACGATCTTCGTATCAATCCGCAGCGACACAATGATCGGAGTCCGATATGTCCATTCGCCCCACACTCGAAACCCGCAAGGCTGTGCCCACCATGGAAGGGGCAGGCGTCCATTTGCACCGCGCATTCGGCTTTCAGGACCCGAGCGAGCTGGACCCGTTCTTGCTGTTCGATGACTTCCGCAATGAAATTCCCGAACATTACCTGCGTGGCTTCCCGTGGCATCCGCATCGCGGCATAGAAACCATCACCTATGTGCTTGCCGGCGAGGTGGAGCATGGGGACAGCCTTGGCAACCGTGGAACGCTTGGTGCGGGCGATGTGCAGTGGATGACGGCGGGGTCGGGCATTATGCATCAGGAAATGCCGCGCGGGAACGCCAGGGGCCAGATGCACGGCTTCCAGCTTTGGGCAAACCTGCCCGGCAGCCTTAAAATGACCGCGCCGCGTTATCAGGATGTCCAGTCCGGTGAAATTCCCGAAGTTATTGACGATGACGGCACACGCGTGCGCGTGGTGGTTGGCGAATTCTGGGGCAAGCGTGGCCCAGTGGACGGGATTGCCGCCGATCCGCAATATCTGGATATATCCGTCCCGCCGGGCGTGCGAAAAACCTTCAAGGTGGATACCTACCGACGTGCGTTTGCCTATGTATTCGCGGGGTCCGGCGCGTTTGCGGATGCGTCGCAGCCAACAGGCGTGTTGCTGGAAAAAGAAGTCATGGGCGAGGAAGTGAATATCCGCGACATGTCCGGTGACCGGACCCTGATCCGCTTTGGCACCGGCGAGGAAGTGACCGTTCAAGCCGGAGAGGAAGGCGTGCGCTTCTTGCTGGTCTCGGGCGCACCCTTGCAGGAACCCGTTGCATGGCATGGGCCGATTGTCATGAACACCCGCGAGGAAATCCAGCAGGCCATGCGGGAATTGCGCAACGGCACCTTCATCCGGCCTGCGCACTGATCCCCCTGTTCCGGACATGGTCTGGTGACTATACTTACAGTCACATCAGCCAGGAGGATGTATTGAAACGCGCCATCATCAAACTGTCCGGCACAGACCCTGCTGCATTCTTGCAGGGTCTTGTCACCAATGACGTCCGCAGGCTTGGCCCGAAGGAACCAGTTTATGCCGCGTTGCTGACACCACAGGGGAAATATCTGGCCGATTTCTTTGTTGTGGCATGGGGCGATGATATTCTGCTTGATGTTGCCGAACCCTTGGCTGACGATCTGTTCAAACGCCTGAGCATGTACAAGCTGCGATCCCCTGTCGCGCTGGAACGTGCTGATATTCCGGTCAGCCGCGGCACAGGGCCGATGCCGGAAGGGGCCGTTGCGGACCCGCGCCACCCCGCCATGGGCTGGCGGTTATACGGGACGGACCTGCCCGATGATGGCACAGATTGGGATGCGCTGCGCGTGGCCCATTGCGTGCCCGAATCCCTGATCGAGCTTGTCCCCGGTGAAACCTTCGTGCTGGAAGCCGGTTTGCCGCGACTGAATGGCGTTGATTTTCGCAAGGGGTGCTATGTCGGGCAGGAAGTTACGGCGCGCATGCATCACAAGACCGACCTGCGCAAAGGGTTCGTGACGGTCGCAATCCGCGGTGCGGCGCCGGTCGGTGCGGATATCATGGCAGGCCAGAAAGTTGCCGGGCAGGTATTCACCCAAAAGGGCGGGCAGGCAATCGCGTATCTGCGGTTTGATCGGGCGCAACCGGCCATGCAGGCGGGTGATGCCGTGATTGACTGGCATCCGGCGTCCAGCTGACTTGATCGTGAATGCACAGGCATGATAGCGGTATCATGTCAGGGCAGTGAAAGATCAACCGCAATGAGCCGTATCTTCAAATCTCCTTTCGCGGGGCCGCTACTGGCCCTGATCGCGTATGCCCTGTTTTCAGCGCATGATGTGGTCGTTAAAACACTTGGCGGCAGTTACAGCCCTGTCCAGATTGTATTTTTCAGCGTTTTGCTAAGTCTGCCGCTCGCGTTTTTGATGCTGATGCGCGACAAGACCGATGGCAACCTGCTGCCGCGTCGTCCGGGATGGACAGCGTTGCGAACGGCCGCTGCGGTATGGACCGGCGTCAGCGTATTTTATGCCTTCACGGTTTTGCCGATGACGCAGGTTTACGCGATCCTTTTTGCGACGCCGCTGCTGATTACCCTGCTGTCCGTCCCCATGTTGGGCGAGAAGGTCGGCTGGCGGCGCAGCGGCGCTGTTGTCGTGGGCTTGATCGGTGTCTTGATTGTTTTGCGGCCGGGGCAGGGGGACGGCATCAGCCTTGGGCATCTGGCGGCGCTGCTGGGGGCATTGGGCGGCGCTGTATCCGCGATCATCGTGCGCAAAATCGGGCAGGAAGAACGCAATGTTGTTTTGCTTGTCTATCCGTTGATGGCCAATCTCGGGGTTATGGGGCTGGCCTTGCCGTTTGTATACCAACCGATGCCGCTTGCCGATCTGGGCGCATGGGCCGCGATGGCAGCGATGGCGTTTGTTGCCAGTCTGTGTGTGATCGCTGCCTATAAGCTGTCATCTGCGATCCAGATTGCCCCGATGCAATATTCCCAGATCATCTGGGCCGCGTTGTTTGGCGCCATTTTCTTCGGCGAGGCGCTGGATGCGTTTACTGTCCTTGGTGCGGCAGTCATCATTTCAAGCGGCGTGTATATCGTGATGCGTGAAGATTCCGCCAAAGTGTCCGAGAATCGTCCCGTTCTGGGAACCCGCACCCGCACCGAGACAGGCACATTCCCCCGCGCCAGCCAGTTGGGCCGCTTCGATGAGGACAGTGACAGCAAAGGCGTGGACGACAAAACCGACTAGGTGACGCGGCACAAGTGCAACGCCTGCAACGCCTTGCTGAACTGGTGAACTTCTGCACTGGTCTCGGGGGGGGCAGGGCGCTATGACATGCGCTGAATATTGCCGAAGGACGACCCAGCATGAGTACTGCTATTCAACCGCAACCCGGTATTCTGGATATTGCCCTGTATCAGGGCGGCACATCCAAGATTGCCGGACGTGATGATGCCGTGAAATTGTCGTCAAATGAAAACCCATTCGGGGCGGGCGACCTGGCGCGGCAGGCATATTTGCGCGCGGGCCATGATCTGCATCGTTACCCGTCCACCGACCATGCCGCGCTGCGCGGCGCGATTGCCGCGCGGTTCGGGCTGGACCCCGCGCGCATCATTTGCGGCGCGGGCTCGGATGAGATCATAACCTTCCTGTGTCAGGCCTATGCAGGCCCGGGTGATGAAGTGGTCTACAGCCAGCACGGCTTTCTGATGTATCGCATTTCCGCACTGGCTGCGGGCGCGACACCGGTTGTCGCGCCGGAACAGAACCGGACCACCGATGTCGATGCAATTCTTGCCGCCTGCACCGACCGCACGCGCCTTGTGTTCATTGCAAACCCGAACAACCCTACGGGCACGATGGTCCCGCTGGCCGATCTGGAACGCCTTGCGCAGAACATGCCGCCCAACGCGCTGCTGGTTCTGGACGGGGCATATGCCGAATATGCCGACGGGTATGACGGCGGCGCGGCGCTGGTGGATGCGCGGCAAAATGTGGTGATGACGCGCACGTTTTCAAAACTTTTCGGCCTTGGTGGCCTGCGCGTGGGCTGGGGCTATGGTCCGCAGCACGTCATTGACGTGCTGTCGCGGGTGCGTGGCCCTTTCAACCTGTCGAGCACACAACAGGATGTCGCCGAAGCCGCATTGGGTGATGATGCCCATATCGCCCGCAGCCTGGCCGAGAATGCGCGTATGCGTGTCTGGCTGGCGGACAGGCTGAATGCCATCGGGGTGGCCACGGACCCGTCATTCGCCAATTTCGTACTGGCGCGCTTTCGTGATCCTGCGCAGGCGGATGCTTGTAATGCGGCATTGCTGGCGGATGGTCTGATTGTTCGCAAGGTGGACAGCTATGGCCTGCCGGAATGCCTGCGCATTACCATTGGCGACGAATCTGCCTGCCGGCGCGTGCTGCATGTGATCACCCAATTCATGGAGCAACAAACATGAGCGCAATTTACCAGCGCGTCGCTTTCATTGGTCTGGGGCTGATTGCATCGTCCATGGCGCATGCCATCCGTCGCGCTGGGCTGGCTGGGCATATTGTGGGCACCGCGCGCTCTGCCGAGACCCGTCAGATCGCAGGTGAAATCGGCTTGGTTGACACTGTCACCGAAACCGCTGCCGAAGCCGTCGTCGGGGCGGACTTGATTGTGCTGTGCGTCCCTGTGGGCGCGATGGCGGAAATCGCACAGGAAATTGCGCCGTTTCTGGACGCCGGTGCGACCGTCACCGATGTCGGCTCGGTCAAACAGGCGGTGATCGATGCTGTTGCGCCGCATTTGCCTGACCATGCGAATTTCATTCCCGGCCATCCGCTTGCGGGGACCGAACATTCCGGCCCCCGCGCGGGGTTCGCGGAATTGTTCGACAACCGCTGGTGTATCCTGACCCCGATTGACGGGAATGACAGTCCCGAACTCCAGCGGTTGATTTCCTTCTGGCAGGGGATCGGTGCGCATGTCGATCTGATGGACCCGCCGCATCATGACCTTGTGCTGGCGGTCACCAGCCACACACCGCATTTGATCGCCTATACGATGGTGGGCGTTGCCGATGATCTGCGTCGCGTAACCGACAGCGAGGTGATCAAGTATTCCGCAGCGGGGTTTCGGGACTTCACGCGAATCGCTGCATCCGACCCGACAATGTGGCGCGATGTGTTCCTGACCAACAAGGACGCCACCCTGGAGGTGCTGGGCCGCTTCACCGAGGAGCTTTTCGCCCTGCAACGTGCGATTCGCACTGGCGATGGCGCGTTGCTGCATGACTATTTTTCGCGCACCCGAGCGATTCGTCGGGGAATCATCGAGGCGGGTCAGGATACGGCTGCCCCCGATTTCGGTCGCGCGAAGCGCTGAAGGATCACTATCGCGGCGTTTTTCGGATTGTCGGCGGCCTCTCAAGGCCGCCGTTTCGCTTTTCAGGGGCAGGCACGGGCAAGATTGCAGTGCCCTGCAACGGGGCTGGCGTTCCGGCCAGGATTTTCGCATTCGCCCGCGCCCTTGTTTACAAGGGTTTGACGCCTTGCCTTGTCTTTTTTTCATTTTTTCTTTGATTTGTCTCTTGCGTGTATTTGTTTGATTGCCTAGATAGCGCTTCACCGGCGGCGGGAACGCGGTTGGTTGCCTTGGGC
>NZ_JBHYFM010000040.1:0-10625 GCF_051859525.1 Roseinatronobacter sp. | reverse complement strand
CAGGCGGCGGGCGGTATGATGATCTGGTCAAGCGTTTTACCGGCCAGTCCGTGCCCGCAACCGGTGTCAGTATTGGCGTGGACCGCCTGCTGGCCGCCCTTGCCGCCAAGGGGCGGCTGGACACCACCGCGCAGGGGCCGGTTGTTGTAACCGTAATGGACCGCGACCGTATGGCCGATTATATGGGTATGGTGAATGATCTGCGCGCGGCAGGCATTCGCGCGGAAATGTATCTGGGCAATCCCAAAAACTTCGGCAACCAGTTGAAATATGCGGATAAACGCGGCAGCCCCATTGCCATTATCCAAGGCGGGGACGAAGCGGCCAAGGGCGTGGTGCAGATCAAGGACTTGATACTTGGTGCGAAGATCGCCCAGCAAGCTACTGTAGAAGAATGGAAATCCCAACCCGCGCAAGTTGAGGTGGGCCGCGACGATCTGGTCCGGGCCGTGCGCGATATTCTGGACCGCCACGGATGAGCGCCGCCCAATCCCTTGCCCAGACGCTTCTGGCGCAGATGCAGGATGCGGGCGCGCAACTGGTTACGGCCGATATCCTGCAACCTGCCGAAACGCTGCTGGACCTGTATGGCGAGGATATTCGCGCACGCGCCTATGTCACCCATGACCCCGCCCTTGGCGAAATGATGCTGCGGCCCGATTTTACCGTGCCGGTGGTGCAGGCGCATATGCAGGGCGGCGCGGAACCCGCGCGCTATTGCTATGCGGGGCCGGTGTTTCGCAAACAAGATCAAGGGCGTGCGCGCGAATACCTGCAAGTGGGGTATGAAGTCTTTGCGCGCGACAATGCCGCGCGCGCCGATGCCGAAGTGTTCGCGCATTTCGCGCAGCTTCTGTCCGGCTATGACCTGCGCCCTGTCACCGGCGATATCGGCATTCTGAAAGCCGCTGTTGCGGGGCTGGATACAAGCGCGCGGCGCAAGGCCGCCCTGATGCGGCATATCTGGCGGCCAAGGCGGTTCCGCGCGCTGCTGGAACGCATGGGCGGTCAGGGACCGCTTGCCGCGCCGCGCGCCGATCTGCTGCGCGCCCTGCAATCCGCCCCTGCGGCGCAGGCAGGGCCGGTCGTGGGGTTGCGCAGCCGCGACGAGATTGCCGCGCGCATTTCAGCCCTTTTGGAAGATGCCGCCACCCCGCCCTTGTCCGTCAGCCAGATCGCGGCAGTTGACGCTGTGTTGAACCTGCGCGGGGGCGCGCGCGATGTGGCGCGCGATTTGCGCGCGCAGGGCTGGGATGCGCTCGCGCCCGCGCTGGACCGGCTGGAGGCGCGACTGGACGCGTTGCACGATGCGGGCATTGACACCGCCGCCCTGCCGTTCGAGGCCAGCTTCGGGCGCACCACAATGGAATATTACGACGGTTTCGTTTTCGGCTTCATTTCCGACCGCGCGGATTTGCCGCCTGTGGCCACTGGCGGGCGCTATGATGCGCTGACGGCGGTGCTGGGGCAGGGGCGCGCCATTCCGGCGGTTGGGGGGGTGATCCGCCCGGACAGCCTGATTGCATTGGGGGGGCGCAGATGACGCTGAAACTGGGCGTGCCGTCCAAGGGGCGGTTGATGGACAAGACCTTTGAATGGTTTGCAACCCACGGCCTGACATTGAAGCGGACTGGCGCGGACCGTGAATATGCGGGCAGTGTCGCGGGGGTGGATGGCGTGGAACTGGTGTTGCTGTCGGCCAGCGAAATCCCGCGCGAACTGGCGGCGGGGCGCATTCATCTGGGGGTCACAGGGTCCGATCTGGTGCGCGAGACATTGGCTGACTGGCAGGCGCAGGTTGTCGAACTTGCCCCCATGGGCTTTGGCCATGCCGACCTGATTGTCGCGGTGCCCAAGGCCTGGGTTGATGTCGAAACGCTGGATGATCTGGATGCGGTGGCGGCCGCGTTTCGCGCGCGCCACGGGTTCCGGCTGCGCATTGCCACGAAATACCACCGGTTGGTGCGCGAGTATCTGCGCGCCCATGGGGTGGCTGATTACCAGCTTGTGGACAGTCAGGGCGCGACCGAAGGGACCATCAAGAACCTGACCGCAGAAGCGATTGCCGATATCACATCGACCGGCGAGACATTAAGTGCGAATCACCTGAAAATTCTGCGTGATCCGCCAGTGCATTGTTCGCAGGCCACGCTGTTTGCCAGCCGCGCGGCGAATTGGGACAATGCTGCGGATAGTCGCGCAACGCTTTTTGCGAAGCTGGGTGTGGGGGATGTCGCGGGGCTGGACGCGTAGGTTCGGGACGCGCGCGGCGGCCTTTGTTCCGCGCCTTATTCCCGCGCGCGCAGGTCCAGCCAGATCCCGTCGCGCGACCGCACCGTCATATGCGCCATGGGCACGGGCACGCGGTCTGGTATGGCGCGGAATTCCCATGTGCACAGCAATCGCGCCAGTATCAGGACAGCCTCGGCCATGGCAAAGCCTGCGCCTGTGCAGACACGCGGGCCGGTTGAAAACGGAATGAACCCGTCGCGGGCGTGGTGTTTGGTGGCGGGGTTTTGCCAGCGTTCGGGGCGGAACTCATGCGGGTCGGGCCAGATGTTTTCGTGTCGTCCCAGATGCCACGGGCTGACGATAACCTGCGCGCCGCGTGCCAGATGCCGTTCGCGAAAACACTCTGCCTGCGTTGTTTCGCGCACCAGCATAGGCACGGGTGGATACAGGCGCAGCGCCTCGCGGAAGGTGTCGCGGATCAGGGGCAGGCGTTTCAGCAGTCCGAATTCCGGCGCAGCGCCACTTGCAACATAGGGCGCAAGCGCCTGCGCTTCTTGCGCCAGACGGGTCTGCCAGTCGGGGTGGGTGGCAATCAGGTACAAACTCCATGCCAGCGCGGATGCACTGGTTTCATGCCCCGCAAGAAAGAAAATCGCGACCTGATCAACCATTTCTTCCGTGTCGAACTGGCTGCCCGTTTCAGGGTCACGGGTGGTCATGATCTTGGTGGCCAGATCGTCGGGCGCGGTGCCGGACCGAATGGCGTCCATGCGGTCGGTGGTCATTTGCGTGATCAGCGCGCGGATGCGTGCGGCCGTGGCCCGCGTCTGGCGGGGAAAGAAACGCGGCATCCATGAGGGCAGGGGCACAAGGGCTGCAAGGTTCAAAATGGGCGCGCTGCGCTGATGGGCGCGGAATGTATGATACACCTCGGTGGCGGTGCCATCGGCGATGGGCACGGAAAACAGCGTGCGAAAAATGACATCGGCGGCGGCGTGACTCATCTCCTCCTCAATCTCGGCCTGTCCGGTTTGCAGGCGGATGGCGGCGGCTTGTGCGGCGTCCCACATCGCGGGGAAGGTGTCGCGCAGCCGTCCCCCTTCAAACGCGGGGTCAATAATGCGGCGCTGGCGTGCCCATTCCGCGCCATTGGTCACAAAGACCGAATTGCCCAGCAGCAAGCGCAGCCCTTCGCGCACGCGGTCGGATTTCGGGAAATCGCGCGCGCGTTCTTGCAGCACCAGCCGCACCAGATCGGGCGTGTTGATCGTGACCGAATGCAGAAACGGCAGCTTCACTTCGGCCATTTTGGCGCGGTACAGGCGCGCGGGTTGGGTGGACAGGATATCGCGCCGGAACATGGCCAGATGGCGCCAGAATGGCACGCGGTCGGCGCGGTGGTGTGGCATGGGCGGGCGTGTCATTGCAGGCGGGCGCTTTGCGGCAGATAGCAGTCATAGGATACAGACGCAGACGGTTTACGGTCGCGAAACCGGTCTGCCAATGTCAGCGGGCCTGCGGTTATCAGGAAGTAATCGTAATCTTTCGGGGCATCGAACGCGCATAGATACTGGAAATGCAGCCGGAAATACCGGCGGCGCAATTTGCGGTAGGTTTCGGGAAGCAGGCTTTGGGTGAAGGCAGCGGAAATCACCAGGGGCCAGCGTTTGCCATTGGCCGGTGCCGCGCCGGAACTGGCGACCGGATCGCATAGTGCATAGCAACATCCGTCGCCGGGGGCCGTCACGTCCAGCCAGAACAGTTCGGAACGGGTGGATAAATAGCGCAGATCACGGCGCAGATCCTGCGCATCGGGCAGGTAGGATTGCATCGGTATTGCATGGCCCAGCGATACGAACCCCAGATCGGGCACGGTGCCAGTGGCATGGCCCGCGCGGATCAGCCGCGCCAGCACCGACACGCCCAGATGCACACCCGATGAATGGCCCACGACCAGAACTTCGTCCAGATCGGGATTTTTCAGCGCCGTTGCGATCAGGTCGGCAAATTCGTCCAGCCGCGTTTCCAGTTCCGGCGGGTTGCGGCCGCGGTGTTTGGCGGTAAACGCGAAATCCAGCAACAGGTAATGGACGAAGAACTTGCCATCAATCTTGCGAAACCCGTGCAGGATGGGCGCCACCACGCCCAGCCCCAGCACATAGGCCAGCCATTGGGGCAGCACATGCGCCAGCCCCCAACCCGCCAGCCCCGCCACAGCAAGCGCGGTTGCCAACTGGCCTAGCAGCATGATCACCGGATACATGGCCGCAATTCCCGGCCCCGCGCGCAGGCGGAACAGCCGGAACATGACACCGCCCGAAAAGTAGATCCACGCCGTGCGCAGCAACAGCACATAGGTGGACCAGATCCCCGCCTGCATGGAGGCGCGCACGATATCGGACCATTGCAGGATGAAAATTTGTGTTTCGGTATTGTGCCCGTCAACCGCCGCGCTGACCTGCCAGCCATAGGGGGCGTCTGTGGCGGGTTGGGGCTTCTGGCTGATCCGGTAGCCGGAAATTTCCGCCTGAAGGGCAGATTCGGTGCGGTATAACTCGCGGTAGCGGCGCGGCGGAAAAGGATCGTAGCCGGGAATATAGAACACATGGCGGCGGCGCACGCGGCTGCGTGGCTTGCTGTCCTGTCTTTGGGAATCGGCCATGTGACGTGCCCGTGTTGCCTGCTGGCTGCGATGATAGTCTTGAAAACGGGTAAAAATAAGCCCTGTCCTGCACATGATTATGGCCAAAGGCATATTGCGCGGCGCGGGTTGCAACCTGCAAAAGAACCCGCAAGACTGCAGGCAGACCCCAGACCCCATAGAACCGGAGGACAAAATGGCAGTTTCCCCACCTGTATGCGATTTCGGCTGGAAGGCACCCGATTTCAACCTGCCCGCCACTGACGGGCGTAGCTATGCCTTGACGGACATAATGGGGCCGAAGGGGGCGTTGGTCATGTTTATCTGCAACCATTGCTCCTATGTGCTGTCTGCGCTGGACCGTATTTTGCGCGATGCCCGTGATTTGCAGGCATTGGGCGTGGGTGTGGCCGCGATCTGTGCAAATGATGCGCAAACCTATCCGGCCGACAGTTTCCAGAAGATGGGCGAGCTGGCGCGCGAACACGCCTTTCCGTTCCCCTATCTGCATGATGACACCCAGAATGTTGCACGGGCATGGGGGGCGGAATGCACGCCCGATTTCTTCGGCCTGAATGCGGCGGGCGAATTGCAGTATCGCGGGCGGCTGGACGCGGCAGGACGCAAGCCCGCGCCCGAAGGGGCACGCCGCGACCTGTATGAAGCCATGGCGCAGATTGCACAAACCGGATCAGGCCCGCGCGATCAGGTGGCGTCCATCGGGTGTTCGATCAAATGGAAAGCGGCCTGAGGGCGCGGCCTTACAGCATGGATGGCAAAACCTGATCCGGCGGGCGGTGCCCGTCGGCGAAGGTCTTGATATTGATGATCACTTTCTCACCCATCTCGACACGGCCTTCCAATGTGGCCGACCCCATATGCGGCAACAGCACCACATTCGGCAATTCGCGCAGCCGCGGGTTGATGTCATGGCCGCGCTCGAACACATCCAGCCCCGCGCCCGCAATCTCGCCCGCGCGCAGGCCGCGCGTCAGCGCGTTCTCGTCAATCACCTCCCCGCGCGAGGTATTGATGATCACGGCGGTCGGTTTCAACAATTTCAGGCGGCGTGCATTCAACAGGTGAAAGGTTGACGGCGTGTGCGGGCAGTTGATGGAAATCACATCCATGCGCGCCACCATCTGGTCCAGACTTTCCCACCATGTGGCTTCCAGCTTTTCTTCAACCTCGGGGCGCAGGCGGCGGCGGTTGTGGTAATGGATCTGCATGCCAAAGGCCTGCGCGCGCCGTGCCACCGCCTGCCCAATGCGCCCCATACCCAGAATGCCCAGCCGCTTGCCGCCAATGCGCGTGCCCAGATTGGCCAGCGGGGACCAGCCGCGCCATGTGCCCCCCTGCATTTCCTGCAACCCCTGCGGTATCTTGCGGGTGACGGCCAGCATCAGTGCCAGCGCCATATCAGCGGTATCTTCGGTCAGAACACCGGGGGTGTTGGACACCAGAATGCCGCGCTGGCGGGCGGATTGCACATCAATATGGTCCACGCCTGCGCCAAAATTGGCAATCAGTTTCAGCCGCTCGCCCGCGCCGGCCATCAGGCTTGCGTCGATATCGTCGGTGATGGTGGGCACCAGCACATCGGTGCTGCGCATGGCCCGCGCCAACTCGTCGCGCGTCATGGGCGTGTCGTCATCGCGCAACGTGACGTCGAACAATTCCTTCAGGCGGGTTTCAACCACATCGGGCAGGCGTCGCGTTACGACAACACTCAGGCGTTGTGTGGGCATGTCTGCGTCTCACCTCTTTGCAAGTCGTTGGCTTTCTGGCAAAGTGCATTGATCTGGAACAGGCTGCAAGTCCGCATTGCACAATGTTACAGTGAAACAGCCAAATGATGGCATCAAGACGAGCGGTCACAGATCACGGGAAAACCCGGGCAGACAGGCAAAATGATGAAGATTGCAGTTCTTTTCGCAGCCGTATTGGCCGCGTCACCCGTTGTCGCAGTGGAAATCGAACGCGGGCCGGTCACGAACCTGCCATTGCCACGCTATGTGACGATGAAGGCCAGCGAAGGCAATGCGCGGCGCGGGCCTGATACATCCCACCGGATAGACTGGGTTTTTACCCGCCGCGACCTGCCCCTGCGTGTGACCGCTGAATACGAACACTGGCGCCGTGTCGAAGATGCCGAAGGGCAGGGTGGCTGGATGCATTACGCCTTGCTGTCGGGCGTGCGCTCGGTGCTGGTGCAGGGGGACATGGTGCAGATGCACAACTCACCTGACACCGGCGCAAGTGTTGCGGCGTTGCTGGAACGCGGCGTTATCGCCCATCTTCGCAGTTGTCAGATCGACTGGTGCCGTCTGGAGGTTGATAACGCGCGCGGCTGGGTCGAGAAGCGCCATATCTGGGGTGTTTTTCCGGATGAGGAATTCTAGAGAATACGTTGCGCAAAAGCGGGAACCGGTTGTAACCCCCGCAGAACCGCCGGTTTGTGTTTGGCCTGAAGGGGTGCCGCCTGTGCGCTACCGGATCGTCAGCAGGCTTCGGTCGCCCATGGCCACACGCCGCAGAACGGCCGGATACAGCTTGTGTTCCATCGGCAGAACCCGCGCCGCCAGTGTTTGCGCTGTATCATCCGGATAGACAGGCACGCGCGCCTGACCCAGAATCGGCCCGTCATCCAGTGCGGCTGTCACTTCATGCACAGTGCAGCCCGCCTCGGTGTCGCCTGCGTCAATCGCGCGGGCATGGGTGTTCAGACCCTTGTATTTCGGCAAAAGTGACGGGTGAATGTTCAGCATACGCCCTTCAAACTGTGCGACAAATTCCGGCGTCAGCACACGCATGAACCCCGCCAGCGCAATCAAATCCGGCTGTGCCTCCAGCAGCGGGCGCAGCAGCGCCCCCTCGAACGCGGCGCGGTCGCGGCCAAAGGGACGATGATCCACGGCGGCTGTGGAAATGCCCATGTCGCGCGCCTTGTCCAGACCGCTGGCGGCGGGGTCATTGGACAGCACCAGACAAGGGCGGGCAGGGTGCTCGCCTTGCATGGATTGCGCAAGCGCCACCATATTGGACCCCGACCCTGAAATCAGGATCGCAACGCGCAAGCTCATGCAAGTTGTCCGCTGTAACGTATTCCGGCCCCGTCCGTAACGGTGCCAATGCGCGCCACGCTTTCGCCCGACTGGCCCAGCAATTCGGTCAGCGCATCTGCATGCTCGGCGGCGACGACCAGCACCATGCCGATACCCGCGTTAAAGGTTTTCAGCATTTCACCTTGCGAAATGCCGCCGGATTGCGCCAGCCATGTGAACACTGGCGGCAGCGCCCAACTGCCCAGATCAATATCTGCCCCCAAACCGTCAGGCAGCACGCGCGGCAGGTTTTCCGTCAGCCCGCCGCCGGTGATATGGGCCAGCGCATGCACGCCGCCTGCACGAATGGCCGCAAGCGCGGGTTTGACATACAGCCGCGTGGGCGCCAGCAATTCCGCCCCAAGGCTGCCCGTGCCAAACGGGGCCGCGCTGTCCCAGCTCAGACCGGCGTGATCCACCACCTTGCGCACCAGACTGTAGCCATTGGAATGCACCCCGTCCGACGCCAGCCCCAACAACACATCGCCCGCGCCAACGCCTGCGGGCAATGCGCCGCCGCGTTCCATCGCGCCAACTGCAAAACCGGCCAGATCGAAATCCTTGGCGTCATACATGCCCGGCATCTCGGCGGTCTCGCCACCGATCAGCGCGCAGCCAGACGCCTGACAGCCCGCTGCAATGCCCGTGATGATGCGGGTCGCGTCGGCCACATCCAGCTTGCCCGTGGCGAAATAATCAAGGAAAAACAGGGGCTCTGCCCCCTGACACACCAGATCATTGACGCACATGGCAACAAGGTCCACGCCGATCGTGTCCAGATGTCCGGTGTCAATCGCGATGCGCAGCTTGGTGCCCACCCCGTCGGTTGCCGCGACCAGCACAGGGTCGCTATATCCGGCCGCTTTCAGGTCGAACAACGCCCCGAACCCGCCAAGGCCGGACATGACGCCTGCGCGCGCGGTTGCCTTGGCTGCGGGCTTGATGGCCTCGACCAAGGCATTGCCCGCATCAATATCGACACCGGCCTGGGCATAGCTTAGCCCGTTCTTTCCATCTGACATCCTTGCAGCCCTTCGCAGCCAAATATACTGATGCGCGCGATACCCGATTGTGCGGCGCAGGGCAACCGATCCGATATGCAATAGGGTGCTTGACCAGCGCTGACTTTGATCGTAGCAACGCGCTCAGGCGGGCCTGTAGCTCAATTGGTTAGAGCAGAGCGCTCATAACGCTTTGGTTGGGGGTTCGAGTCCCTCCGGGCCTACCACCCCCGCTGCATGATGCTGAAATAAAGCGACTATTTTCCGTTGGTCCCCTTTTTTCGATCCAGCGCCGAAATCGGTTCCCGTCTTCCCTTTCATGTCCGCCCCGTCTGGCGATGATGGCTATGCTTGCGGCGGCGGTTCAATCAGTCCGCTTCGTCATTGCACAAATATACGGTGCCACCGATGACCACCACACTGGCCGCAGCCCCGACCAGCACTGCAGGGGCGGATATTGCCGCCCCAAGGGTCGTACCCGCAGAGGTCAGCATGCCGGACAACGCCCCTGCATTCCCCGACAGGATCAACGCGCCGGAACTATGCGTCACCGCTGAAATCGAACTCGATAAAAATCCGGGGCCGTCGGCATCCTCGGCCTTCTGGCCAAGCCCCATCAGCGCCATGGCCTCCTGCTTGGTGGTGTTGACCAGCGCGCAGGTGCGGGATGGTTCCACACAGCGCCCCAGACTGTCACGCCGACCCTGCGCGGGCAGGGAATGGCTGCCGGTTTCCGGATCGTAATTCGCGCAGAAGACCTCGCGTTCCTGCGCACTCAGGTCCGGCATAAGATATGTGATGACAACAGCACCCGGACAGGTTTGCCCGCGACGCAGGAACCGTTCGCGCAGTGACGAGTATGTCGGATCATCACTGTTATAGAAAATCGTGACCGGCTCGCCCTCGATCACCGCTTCGCATTGCATGGGGGTGGCGTGACTGGCGCTGCCCAGCCCGATTGCCAGCGCAGCAAGGCGCAATATCTTGAATATACTCATCTTCCTGTTGCTCGCGTTGCCTGTGGATGCAGGTGTTTTGTTATGTGCCCCGCGCGACTGCGACCGTCCAGGAAGGGGGGGAACAGTCCGCTGCGCGCGCCACAGCAATTTGCCCTGCGCGCGGTTCTGTCAAGTCGCAACTTCGTGACGTATCGGGGGCAGGGCAGCCATTGGCACGATGCGGCCCGCAGGATCACGCCCTTTCGGGCATTCCCGAACGCGAACAGATTGCCAGTGAATGGCGGAGACGATGGGACACTACGCTAAGGGATCATTAAGCTATTGATTTGTTTGTTTTCAATGTGTTAGTTGACGCTGTAGACGGTCCTAATGACGGTCCCAAAGGCGGTCCCAATGGGTGCAAAGAAAGACACAAGGTATCTTGAGCGGTATAGGGGCGGGGGCTGGGGTGTAATCTATCCAGTGCCCCGTGCAGCGCGTGATGTGATAGGACGTGCGAAGCTGAAACGCTCGCTGCAAACAGATAGCCTTGAGGAAGCCAACAGGCGCAAGGGGCCTGTGGTGGCGGAATTTCAGGCACAGATAGACGCGGCGCTTGGTAAGACCCCTGACCTAGAGGGACTGGCGTTGCGCTTGAGGGTGCAGCGGTCCAGTGCCCCTGATGATGATACACCGGACGGGCGCGGCT
>NZ_JBHYFM010000039.1:0-11455 GCF_051859525.1 Roseinatronobacter sp. | reverse complement strand
CAGATCACGGTCAAAAGACGAAAGCGTATGCGGTTTCATGCCAAAGGTCCTTCTGCTTCACTCGCTGCTTACCCCCCTAATGTGACAGTTACATGACACAGAAGATACAACAGCAATACAAAGGGCGCGCGCATGTCCGCGACATCACCGCACAGGCAAGATAACGCCCGCGCGCGTCCCACTGCCGACAGCGCTTTCAATGACCAGACGCCCGCGATGGCGCGACAGGATGTGTTTGACGATCGCAAGCCCCAACCCTGTGCCACCACTGTCGCGCGCGCGCCCCTTGTCGACCCTGTAGAAGCGTTCAGTCAGGCGCGGAATATAGACCGGATCAATGCCGTCGCCGAAATCATGCACATTCACTTGCACAACCGGCCCGTCGAAGCCCGGCATCACCTGATAGGCCCGCGCGCCGATTTCGACCCGCCCGCCGCTGCTGCCATATTTCACTGCATTCTCGATCAGGTTGCTGAAAACCTGAACAAGCTGGTCATGGTCCCCCGGAACCTGGGGCAGATCGGGCGGCACCTCGCAGATCACGTCCATTCCGGCGGCGGCAATGCGCGGGCGCAGCGCCGCCAGTGTTGCATGCAGCACAGCGTCAACAGCCACCGGCGCGCGCGGACGTATCTTCTCCACAGCTTCGACCCGCGACAACGACAACAGATCGGCAACCAGCCCTGTCATGCGCGCAGCCTGATCCGACATGATGCCCAGAAATTCCGCGCGCGCCGCCGGATCATCCCCCGCAGGCCCCTGTAGCGTTTCGATGAACCCTGCAAGCACAGTCAGAGGGGAGCGCAGCTCATGGCTGACATTCGCCACGAAATCGCGCCTTTGTGCGCTGGCCGCTTCAATATCGGACACATCATGCAAGCTGATGACCAACCCGCGCCCCGCCATACGCCGCGCTGTGACTTGCCATATGGTTTCAACAGCGACACCGGTTGCGGTGAAATTGGCCTGCCCGCCATCCGCACCGGACAGGGCGTTTTCCAGCATGGCGGTCACTTCGGGCTGGCGCAAATGCGCGCGAAGCGGCGCGCCCTGAATGCGCGCCCCGAACAGATCTTGCGCTGCGGAATTGGCCGCTGTGACAATGCCGCTGTCATCCACCAGCAGAACCGGCTGCGGCAAGGCCCGCATCAGTGAAATTACCAGATCGTGGTCGTGTTGCTTACTCATTGGCCCCTGCCTGATGCAGCGCGGCTGGCCGCAAGATCAAGCCCGCCCGAGTGGCCACGGGGGCCGCGTTGCGACAAAGGCGGCCTGTGCGCGCATACCCCCCGGTTCCCTGCCAACCGGCTATTTTGTCCCGCGTGCCAAGGCTGCAACCCCTGTGCGCGCAACCTCTGTCAGGCCCAGGGGCTGCATAAGCACCGCGAATGCGTCAACCTTCTCGGGCGTGCCGGTCATTTCGAAGATGAAACTTTCCAGTGTTGAATCGACCACATTGGCGCGAAAAATCTCGGCCAGGCGCAGCGCTTCTATCCTGTGTTCGCCCTTGCCCTGCACCTTGAACAACGCCAGTTCGCGCTGCACGGACGGGCCTTCGACTGTCAGGTCATGCACTTCATGCACAACAACCATGCGTTCCAGTTGCGCCTTGATCTGGGTGATAACCTGCGGCGTGCCAGAGGTGACCACGGTAATGCGCGAACGGTGGCCCAGATGGTCCACCTCGGCCACGGTCAGGCTGTCGATATTGTAGCCGCGTGCCGAAAACAGCCCGATGACGCGCGCCAGAACGCCGGATTCATTGTCGACACTGACAGCCAGCGTATGGGTTTCGATAAGTTCCGCATTCGGGTCGCGCAGGTCATAGGCGGAATGCTTGGACGAGCCTTTTTTGATTTGGAGAGCAGACATATTCTTTCCTTACACCAATACCGCGCCCGATGCGCCGATAACACCCTGCGTGTCAACTTCGCCAAGGATCATGTCATTATGCGCGTTGCCCGACGGGATCATGGGGAAGCAGTTTTCGTGCTTTTCCACCAGACAATCGAAAATTACCGGCCCGTCATAGGCCAGCATCTCGCGGATGGCGTCATCCAGATCGGCCTCGTTGTCGCAACGGATGCCCTTGCAGCCAAATGCCTCGGCCAGTTTCACGAAATCGGGCAGGGCTTCGGACCATGAACTGGAATAGCGTTCGCCATGCAAGAGTTCCTGCCACTGGCGCACCATGCCAAGGCGTTCATTGTTCAGGATGAACTGCTTGACGGGCGCGCGGTATTGCATGGCCGTGCCCATTTCCTGCATGTTCATCAGCCATGACGCCTCGCCTGCGACATTGATGACAAGTGCGTCAGGATGCGCGATCTGCACGCCCACGGATGCAGGCAGGCCGTAGCCCATTGTGCCCAGGCCGCCTGATGTCATCCAGCGGTTGGGATCTTCGAACCCCAGGTATTGCGCGGCCCACATCTGGTGCTGGCCCACTTCGGTGGTGATGTAGCGGTCCATGCCTTTGGTCAACGCTTCCAGACGGGCAATCGCGTGTTGTGGGCGAATGATCCCGCTGGAGGGCTTGTAGGCCAGACAATCGACGGATTTCCATTCCTCGATCTGTTTCCACCAGCGCCCCAGTGCCTCGCGGTTGACCTTGCGGCCCCGTGATTTCCAGATTTTCAGCGCATCTTCCAGCACATGACCCACATCGCCGATGATTGGCAGGTCAACGGTGATCACCTTGTTGATGGATGACGGGTCAATGTCGATATGGGCTTTCTTCGAATTCGGGCTAAAGGCGTTCAGCCGCCCCGTGATACGGTCATCGAAACGCGCCCCGATATTTATCATCAGGTCACAATCATGCATTGCCCAGTTGGCTTCATATGTGCCGTGCATTCCCAACATGCCCAACCATGACTTCCCCGACGCCGGATATGCCCCCAGCCCCATCAGTGTTGACGTGACAGGAAAACCGGTGGCTTCTGCCAGTTCGCGCAGAAGCTGGCTGGCAGCGGGGCCGGAATTGATGACTCCCCCACCAGTATAGAACACGGGCTTTTCTGCTGTCTCGATCATCTCGACCAAGCGGGTGATTGCGTCGGTATCGCCCTTGACGCGCGGTTTGTAGTGGTCGGTTTTGACCTTGGGCTTTTCAACATATGCACCGGTGGCAAATTGCACATCCTTGGGGATGTCCACCAAGACCGGACCGGGGCGGCCTGCGGTGGCCACATGGAATGCCTGATGAATCGTTTCCGCCAGCTTGTCGGTTTCCTTGACCAGCCAGTTCATTTTCGTGCAAGGGCGGGTGATGCCCACAGTGTCGCCTTCCTGAAAGGCATCCGAGCCGATCATGAATGTGGGCACCTGCCCAGACAGAACGACAATCGGGATGGAATCCATCAGCGCATCGACAATGCCCGTCACAACATTGGTCGCACCGGGGCCGGATGTCACCAGAACGACCCCCGGTTTGCCCGTGGACCGCGCATACCCTTCAGCCGCATGGATCGCGCCCTGTTCATGGCGCACCAGAATATGACGAATGTCATTTTGCTGGAAAATCTCATCATAAATAGGAAGGACCGCGCCACCCGGATAGCCGAATACCACTTCCACGCCCTGATCCTTCAGGGCCTGAACCACCATTTTCGCTCCGGTCATCTGACGTGTCATCTGTGTTGCTCCATCGAGGCGTCAATTCAAGGTCGCGTTCGCGCGTTTTGGCCATAAAAAAGCCCCCGTCGGGGTTCGGGGGCGCATGGGGATCAGATAGGGTGTCCGTCACCGGCCCATGCGCATCTGTCCCACCACAATTACAAGTGCATTTTTCATTGCCATTCACCGCCCTTTAGCGTGGGCTGAACCTAAGCCCGACACATGCCCGCGTCAATGCCGAAAATGCACGCCATTGCGCAAAACGCCCCGCAAACTTTGCATTTATTGCGCAACCGCAGGTCCGGCACCAAGTCTTGCGTCAGGGGCCGCGCAATGGTCTATTGCTGGTAGAAATTCCCCTGAGAGAATCGAGCAGCACGACATGTCTGACCTTTTGCAAAATTCCGAAACCTATGACGCGTCATCTATTGAGGTGCTGGAAGGGTTGGAACCTGTCCGCAAACGTCCGGGCATGTATATCGGCGGCACCGATGAACGCGCGCTGCATCACCTTGTGGCCGAAGTGCTGGACAATTCCATGGACGAGGCGGTGGCGGGCCATGCCAACCGCATCGAGGTGGAGCTGCACGCAGATTATTCGGTTACCATCCGCGATAACGGCCGCGGCATTCCCATCGACCCCCACCCCAAGTTCCCCGACAAATCCGCGCTGGAAGTGATCTTGTGCACATTGCACGCGGGCGGCAAGTTTTCCGGCAAGGCATATCAGACATCAGGCGGCCTGCACGGGGTGGGCGCGTCGGTCGTCAATGCACTGTCGGACCATATGCGCGTCGAAGTGGCGCGCAACCGCGAATTGTTCGCGCAAGAGTTTGCGCGCGGCATTCCACAAGGGCCGGTTGCAAAGGTTGGCCCAGCGCCCAACCGGCGCGGCACCACTGTCACGTTTCACCCCGATGCCGAGATTTTCGGCACACTCAGATTTCGTCCATCGCGTATGCTGAAGATGGTGCGCTCCAAGGCGTATCTGTTTTCCGGTGTGGAAATCCGCTGGAAATCCGCGATTCCGGATGGCGACACCCCGATGGAAGCCGTTTTTCATTTTCCCGGCGGGCTTGCCGATTACCTGAACGAACAACTGACCGGCAACGTCACCTATTCGGACAAGCCTTTTGCAGGCAAAGTGAATTTTCAGGAAAAGTTCAACCAGCCCGGTTCCGTCGAATGGGCAATCAACTGGACGCCGGTGCGCGATGGCTTCGTGCAAAGCTATTGCAACACAGTGCCAACCCCCGAAGGCGGCACGCATGAGCAGGGCTTCTGGGCTGCCGTGCTGAAGGGAATTCGCGCCTATGGGGAACTGGCCAACAACAAGAAAGCCGCCCAGATCACCCGCGAGGATATGATCACCGGCGGTTGTGCGCTGGTTTCCTGCTTCATCCGCGAACCTGAATTCGTGGGCCAGACAAAGGACCGCCTTGCGACCACGGAAGCTGCACGCATGGTCGAAGGCGCAGTGCGCGACCATTTTGACAACTGGCTGGCCGCAGACCCGAAAGCGGCAGGTGCAATCCTTGATTTTCTGGTGCTGCGTGCCGAAGAACGGCTGAAACGGCGGCAGGAAAAGGAAACCAGCCGCAAGACTGCCACAAAGAAGCTGCGCCTTCCGGGCAAGCTGGTGGATTGTTCTGCCACCAACCGCGCAGGGACGGAATTGTTCATCGTCGAGGGGGACAGCGCGGGCGGATCGGCAAAAATGGGCCGCGACCGCAGAACCCAAGCGCTGCTGCCCCTGCGCGGCAAAATCCTGAACGTCCTGGGTGCGGCCAGCAACAAGCTGGGCACGAACGCCGAAATCAACGATTTGTGTCAGGCCATGGGCGTGGGATTGGGGTCCAAATTCCGGCTGGATGATCTGCGCTATGACAAGATCATTATCATGACCGACGCGGATGTGGACGGCGCACATATTGCGGCGCTGTTGATGACGTTTTTCTTCACCCAGATGCGCCCGATGATTGATGCGGGACATCTGTATCTGGCCTGCCCGCCGCTGTTTCGCCTGACGCAAGGCGCCAAACGCGTCTATGCCCTTGACGAAGCCGAGAAGGCACGCCTGATCGCCGAAGGCTTCGGCGGCAAGGGCAAGATCGACGTGTCCCGTTTCAAGGGGCTTGGCGAAATGGACGCCAAGGACCTTAAGGAAACCACTATGGACCCCGCATCGCGGCGGCTGATCCGCGTGTCCGTGGATGATGACCTGCCGGGCGAGACATCAGACCTTGTCGAACGGCTGATGGGCAAGAAACCTGAACTGCGCTTTCAGTATATCAGCGAAAATGCGCGTTTCGTGGAAGAACTGGATGTCTAGAGCCTGTCGCCTTCATTCGCATTCACGAGACAGGCCCTAGTTTATTGTTTCCGCATGTTTTTATGCGCAAAACCGGTTCCCACTTTTGCGCAACACGCCCTAGGGACGCCGCCTGATCAAGTCGGATATTGTGCTGATCCGGCATCCCGCAGCAGAACTGCCGCTGTCAGATCAACGGAATCTGATGGCTGATCATGTTTTCCTGATCCACGACGTGAAGCTCGAACGCTGGTGTCATGGCGATCGGTTTGTGGCTTTCGGCACCCGAAAGCGACAGGCTCAGGCCGTGCCCTATGGCAGGGGCTGTGCTGGCAAGGCATCCTGCCCAGACTGTTTGCATGGCACGGTGACTATGTCCGGCGATGATACGGGACACTGTGCTGCGCCGGACCAGACCCGCAAGGGCGTCCGCATTCCGGAAGCCGGACTTGTCCAGATGGGGTGTCAGGGTCGCGAAGGGCGGATGATGTAGCGCAAGAACCGCCCGCCTTTGCAGATTGGCAAGGACATCTGCCAGCCAGTCCAGACGCTGCGCATCAATACCGGGGCGGCCATCCGGCAGGGTGCTGTCCAGCGCGACCAGATCCAGATCAGCAATCCTTGCAGTGAAGCTTAGATGATCGGGCGCAAATGCCCCCCAGCCGTGAAAGGCTGCGCGAAAACGCGCAGGGTCGTCGTGATTGCCCGGCAATGGCAATACCGGCACCGGAGCGCTGCGCAGAATTGGCAGCGCATGGCCATACCCCGCTGCATTGCGGTCAACAATATCACCGGTCAGGACAATCGCATCCGGCATCGGGTCCATCGCCGCAATTTGCACGAAGGCTTGCCTCAGGGCTGCTGCCGGATCATGGAACGGGTCCGCGCCATCGTCACGCAAATGCGGGTCGGTCAGTTGCGCAATCAGGGCCATCCGCTCACCCCGAAAACGCGCTGCTGCCCTGCCGAGCCAACCATAGATTGACCGCCAGCAGAATGCCCGAGGTGACGGAGATGGCAATCATGCTCATGGCCATGCCAGTCTGGACGGAACCCTGCTCGAACTGCGAAAAAACAAATGTGCCAATGGTGCGCATCCCAGCGGGGGCCAGCATGATCGAGGCCACCAACTCGCGCGAGGCGATGGCGAAGACCAGCATCATCGCGGCAATCAGCGACGGCGCCATCAGTGGCAGGGTGACATGGCGCAATGCACGCATCTGCGTAGCCCCTGCCACCCGCGCCGCGTCATCCAGCGATCCCGATATCTGACGCAACCGCGCCACTGCATAGCGGATCGGATAGGGCAGCAGGATACCGATATAAGCGATCAGCAGAATGGCTGCGGTGCCATATAGGGTCAGCGGCAGGAAGGGCGAATTCCATGCAAGGATGATCCCCACGGCCAGAACAATGGCAGGAATCGCATTGGGCAGGACCGACAGCCCATCCATGACCGCCCGCCCCCGCCCTGTGCCGCGCACCACAATATAGGCGACCAACCCGCCGATTGCAGCGGTGGCAAATGCTGTGAGCACGGCCAGCCAGCCACTTGTGACCAGTGCTTGCCACGCGCGACTGCCGCTGCGAAAAATCGGCTCGTAATGGCGCAGGTCGAAATTCGACCAGCTTAGACCGCCGGAAATTGTCCCCATTACCGAGGTCACGGCAATGGCAAGCAGGGGAATCACGACACCAATCAGCGCCACCAATGCGAACAGGCCCAGCACCGGCCAGCGCCACGGCCCCAGATTACCCTTTTCCAGATCAGCGGGCTTGCCGGTCTGGCTGACATAAGAACGACGCGTCGCAATCCAGTTTTGCAACGCAAACGCGGCCAGCACCATTGCCATCAGCATGACCGACCCAAGCGCCGCGCCCGACAGGTCAATGGGCCATTCAGACAGACGAATGTAGATACCTGTCACCAGCACCTCAAACCCCGTGCGTGCGGCCAATGCCGCAGGGGTTCCGAATTCCTCGATGGACATGGCAAAGACGATCAGCATACTGGCGGCAATGGCTGGAATGGACAGCGGCAGCGTTATCAGGAAAAATGCCTGCAATGGCCGTGCGCCATGCACCCGCGCAGCCGAAGCAAAGCGCCCGCCGACCATTTCCAGCGCACGCGAGACAGCGAAATAGACCAAAGGAAACAGGTTCAGCGTCATCACGAAGGCAACGCCGGTGAAGCTGAACAGAAACCGCCCCATGTCGAAACCGACAAGCTGGAACAAGTAGCCACGCGGTTGCAGCGTCATCATCCAGGCGATGGCAGCAATAAACGGCGGGATCAGGAACGGGATCAGGAACACCACATCCCAAACCCGCGCACCGGGAATGTGAAACAGCCCGCGCAACACACCGATAGGCAGGCCAAAGACCAGACAGCCCAGCATGACGGAAAACGCCAGCAGCACTGTATTGCGGGCTTGCATCAAAAGGCGGTCATTTTCGGTCAGGATGGCCAGTTTCGAGAACGCGCCGACAAAAGAGCCGCGGGCGAATTCGGGAAATACAGCTTGCAACAGAATGAACAACACCGGCAAACCCACGAAGACCAGCAGCGCGCCCGCCGCGAGTGTGGTAAGAACGGATTGTGCGCGCGGCATCGGGCAAGCCTTTCATAAAACATGGCCCCGAAACGTCTCGGGGCCATGTGAACAGGTCAGGGTTGATCAGCGATTTACAACAGTCTCGTTGAACCGCGCGATGATCTCGTCACGGCGGGCAGAAACCGCATCTGCATCCACATCGATCACGGTCAGATCATTGATGCCCGGACGCAAGCCCTCGACGTCTGTGCGCGCAGGCATCAGGAACGTTTCCGCAACCAGCGCCTGTCCGGCATCAGACAATACGAAATCAACAAACGCTTTCGCCGCATCGGGGTTCTGCGTGGATTGCAGGATCATCATCGGGCGCGGTGCGATCACGGTGCCGCTGGCCGGTGTGATGACTTCTATTGTTTCGCCCGACGCCGCTTGCCCGTAGCTGATATAATCCACAGCGCCAAATACTACAGCTTTCGCGCCTTGCAGGACCGGATTAAGTGCAGCAGCATTGGGGCCGGGCACAATCATGTCATTCCCGGCCAGCGCGGCCAGCAGGTCCCATGCTTGCTCGCCCATGGACGCTTCCAGACCAGCGACCAGATCAAAGGCCGCGCCCGATTGCGACGGGTCGGGCATGGTGATCAGGTCGCGGTAAACCGCATCCGTCAGATCGGCCCATTCGGACGGGCGCGGCACGTCGCTTTGGGTGTTCCAGACCATCGCCAGCGCGGACACCCCTTGCGCCGCATAATGGCTGTGCTTCAGGAAGTCGGGGATCATTTCGGCATGCGCGGACGTGTATTCCAACAGCAGGCCACGTTCAAACATATCTTCCGCCGATCCCCAGCTGGCCGAGACAACGACATCAGCCTGCGGGTTGGCTTCTTCGGCTTCCAGCCGCGCCATCACCTGTCCGGTCGTGCCCTGAAACACATTCACGGAAATGCCCGTTTCCGCTTGAAACGCATCGGCCAGCGCATCGGCCAGCCCGCCTGGGCCAGCGGTGTAAAAGGTCAGTGTGTCGGCATGTGCAAAGCTGCCGATCAGGGCAAGACTTGCAGCAAAAGTGGTTGTGCGAAGCATGGGTTTCTATTCCTTTTCAGGTCAGTGAGGGAAAACACGCAGACGATCAGGATCAATCGCAAGCGGGATATGAGTGTGCACTGCCACCGCGCGATCCGCTGGGCACACAAGGCTTGCACTGCCACCGTCCAGCCCCAGATGCAGCAGATAGCGGTCACCCTGAAACTGGCATCGCAACACCTGTGCCATGACAGCGCCTTCTGGTGCGGGGCGAATGGCTGTGCGTGGAATAAGGATACGCGCCGGTCCCTCGGGGGCCGAGTTTGCCAGACCAGGCAGGTTCAACTGGTCGCGATTGCAGGTGAAACCACTGGAATTGCAGACGCGCCCTTCAATCAGCGCCCCGATATTCAGGAACTGTGCCACCTCGACTGATGACGGGGTCGCGAAAAGTTGCTCTGGGGTGTCGATCTGCGCAATCTCGCCGCCCAGCATGACGGCCACGCGGTCGGCAATAGTAAAGGCTTCGGACTGGTCATGCGTGACATAGACCGCTGACAGGCCCAACTCGCGCAGCAACCCGCCAATTTCCAACGCCAGCCCTTCCCGCAATTCGCGGTCAAGGTTCGAAAGCGGTTCATCAAACAGCACCAGCGGCGGTTCAGCCACAATAGCACGCGCCAAGGCAACGCGCTGCTGTTGACCGCCCGACAAGGTGCCGGGAAAGCGGTCTGCCAGATGCGACAATCCGACCCGATCCAGCGCGCGGCGGGCACGGCCCTCTCGGTCGTGACGTGCCAGTTTGCGCATGCGCAGCGGAAAGGCGACGTTTTCCAACACATTCAGATGTGGCCAGATCGCGTAATCCTGAAACACCATACCGATACCGCGCGCTTCCGGCGGGGCGTTGAAGCCGCTGCCATCGACCACAGGCCTGCCCGCGATTTGCATACGGCCCGCACTTGCAGACAGCAGGCCTGCAGCAATGCGCAAAAGCGTGGTCTTGCCGCAACCGGATGGGCCTAGTAGCGCCACCACCTCGCCTGGTGCCAGAACAAGATCAATGTTGCGCAGCACCTGCGTGTCGCCGAAGGATTTTGCGATCTGTGACGCGATCAGGGCGTGGGTGCGTTCGGGGGGTTCATGTACCGTCATGTTGCCCCGTTAGCAGGGGTTTGTAACAGTTTTTTGTCACTTCAACATTTTCATGCGCTGGCTGTCCGGCAGTTCCATGACAAACGCGCTTGCCGCAATACAGCACTGCATCGCCGGTCAGGTGGCGGCACCACCACCCTAAATGCCCCGGATCATCCCATTGTCGCTGACCCGACTACAAAGAATGGTGTAAAATCGGTTGAAGTTGCTTCGAAAGAGCTCGAAAAACCATGAAAGTTCAGCACCTTATTTTCCATCGTTTCAGAATGGGGGTAAAGATTCCACCGGAATAGGGGGAAGATCGTAACGGCCCGATTGTCACCGCCTGCCGCAGGGCGGTCTGATAGCCTAAGACACGTGCATAGCGACGTTCTCTGTTTGCGGCATTGTCAAGCGGGAGGTGGCTGTATCCGTCCGGGGTCATGGTTCTCTCCGAGGTCGTAGGTTCTACGCCTCACGATGGCGTTCGGGGGCGGATCGTCTCCAATGTCGTTAGCGGGGTGTGGATGTATGCTCCGCCCCAACGTCGCTAGCGAGATCAATCTGCCTCCGTCCCTTCAGGACTTCGCTTCCCGCCCTCTCAGCGGCGGAAATTCAGATCAGGCAGTGGCCTCCTTTGTCCATTGATAGTTTGTGTCTTTTTTCCAAAGCGTCAGCATCAGCACAGCGATCTTGCGGGCGGTAGCAACGGCGGCCTTTCGGAACCCACGCCGCCCGGCCAGGCGGACAGCCCAACTCTTGAGCGGAGAGAACCGTTTGACCTGGCGGATCAGGCAGGAAGCGGCCTCGAACA
>NZ_JBHYFM010000038.1:0-14822 GCF_051859525.1 Roseinatronobacter sp. | reverse complement strand
ATTTTTCGAGCGTCTTGGATGAAGCTTTGGGTGGCGTTCTCAAAATTTGTTATGTTTTCATCTGCTTCGGATCCTCTCGGGCCATAGAAGCTGCTTTGCTGACCGAATAACCTTGTAACTGTGCGCTCGGGCGCAACGCCATTTCGATACACCCAGATATGATTGTCGTTGTGTTCTTTCAGCGAGAACCCTCGCTGAAGCATCTGCCAGATGTGATGTTGGTTCTTCCCCGCCATTCGCCGCACTCCGTCAAAAAGAGTTAGAAAATTAGTGCAAGCGCACGCGTTTGAATAGGCTTGCTTGCTTCTGAGAGGAGCGCTCGGCAGGTCGCTCGCGCTTACGCGTGAAATGGCATGAAACCCCGCCTCTGCCTTCAGCTAGCCCGTAGCCCCGTCCGGGGCTTTGGGCTCCTTTCCTCTCCGCCTCCCTACCCCCAGAAAAATATCAGACCGCCCGAAGGCGGCCTGATTTGTCCGGTCTGCGCGCCCGTCGATCACTCGCCGTCGCGCACGGTCATGCGACCGTCCTCCCAGTCACCGGACAAAACCTCGCCCGTGGCATAGCGCAGGGTTCCCTGACCGTGGCGCTGGCCGTCACGGAACTGCCCTTCATATATATCGCCGGTATCATAGGTGGCAATGCCCTGCCCCTCGATCCGGCCGGCGGACCATTCCCCTTCATAGGTGAACCCGTCGGCCAGTTCGATCCGGCCCTGACCGTCACGCGCGCCTTCGGAAAAGCTGCCGACATAGACGGACCCGTCGGGATAGGTCATTTCGCCCTGACCGTGCAATTCGCCGCCCGCGAAACTGCCGCGATAGACGCGGCCGTCCTCGAAGGTGATCTCGCCCTCGCCATCGGACAGCCCTTGCAGGAACTGGCCTTCATACACGCTGCCATCGGCATAGACGGCGCGCCCCTGTCCGTGGAACTGCCCGTCGGACCACTCCCCTTCATAGCTGGACCCGTCCGCATAGGTGATCCGGCCCTGCCCGTCGGGCAGTCCGTTGCGGAACTGCCCTTCATACACCGCGCCGTCCGGCTGGGTCAGGCGGCCTGTCCCCTCGATGCGGCCCGCGACCCATGTGCCTTCATACAGGTAGCCGTCAGGGCCGGTCAGACGCCCCTCGCCCTCGCGCTGGTCATTGACGAACTGCCCCTCGAACACCAGCCCGTCGGCCTGTTCCACCCGCGCGGGGCCATGGCGCTGGCCGTCGCGGAATTCGCCGGTATGCACATCGCCATTGGGCTGGGTCAGCACCCCCTCGCCGGACAATTGCCCGTCGGCCCAGTTGCCGTCATAGACCAAACCGTCCGGACGCGTCAGCGTGCCGGTGCCGTGGCGCAGATCGGCCAGCATGCCCCCCTCGTAGACCGCCCCGTCGGGATAGGTGATGCGCCCCTGCCCCTGACGCTGCCCCTCAATCCAGTCGCCGTCATAGCGGTAGCCGTCGGGGCGGTTCAGAACGCCCGTGCCATGCGGCTGGCCCGCGATGAAGCTGCCCTCGAATACCGATCCGTTGGCAAAGACACGGGTGCCCTGCCCCTCGATCGCGCCATCCAGCCAGTCCCCGTCATATGTGGACCCGTCCGCGAATGTCATGCGCCCTGTGCCATGCGGGCGGCCGGCGCTGAACGCGCCGTCATAGACCGCGCCGGACGGATAGCGCGCCACGCCCGCGCCGCTGATTTCGCCATCCACCCAGTTGCCGGTATATTCAAACCCGTTGGGCAGCCGGTAGGTGCCCTGCCCGTGCTGCAACCCGTTCTGGAATTCACCTTCATAGATGCCGCCATCCTCATACTGGCGGGTCATGACGCCATCGACCTGCGCGATGGCAGGAAGTGCAAGGGCCAATCCACAGGCAACTGCCAAAGCGGGCACAGTGACCATTCTGAAGGCCATAACGCGTTCTCCCTGTCTGTTCATTATGCGAGAGCCTAGTCAGGGGCATTCTGGCTGGCAAGAGCTTTCCTTTACCCTTGCGCCCCTTTCCTTGGGCGAACAACATGATATGTGGTGCCAAATATCAGCTTCCGGGACACGATTTCATGACAGACCGCTTTCGCCTGACACTTGGGCAACTGAACCCGGTGCTTGGGGACATTGACGGAAATGCCGCGCGCGCGCGGGATGCGTGGGCGCAGGCGCGGGACGCAGGCGCGGACATGCTGGCGCTGCCCGAAATGTTCCTGCCGGGCTATCAGACACAGGATCTGGTGTGGCGCCCCGCCTTTCAGGCCGATTTGCGCGCCGCACTGGACCGGCTGGCGCAGGCATGCGCAGAGGGTCCGTTGCTGGGCATCGGCGTGCCGCTGGTGCTGGAGGGGGCGCTGTATAATTGCTGGACCGTGCTGGGCGGGGGCGCGATCCGCGCCACGATCCGCAAGCACCATTTGCCCAACACAAGTGTATTTGACGAAAAGCGGCTGTTTGCATCGGGCGATATTTCCGGCCCCTATGTTGCGGGGCCGCTGCGCATTGGCACACCCATTTGTGAAGATGCATGGTTTGATGACGTGGCCGAGGCGCAGGCGGAATCGGGTGCGGAACTGCTGCTGGTGCCCAACGGGTCCCCCTATGCGCGGGGGCGGTATGACACGCGGCTGGCCCATATGGTGGCGCGGGTCACGGAAACCGGCCTGCCGCTGGTCTATCTGAACCTTGTGGGCGGGCAGGATGATCAGGTGTTTGACGGGGCCAGTTTCGTGCTGAACCCCGGTGGGAAACTGGCGCTGCAACTGCCTGCGCATGAAGAAGCCATCACCACGCTGGATTTCACGCGCACAGCTGACGGGTGGCGGGCAGAGGCTGGCCCGCAGGCGCATTTGCCCGACCCGCTGGAACAGGATTACCGCACGATGGTCGTGGGGTTGCGGGATTACCTGGGCAAATCGGGGTTTTCCAAGGTGGTTCTGGGCCTGTCGGGAGGGATTGATTCGGCGCTGGTGGCCACCATCGCTGCTGATGCAATCGGGGCGGCCAATGTGCAATGCATTATGCTGCCCTCGGAATACACATCCGCGCACTCGCTGGAAGATGCGGCAGATCTGGCGCGCAGCCTTGGGGCACCGCTGGATGAAATAGGCATAGAAGGGCCGCGCGCGGCATTGACGGACGCGCTGGCCCCGCTGTTTGCAGGGCGCGCCGCCGATGTGACCGAAGAAAACCTGCAATCACGCCTGCGCGGGACGATTCTGATGGCCGTGTCCAACAAAACCGGCGCGCTGTTGCTGACCACAGGGAACAAATCCGAACTGGCTGTGGGCTATGCCACGATTTATGGCGACATGAATGGCGGCTATAACCCCATCAAGGACATGTATAAATCGCGCGTGTTTGACACATGCCGCTGGCGCAATGCCAATTTCCGCGACTGGATGAACGGCCCCCGGGGGCAGGCAATCCCGCCGCGCATTATCGACAAGCCCCCTTCGGCGGAACTGCGCGAGGACCAGCGCGACGATGACAGCCTGCCGCCCTATGACGAACTGGATGCCATTCTGGAAGGGTTGATCGACAATGACCTGCCCGTGTCCGACCTGGTGGCCCGCGGGTTCGACCGCGAGACGGTCAAACGCGTGGAGCACCTGATCTATATTTCGGAATGGAAGCGTTATCAGTCCGCCCCCGGACCCCGACTAAGCAACCGCGCGCTGTGGCTGGACAGGCGGTATCCGCTGGTCAATCGCTGGCGTGACAACAGCTAGACACCTGATGATAGGAACACGACCCTGTGTCGTTCACGCAACTGTAGCTTTCCCAACCCGCAAACAGGCTATAAAACGTGCCAAAATCGTATCAAGCGCGGGTTTTGGACTGTGGAAATGGCGCACCATGGTGTATAGACGCGCCATGATGTGCAGCGCGGCATGCGCAATAACCTGACACAAGATCAGGCCGGATCAAAGGCAAAGAGGGCAGGAATGCAAAGCAGTCGTTTACTTCGGTTTGGTGCGGGTCTGGTGCTGACCTTAAGTCTTGCAGCCTGTCTTGATGGCACAGGCGGCAGCCAATCAGACAGCAGCGCCCCGCGCGGCGCGTCACAAACCGTTGAACGCGATGTCGAGGCACCCAATGTGTTTTCAAAACGCGATGCGGGCCTGTGGGATGGCCGCCCGTCCCTTGGCGGTGTCTGGGTCGCCCATCCCGATGTGCGCGACCCCGAACGCGTGATCATCCGCAACACCGAAAACGGCCAGCAAACCATTGGCGCGCTGTTCCGGCGCGAACGCATGAACCCCGGCCCGGTGTTTCAGGTCTCGGCCGATGCCGCCGCAGCGGTCGCCATGCTGGCGGGGGCGCCCACGCAGATCGAAGTGATCGCGCTGCGCACCGAAGATGTCCGCGTGGGTGCGGACAGCCCCGATGCGTCCCCACTCGCCGCCGATGACGATGAAACGCCCGCAGCGCCGCAGGCAGCGCCCGCGCGCGTGGCAGGCACCGACAGTGCGACACCGCAAGGCGACGATATGGAAACCGCCATTGCCATGCCCCCCGAAGAAGCGGCCGCGCCGCCGCGTCGCGGATTGCTCTCGCGTATTTTTTCGCGCGACACGCAACCTGATACGCCCGCAGGCGGTGTTGAAACCACCACGCTGGCCGATGGCCCGCAGCCTGCCGAACAAGCCAGTGCCGCGCCCCTGCCGCAACCAACCCCCTCGCAGCCTGCGCCGCCCCCCACAACGCTGGACAGCCCGTTTGTGCAGCTGGGCATTTTCAGCGTAGAGGCCAACGCCCGACGCGCACAGGAAATGGCAGGGAATGCCGGACTTTCGGCGCGTGTTCATGCAGGCAGCACACAGGGCAATGCCTTCTGGCGGGTTACAGTCGGACCTGCGGCCACGTCACAGGAACGTCAGCGGCTACTTGAACAAGTCAGGGCATTGGGGTTCAATGACGCCTATGCAGTGCGCCGGTAGCTGCACCCCCGAAAAGGTAAGTTCATACACAACCGGATAGGCCAGCGCACCGAATATGAGCAGGGCAGACTGACCAACAGCAAGCGGGAACGACATGATGCGCAATTTACTTCGCACGCCTTTTTTCAGCATCGCCTGCATGGCACTTGGCCTGACAGGCACGGGCATGCAGGCATCCGCCCAGACAGTTGCGGGGTTCGAGACGCGGGCCACATCGGCCTATGTGCGCGACCTGACCACGGGAACCGTGCTGCTGGACAAGGCCGCAGATGTGCCCCTGCCGCCCGCATCCATGTCAAAACTGATGACGCTGCTGATGCTGTTCGAAGCGCTGGAAGATGAACGGCTGTCACTGGACACCACGTTTACCGTATCGCAACGCGCCTATCAGATGGGCGGGTCGCGCATGTTTCTGGAACCCACCGACCGCCCCACAGCCGAAGACCTGATCCGTGGAATTGCGGTCCTGTCGGGCAATGATGCAACTGTTGTCGTGGCCGAAGGGTTGGCGGGCACCGAAGATGCCTTTGCGCAGATGGCGACGCGCCGCGCGCGCGAACTGGGTATGCGGAACACCACCATCGCCAACGCCTCGGGCTGGCCGGACCCGAACCACCTGATGTCCAAGCGCGATCTTGGCATTCTGGCGGAACACCTGATTACGACCTATCCGCAATACTACCCCTATCTGTCTGAATCCGAATTCACATGGAACGGCATTACCCAGCCCAACCGTGTGCCCCTTCTGACGGCGGGCATCGGGCTGGACGGGCTGAAAACCGGGTTCACATCGGCGGCGGGCTATTCGCTGACCGGATCGGTCCAGCAAGGCGAGCGTCGGATCATCTTCGCCTTTGGCGGGTTGGACAGTGAACGCGCGCGCGTGCAGGAAGCCGAAGCGATCATCAACTGGGCCTTTCGCCAGTTCGCACAGGTCACAATCGCCCGCGAGGGCGAGGTGATGGCGCAAGCCCCCGTCTGGCTGGGCGCCGAGGCCAGCGTTCCGCTGGTTGTCGCCAATGAGACGCGCATTCTGGTGCCAGCCATCGGCGCACGCGATCTGGATGCGCGCGTCGTCTATGACGGGCCAATCCCTGCGCCTGTTGCCGCGGGAACCAGAATTGGCGAATTGGTCGTGGACATTCCGGACATGTCACAGATGCGCATTCCGCTGGTCGCAGGCGCGGATGTTGCCGAAGGCGGCTTTGCCGTGCGCGCGCAGGCTGCCGCATCGCGGTTGTTCACCAAGGTTCGCGGCGCCGGACAAGAGGCGTTGAACTAGGCATGCTGGAACGTCCCGCCAGCGGCATTTTCCTGACGTTCGAGGGTATCGACGGGTCGGGCAAATCCACGCAGGCCCGCGCTTTGGCAACAGCGCTGCGCGCGGGCGGGCATGATGTGGTGCTGACGCGCGAACCGGGCGGGTCAACCGGGGCCGAGGCCATCCGCGCCCTGCTGGTCGAAGGGGACGCAGACCGCTGGTCGCCCGAAACCGAAATCCTGCTGTTCAACGCGGCAAGGCGCGACCATCTGGAAAAAACGGTTCTGCCCGCACTGGCGCGCGGGGCCATTGTCATATCGGACCGGTTTGCGGATTCCACGCGCGTCTATCAAGGGGCCGCGCGCGCCAGTCTGCGCCCCTTGGTCGACCGGTTGCATGATCTGGTGATTGGCATGGAGCCTGACCTGACATTCATCATCGACATGGACGCGCAGGCCGCCTTGACGCGCGGGCTTGCCCGCAAGTCCGGCGAGGACCGCTATGAGGACATGGGCGCGGCATTCCAGCAGACGCTGCGCGCGGGGTTTGTGGAACTGGCCCGTATGGCCCCCGAACGGGTGCAGGTGATTGACGGTGCCCGCGACATGGCCGCGATCAGCGCCGATATTCTGGCCGCCACCCGCGCCTTCATGGATACCCGCGCATGAGCGATGCCGCCGAGCTGCCACTTCCCGACCAGCTGGACGGTGCGCCGCACCCGCGCCAGACACCTGTTCTGTTTGGCCAACAGGGGGCGGAACGCGCCTTTTTGCAGGCCGTCAATTCCGGCAGGCTGCATCATGGCTGGCTGATATGCGGCCCGCGCGGGGTGGGCAAGGCCACGCTGGCGTGGAAAATCGCGCGGTTCTTGCTGGCCAGTTCACTGGACGGGGGCGGCATGTTCGCGCCGGACTCGCTGGATATGCCCGAAGACCACCCTGTCGTCAGGCGCGTGCGGGCAGGCGCGGATGGCGGGCTTCTGGTCATACGGCGCGGGCGCGATGACAAGGGCAATCTGCGCCGCGACATTACCGTCGATGTCATGCGCAAACTGCACGGTTTTTTCGGACTGTCGGCCACAGATGGCGGGCGGCGCGTGGTGATTGTGGATGCCGCAGATGACATGAACCCCAATGCGGCCAATGCACTGCTGAAGGCACTGGAAGAACCGCCTGCCAATGCAACCCTGCTGCTGGTCGCGCATCAACCCTCTCGCCTGTTGCCGACAATCCGGTCGCGGTGCCGCGAATTGCGGCTGCATCCGTTGCAGGGGCAGGACTTTCATGCGGCGCTGGAACAGGCCGGAATTTCCGACGCGCCTCCCGCATTGGCGGAACTGTCCGGCGGTTCGGTGGGGGCGGCAATGTCGCTGGCGCAGGGGGGCGGTGCAGAGATGTATCAGCGGCTGGTCGCGCTGTTTTCGGGACTGCCAAGACTGGACCGGCAGGCGGCCATTGCACTGGCCGACATGACCACAGGCAAGGGCAATGACGCGCGGTTTGACCTGTTGCTGACGCTGTATGACCTGTTTCTGGCACGGCTGGCGCGTGCGGGCATTCTGGGACCGGGGGGGGAGGCCGTGCCGGGCGAAGCGGCCCTGCTGGCACGCCTTGCCCCCCATGACGGGGCCGCGCGCGCCTATGCGGGGCTGGCGCAGCGGCTGGGGGCGCGGGCGCGACACGGGCGCGCAGTCAACCTTGACCCTGCCGCGCTGGTGCTTGATATGGTCTTGCAGACCGAAGCAGAGGCACGCAAGTTCCTTTGACCACACGCGCGGAGTTTTTATGCCCCACCCCCCGATCGTCGACAGCCATTGCCATCTTGATTTCCCCGAACTTGTCGCGGAACTGGATGCCGTGATCGACCGCGCGCATGCGGCCGGTGTTGCGCGTATGGTCACCATCTGCACCAAATTGCGCAACCTGCCGCAGGTCCGGACCATCGCCGAAACCTATGACAGCGTGTATTTCGCCGCAGGCACCCACCCGATGAGCGTGGCAGACGAACCCATGGCAAGTGTCGCGGAGCTGGTGGCCATAGCCGAACACCCGAAAATGGTGGGCATTGGCGAAACGGGGCTGGATTACCATTACACCGCCGACAGCAAGGACATGCAGCAAGAAAGCCTGCGCATCCATATCGAGGCCGCGCGCCAGACGCGGCTGCCGCTGATCATTCATGCCCGCGACGCGGATGACGACATGGCCCGCATTCTGGGCGATGAATACCGCGCAGGCCCCTATAGCTGCGTGATGCATTGCTTTTCGTCCAGTGCGGAACTGGCCCGCGCGGCGCTGGATCTGGGGTTCTACTTGTCCATGTCGGGCATTGCGGCCTTTCCCAAAAGTGCAGCCCTGCGCGACATTTTCACAGCCGCGCCGCTGGACCGTATTCTGGTGGAAACCGACGCCCCCTATCTGGCCCCGCCCCCCCATCGCGGCAGGCGCAATGAACCGGCCTATACTGTGCATACCGCGCAAGTCGCGGCCAAGGCATTCGGCCTTGAATATGCCGAGTTTGCGGCGGCCACTTCGGCCAATTTTGACCGCCTGTTCTGGAAGGCCGCGTAATGGCAGAACTGCGCGCCACAATTCTGGGCTGCGGGTCGTCGGGCGGGGTGCCGCGGCTGGGCGGGCATTGGGGCGATTGCGACCCCGACAACCCGCGCAACACCCGCCGGCGCTGTTCCCTGCTGCTTGAACGCATCAGTAAGGATGGCCGCACGCAGGTTCTGATCGACACGTCACCGGACATGCGCGCGCAATTGCTGGATGCGGGTATCGGGCGGCTGGATGCAGTGGTGTTCACCCACTCCCATGCCGATCATGTGCATGGCATAGATGATTTGCGCCAACTGGTGTTCAATAGCGGCCAGCGTCTGGCGGTCTGGGCCGATGGCGCGACACAAGACGCGCTGTATTCACGCTTCGGCTATGCGTTCACGCAGCCGGTCGGGTCCCCCTACCCGCCGATTCTGGACATGCACACCATTGACGGGGCCATCACCATAGACGGCGCGGGCGGTCTGCTGGTGCTGCACCCGATGCGCCTGAACCACGGGTCCATTGATGCGCTTGGTTTTCGTGCAGGCGGGCTGGCCTATACCCCTGATGTGGTGGACATCTATCCCGAAAGCTGGACACTGCTGGAAGGGCTGGATATCTGGATTGTGGACGCATTGCGCCGCAAGCCGCACCCGACCCATGCCCATCTGGACATGACGCTGGGCTGGATCGCGCGCGCCACCCCCAAACAGGCGGTCCTGACAAATATGCATATCGATCTGGATTATGCCACGGTTGACGCTGAAACACCGGCACATGTGACACCTGCCTTTGACGGTATGGTGCTGCGTCTGGCGCTGTAATGCAGGCGCTGGCGAATGTCATTCTTCCGGTCTTCCTGATTATCGGCTTTGGCTATGTCGCGCGCTGGCGCAGGCTGATCACTGATGAGCATGTGGACGGCGTGGTCCTGTTCACGCAGAATTTTGCAATTCCGTGCCTGTTATTCGTGGCCATCGCACGGCTTGATCTGGGGCAGGAATTTGATCTGCGCCTGCTGGCAAGTTTCTATGCGGGCGCGATTATCAGCTTCGCCTTGGGCCTTGCGGGCGCGCGGGTGCTGTTTCGCCGCGACTGGGAAGATTGCGTTGCCATAGGCTTTGTGGCGCTGTTCTCGAACTCGGTATTGTTGGGCCTGCCCATCACCGAACGCGCCTATGGCAGCGATGCATTGGCCGCCAATTTTGCCATTATCGCGGTGCATTCGCCCATCTGCTACGGGATCGGCATTACCGCGATGGAACTGGTGCGCAACCGTGGCGGGCGGCTGCGTGATACTGGCGCGCGCGTCCTGAAGGCGATGTTCCGCAATGCGCTGGTCATCGGGATCGCATTGGGGTTTCTTGTCAACCTATCCGGCCTGCCCATTCCCGGTGTCATGGATCAGGCACTGGACATGATGGTGCGCGCGGCCCTGCCTGCGGCGCTGTTCGGGCTTGGGGGGGTGCTGTATCGCTACCGCCCCGAAGGCGATTTGCGCACCATCGGGTTTGTGGTGGCGCTGTCGCTGATCGTGCATCCGGCAATCACCTTCGGGCTGGCCCATCTGCTGGGGGTGGGCGCGCAAGGCATGCGGTCTGCCGTGGTGACAGCGGCAATGGCGCCGGGGGTGAACGCATATGTGTTTGCCAATCTTTACGGGCGGGCCAGACGTGTGGCCGCATCTGCGGTGCTGATCGGCACGGCAGGGGTTATGATAAGCGGCTGGCTTTGGTTGCAGATATTGCCGTGACAGCGGGGCCTGGCGCATGTCAGGTTTGTGCGCATTCACGCGACAGGCTTTAGTTTATTGTTTGCGCATCATGCTTGAAGTGCGCCCGAGCCTTATGCGATCTGCGCGAAGGCATCGCGCAGCGCTTGGGACCAGGCTGCGGACATGGCGGCAAAATCCTCGTCATTGGCCTCGATCCGGCGCTGTTCACTGACACGCAGCGCGTCAACCTTTATCACCGCCATGTCCAGCGGCATCCCCACACTCAGGTTGGAACGCAGGGTCGAATCCATCGACAGCAACACCGCCTTGCGGGCTTCATCCAAGGGGGTGTGTGCCGTAATCACGCGGTCCAGTATGGGCTTGCCGTATTTATGCTCGCCTATCTGCAAATAAGGCGTGTCCTCGGTAGCTTCGATAAAATTCCCCTCGGGGTAGATCAGGAACAAGCGCATGCGCCCGCCCTTGCGCTGGCCCGCAACAATCATGGACGCGCCCGCAGCCTGCGTCATACGGTCCATGCGCGCCTGCGTTTCTGCCGTCACACGTGACAGCATTTCGCCGGTAATTGTCGCCACATCCAGCATGCTTTCGGCCTGCATGATGGACGTCGCAGGCGTGGCATCGGGGCTTTCGATCGCTTCGTTCAGGCGCGCAAGGGTGGTTTGCGTGACCGACAGGTTGCCTGCCGTCATCATCACGATCACACGCTCGCCGGGTTGCTCAAACGTGAACATCTTGCGGTAGACGGAAATATTGTCCAGACCCGCATTCGTGCGCGTGTCCGACAACAGAACCAGCCCTTCATTCAACAACAACCCCACGCAATATGTCATCGCGCCTTTCCCTGCCCAAATCACCAGCCTGCAAGTGTTAGCGCTGCGCAGATGGCGCTGCAAGCGTCATTGTTGTTGCGCCTCGATGACGACTGTAACGTCAAGCGCTTCGGCAGCGCCCCCCAGCACCAACCCGCGCAGGGGCGCTGCATCCTGCGCGTCCAGCCCGGACCCCAGCCGGATATACTGGTCATTCGGGCAACATTTGTTCGAGGCGTCAAACCCCACCCAGCCCAGCCCCTCAATATATAGTTCCGCCCAGGCATGGCTGGCTTCATGGGCGCTGCCATCTTCCGTGGCATTCAGGTAGCCGCTGACATAGCGCGCGGGCAGATTGGCCAGATGCGCACAGGAAATCAGAACCTGCGTATGGTCCTGACACACGCCCGCCCCCTCGTTCATCGCTTCGGCGGCGGTCGTGTGGGCATGGGTTGAACCGGGGCGATAGGGCAATGCCTCGGACACGGCAGCCGCCAGCATGTGTGCCCGTTCCAACGGGCTGGCAGATCCGGCATCGCGCAGCGCGTCATTGACCAGATCCACAATCGCGCGGTTGGGTTCGGTGCGCACGGTATGACGCATATAGGCGCGCGGGGGCACGCGTTCACGGTGTCCGCGCAACACACCTGCGGTATCAACGGTTTCGACCTTGCCGCGGACCGTCACCTCAATATGCTCGACGCGTTTGCGCAAGGATACCGTCTGGATATAGTCCCCTGCCCCGTCACGAAACGGGTCGCTGATCACGGCGTCCGGCACGTCGATGTGCCAGTCGATCACCTTCTGGCTGTCGCATTTTGCAGGCACCAGACGCAGGCTTTGGATAATGCCGGCAACGGGGCTTTCGAATTCATAGCGGGTCTTGTGAAACACCGTCAGGATCATCGTGCATCCCCCGTCAGATACTGGTCATGGATCGCCTGTGCCAAGCCGCCGTTTTCATTGATCATGCGCGTCAGGAATTCGTGCAGCCCTTCGTCAAACACATCCTCGATGCGGGCCTCGGCCAATTCGCCCAGAAGGGCACGCGCGGATTCCTGCGCGGGTGTGGAGCGCCCGTAAATACGCGCCAACTGGTCCAGATGTTCATTCGCTTCTGCATAGCACGACAACAGGGATCGCGGGAATTTCGGGTTCAGAAGCAGGAAATGCGCAATCTGCACCGAACTCAATTCCCCGCCATAAGCCCAGTTATAGGCCCTGTGCGCAGACAAGGCGCGCAGAAGCGTGGTCCATTGGTAATTGTCCAGCCCCGACCCCACATAGGCCACGGATGGCAACAGCACATAATATTTCACGTCCAGCAGCCGCGCGGTATTGTCGGCGCGTTCCACCGCATAGCCCAGATTCATGAAACTATAGCCATCAATGCGCAACTGCGTCGTTTCAATCGCGCCACGGATCAGCGAACTGGTGCGGATGGTCCAGTCCGTCAGATCGGGGATCGACAGCTTGGACCGTTCCAGCCGCTGCATAGCCATCAATTCCTGATAACTGGTATTGATCGCATCCCACACCTGAGAGGTCAGCGCCGTGCGCACAATGCGCGCATTTTCACGCGCAGAACGGATGCAACTGGCGACAGATGACGGGTTTTCCATGTCGAAGAACAGGAAACTCTCGACATTGCGCTGGACAATCTCGCCGTATTTGTCGGTGAAGGATTGCAGCACCCCCTTGCTTTGCAGGATGGCCGCCCATTCATTGCGATAGCCCCCGCCGGTATTGGGCAAAAGCGCGTTGCGAAAGCCCATATCCATCAGGCGGGCCGTGGTTTCAGACCGTTCCAGATAGCGTGTCATCCAGAACAGGTTCGCGGCTGTACGGCTTAGCATGTCATTCCTCCGCGATAACCCAGGTGTCCTTGACGCCGCCACCCTGACTGGAGTTTACCACCAGCGACCCCTCATTCAGGGCCACGCGCGTCAACGCACCGGGCACAAGTTCGACATCGCGCCCGACAAGGCAATAGGGACGCAAATCCACATGACGCGGGGCGATCCCCTCCTCTACGAAGGTCGGACAGGTTGACAGCGCAAGGGTCGGCTGGGCGATGTAATTGGACGGGTTTGCCGCCACTTTGGCCGCGAATGTGTCGATTGTGGCGCGGTCGGATGCGGGGCCGACAAGCATGCCATACCCGCCCGATCCGTGCACTTCCTTGACCACCAGTTCGGCAATGTTTTCCAGCACATATTTCAGATCATCGGATTTGGCGCATTGCCATGTCGGCACATTGTCCAGTATCGGGGTTTCCCCCAGATAGAACCGCACCATTTCAGGCACATAGGTATAGATGGCCTTGTCATCGGCCACGCCCGCGCCCGGTGCCGAACAGATCGTCACACCGCCCGAACGATACACATTCATCAGCCCCGGCACCCCAAGGGACGAATCGGGGCGGAAACACAGCGGGTCCAGAAAGGCATCATCAATGCGGCGATAGATGACATCCACCTTGCGCGGGCCTTCTGTGGTGCGCATCCAGCAGAAATCGCCCTCGACAAACAGATCCTGCCCTTCAACCAGTTCAATCCCCATCAGGTCGGCCAGAAAGGAATGTTCATAATAGGCGGAATTGAAATGCCCCGGCGTCAGCAGCACCACACAGGGGTCGCGGTCGCATTTCGCGGGCGCCACCGACGCCAATGTGCGTTTCAGCAGCCGCGCATAGCCGTCCACAGGCGCCACGCGGTTTTCCTGAAACAGATGCGGGAACATGCGCATCATGACTTCGCGGTTTTCCAGCATATAGGACACGCCCGAGGGCGTGCGGCAGTTGTCTTCCAGCACATAGAACTGGTCCGCGCCGGTGCGCACCAGATCAATGCCCACGATATGGCTGAATATCCCCAAGGGCGGGCGAAACCCCGCCACGGCAATTTCATAGGCGTAATTGCGATACACCAGATCGGCAGGAATAAGCCCTGCGCGAATAATCTCGCCACGGTCATAAACATCGGACAAAAACGCATTCAGCGCGCGCGCACGTTGCTTGATGCCACGTTCCAGCCTGCGCCATTCCTGCGCCGTGAACACGCGCGGGAACATATCGAACGGGATCAGCCTGTCGGGGTCGCCCCCCTCGCCATATACCGCAAAGGTAATGCCATAGCGGCGAAACAGATCCTCGGCCTCGGCCTGTTTCAGGGCGCGGAACTCGGCGGGCATATTCTGATACCAGCCTTCCAGCATTTGATAAGGGGCGCGCAACCCGTCAGATGCATACATCTCGTTGAAAAAGCTGGTCACCATTGGTCAAAAACTCCGTCATATCCGGTCATCAAAGCAGGTCTGTTCGGAATGTAAAGGCCAACAGAACCCTGCGCCCAAATTATGGGCACGCAATCGATCAATTATTCAGCGCGACACATTCACGTCCCGTTTTCTATGGCCTGTCTTGCATTGAGCCAGTTGATGGACAGCAGGACGAGTATCACGCCTGCGCCGGCGAGTTCGATGGTGAAGGACGGCCAGAACAGGGCGGTGACGGCGGGGATGGACAGCAGGCGTGACAGCGGGTCCAT
>NZ_JBHYFM010000037.1:0-17675 GCF_051859525.1 Roseinatronobacter sp. | reverse complement strand
CGGCCCGCCGATGGTGTGGGCCACCTGCGGCCTTGATTCCGCACCTTGTGGCAATACCCAATGACCGCAACAGGCCACAAAACTGCGCCTGACCGTCGCAGGCGCGCTCAGACTGCTTTTGTGGCTGCGGCCTTCGCCAGTTCGCGTTCCAGATGCTTTTGTCCTTCGGCGCGCGGGCTGCTGAACCGCGCCAGCAACAGATAGGCCACTGGCGTCAGGAACAGCGTGGCCAGCGTGGCCAGCCCCAGCCCGCCCACCACGACCCAGCCCAGGGCCTCGCGGGCCTCGGCGCCGGGGCCGGCTGACAGCACCAAGGGCACGCCCCCCAGCACTGTGGATGTCATGGTCATCATCACGGGCCGCAGCCGGATGGTGGAGGCGCGCAAGATCGCATCATGCACATCCGCCCCTTCATCGCGCAACTGGTTGGCAAATTCGACAATCAGAATGCCGTTCTTGGCCATGATCCCGACCAACAGCACCAGCCCGATCTGCGAATAGATATTCAGACTGACGCCGGTGAACAGCAATGCAAACGCCGCGCAGGCCAGACCCAGCGGCACTGTGACCATGACCACAACTGCGGACACAAAACTTTCGAACTGCGCGGCCAGAACCAGAAACACAACCAGTATCGCAAATCCGAACACTATCAACAGCCCGGATGAGGTTTCATCCAGTGTTGCCGCCTCGGACAGCGGCAAAAGCCGTTCATTGGGGGGCAGGATTTCGGCGGCAAGGCGTTCGGCCTCGGCCAGTGCCGCGCCAAGGGGGAAACCGGGCGCAAGGCTGGCTGTGACCTGCACGGCGCGTTGCTGGCTTTCGCGGGTCAGTTGCGGGGCGGTGGCGCGTTCCTGCAGGCTGATGAATGTGGAAATCGGCAGGATCTGGCCACTGTCAGAGCGCACGAAACTTTGCTCCAGATCGCCGGGATCACGCACAGGGGTGCGGGTGGACAGCATCTGGATGTCATAACTGCGGTCATCGATAAACACACTGCCCAGGGTGCTGCCATCCAGCATGGCTTGCAGCGCTTCGGCCAGACCATCCAGATTGATGCCCAGATCGGATGCGCGTTCGCGGTCCACTTCGATGGACAGTTGCGGTTGCGTGGTTTCAAAATCCAGCCGGACCTGACCAAAGCGCGGATCGTCATTCATTCGGTCGACAAGGGCTTGGGCATTATCCGCCAGATCGTCGTAATTGCTGCCAAGTATGGCAAAGCGCAAGCCCTGCCCCGCGCCACGTATGCGCAGCGAATTGGGCTGGATTGCGAAGGCCCGCACCCCGATAATGCCGCGCAGGCCCGCATTGATCTGGGCTACGATTTCCTGCTGGCTGCGGTCGCGCTGGTCCCAGTCGGCCAGCGTCATAACCATGAACGCGCGGTTGTCGCCGCCGCCAAGGCCCACAATGGAAAACAGGTTCGTCACCTCGCCGGATTCGCGCAAGGGGGCAATGGTCGCCTCAATCTCTCGCACCTTGCTGTCGGTATATTCAATCGACACACCTTGTGGCGCGGTCACACTTAGCAGCGCTGCGCCACGGTCTTCCGGCGGGGTCAGTTCCTGTGGAATGGACTGCGCGGCAAACCAGCCCGATGCGGCGAACACAAGGGCTGCGCATATGACCACCGCAGGCATGGCCAGCGCGCGCGCAAGGATGACGTGATAGCGCCGTGCCAGCCAGTCGCCAAAGCGGGCAACCGGACCGGGGGCAGCGGGTGTGTCGGCCGACCGCAACAAACGGCTGGCCAGCACCGGACACAGCGTCAGCGCGACCACAGATGACAGCAAAACCGCCATGGCCAGCGTGAAGCCGAATTCCCGAAACAACCCGCCCGCCTGTCCGGGCAGGAATGACAGCGGGATGAACACGGCTGCAAGGGTGGCTGTTGTGGTCACCACCGCAAAGAAAACCTGCCTTGTGCCCAACACGGCGGCGGCACGCGCGCCCATGCCCTGCGCCCGCCTGCGCACAATATTTTCCAGCACGACAATCGCGTCGTCCACGACCATTCCGGTGGCCAGAACCAGCGCCAGCAGGGTCAGGATGTTGATGGAAAAGCCCACCAGATAGACAGCCGCTACAGTGCCGACCAAGGCAATCGGCAAGGTGACAGCCGGTATCAGCGTCGCGCGCGCATCGCGCAGGAACACATAGATTGTCGCCACAACAATCAGCAGGGCAATGGTCAGTGTCTTGACCACTTCGGTAATCGCCCCCCCCACGAATGTGGCCTCATCCGAGGTGACGAAAATGCGCACATCATCGGGCAGGATGCCCTGTAATTCCTCGACAATCGCGGTGACATTGCGCGAAATATCCAGCGTATTGCTTTGGGCCTGACGGATGATGCCCATGCCGATACCGGTTTCGCCATTGGCGCGCAGGATCGTCTCGCCCGGTGCAGGCCCCAGCGTAACGGATGCAACCTGACCCAACCGCACGTCATTGCGTAGCACCAGCGCTTCAAACGCTTCGGGGGTTTGGACATTGGCGGTGGTGCGGACCTGAATGCTCTGGCGTTCGTTCGACAATGACCCCGCAGGCACGTCAAAGGAGACATTGCGCAGCGCTGTGCGGATATCGGCAAGGTTCAGGCCCCGCGCGGCCAGTTCCAGCATGTCGATATCGACGCGGAAAATGGCATCGCGCGCGCCAAACACCTGCAAATCCGCGACACCGGGGGCGGAAATCAGGCGGTCCTCGACCAGATCCTCGACCAGTCGCGTCAGGTCCTGAACCGAGCGTGTGCGCGATGTCACGCTGATGCGCATGACCGCATCGGAATCGGAATCGGCCTTGATGATGCGCGGTTCACCCACGCCATCGGGCAGGGCATTGCGAATGCGCCCGATGGCGTCACGAATATCGGTTGCGGCCACGTCAATGTCGGTGGAGTCGCTGAATTCCGCGACAACCTGCGACCGCCCGAACCGCGAACTGGAGGAGATGCTTTGAACGCCCGCCACGCGCCCCACGCCCCCTTCAATGCGGCTGGTGATTTCGCGGTCAATGGTTTCCGGCCCTGCGCCGCTGAACTGGGTTGTGACCGTCACCACGGGCCGGTCGACATTCGGCAATTCGCGGACTTCCACGGCAAACAGGCCCGCCAGCCCCGCAATAACAATCAATGCGCTGAAGACAAACGCCAGAATGGGCCGCCTGACAAACAGGGCAATGCCCGATTGCGCAACCTTGCGCATCTCGGCATCGTCGTTGTGTTTGGGCATCTGACTTTCTGGCTGGATGCGGTCCATTCGATCACTCTTGCTAGATATCGGGGGGATTGTCTGGCTGTTCAGCGTCTTGCAGCGGGGTCTGCGCGATGTCGGTGTCGGTTGATGTGGCAGGCGCCGCGCGCATTTCCGCAATGTCGACTTCTGCACCGGGGCGCAGGTTTTGCACCCCTTCCAGCACAATGCGATCCCCGTCATCCAGATCGGCGCGCACCAGAACGGCATCGTCGCGGCGCTGGATGATGTCGATACCTTTGCGGCTTACGCGGTTTTCACTGTCCAGCGCCCAGACAAACGCACCGCCCCTGTCCCATTGAATGGCAAGCGGGTCGACAACCGGATGATATTCGCCGGGCAGGGGCATTGTAATGCGGAACGCCATGCCAGGCCGCAGGCGGTCGCCGTCATTGTCAATTTCGCCCTGAATGCGCAGGGTCCGGTTGCCCTGATCCACACGCGCGTCAATGGCGCGAACGCGCCCGTTCAGCACCTCATTGGGGCGTGACAACGGATTTGCGTCCAGTTCATCGCCAACATTCACCAGTCCGACGAAGCGTTCGGGCACATCGAAATTGACCAGCAACTGGCTGCGATCATCCAGCCGCACCAATTCGGTGTTGGGTGTCACCTGATTGCCCGCTTCAAGCGAGATTAGCCCGATCCAGCCGGAGACAGGCGCAGTGATCCGGCGGCGGCTTAGTTCCAGTTGGGCATCGCGCAGGTCAAGCTGGGCACGGCTTAGGGCAAGTTCGGCATCGTCGATTTGCACCTGTGTGGCCGATCCGCTGTCGCGCAGCTGGGCCACGCGCGCGGCGCGGGCCTCGGTGTCGCGCAGCCCCAGTTCAGCGCGCGCAAGCGCAAGTTGCTGAACATCGGAATTTAGTTGCGCGATTACGGTGCCCTGTTCCACCCATTCGCCAGATGACACGGTAACCTCTTCCAGTGTGCCTGCGACCTCGGAACTTAGCGTCACGCTGCGCAAGGCCTGCGCCGTGCCGATTGCCACCAGTCGACCACCCGCGCTTGCGGTCACAACCTCTTGCGCGATAACGCGGGTTGCGCCGCCCTGAAATTGCGGCCCGCGCGCGGCATTGTCCCCGTTTGCATCAGGAATTGGCAAACCCGCCGCGCGCATGGGCGCAAGCAGGCCGACACGGTCCAAAACAGGGTGGGAAGATGGCAGGAATACAGCCCAACCCACGAGTCCGAAACCTGTCAGCAGAAGGCAAATCGCTGCCCCGGTGATCCATGTTCGCACTGATCTACCCCGTTTTGCATTATTGGTGCTGTATACAAGTTAAGTTGATTGCTTGCCAAGAAAAGGAACCTGCGCGCGCAACACAGTTTGGTTATGGGCTGATATTCAGGACAGCGGGCGGCAATTCGGGCGTTTTGATGCAAATATCACCGTTTTCCTGATGCTAGAGGCGTCTTGCAGCCTGCAAGGTCCGTAACTTGGGTGAATGAATGTCCAGATTATCTCTTAATACGAGAATGCGGAGATTTCTGTTTTTATGCAACTGTCATGCAGTTTCTTATCATTTAGGCTGAATGCAACGACATACAGCGCAGATACAGTCAAGAAATTCGGCATCAGCGTGCTTTTTGCCGCAATAGCGTGCTGAAAACTTATATATGGAACGCAAATTTTCCTTGATATGAGCCGCGGTGCAGAGTTCATATGCCCTCGAAGTCTCAATATGAGAGATTTCTGGAGGTTGCGCAGCGTTCCACGCCGCGCTTGCAGGGAGAGAGATATGAAATATTACGTCGCAGGGCTTGCGGCGACACTGACCTTCGGTGCGGTCGGTGTGGCGCAGGCGCAAATGGTCGGGATCGCGACATCGAACCCCGGCTCGATTTTCCACAATATCGGGACCGCCGTTGCCAATGCCGCGAACGAGGCGGGGTTGAACGCGACCATCCAGCCCGCAACAAGCCCCAACCAGTTCATCCCGCTTGTTGCCTCGGGCGGGATAGAATTCGGTGTCGCCAACTTGCAGGAGGTGAATTACGCGCTTGAAGGGCAAGAATGGTTTTCAGGCAATGCCAACCCCGATTTGCGCGTTGCAACCCTGATCATGCCCTTGGTCGAGGCGATTTTCGTGCGCGCGGATTCCGACATTATGACACATGCGGATCTGCGTGGCCTGCCGATGGTGGACGGCTATACCGCGCAGCAGACCATCCTGCCGCAACTGGATGCGATTTACGCCACCGAAGGCATGAGCCGCGCTGATATGGTGGCAGTGAATGTGCCGTCGGTCGTGGCCGGTGCCGATGCCTTCATCGCAGGCGAGGCGGCGGGCTTCATCTTCGCGCATGGTGCGGGCAAGGTGCGCGAAGCGGACGCCGCAGTGGGCGGCTTGCGCGCGCTGACGGTGGAACCCACTGACGAAAACCTTGCCGTGGCGCGTGAACACTGGCCGGTGGCCTTCTTCCATTTTCTTGAAGCGGGCTCCATGCCCGGCGTGACCGAGGATGGCTGGTATTTCGCCTATCCGCAGCTGGTGTTCACACATGCGAATGCGCCCGATGATGTGGTGTACGAAATGGTCAAGGCCATTGCGGAAGGCACGGAAACCTTGCGCGCGACATTCCCGCCATTCGGCGCATTTGATCCGCAGGAACACATGGTCGGTGATATTGGCGTCAGCGAATACCACCCCGGTGCAATCCGGTATTTCCGCGAAGCGGGCCTGTGGCAGGATTAAGGACACCTGATGTTGCACAACCCTGACGGAAAGACCGCCTTGCGCGGTCTTTCCCCCGCCATTTGGCGGCCTGCCGCGAATACCCTTGCTGCATGCCTGACGCTTGTTGCCGTGGCGTGGGCGCTGGGTGTGCCGCGTATGTTGGGCATTGCCTATTATCCGCAGCAGTTGATGGCGGTCATTCTGGGGCTGGCCATGCCGGTCGCCTATCTGGCGCTGCCCATGCGGCGCGGGTTCGCGCGGGAATATGTGCCATGGTGGGACGTGGGCGCGGCCGTGGCTTCCATGGGGGTGGTCGCCTATGTCGTGGTAAATTACCCTGATATGGTCAATTTCATCTTCTTTCGCAGGCCGGAAATCTGGATTCCGGGTGTGGTTGTCATTGTGCTGCTGCTGGAGGCGCTGCGCCGTGCAACGGGATGGGCGCTGGTCATCATCATATCGACATTTCTGGCCTATGCCCTGTTTGCCAATATGGTGCCGGGGCGTCTGGCCGGGCGGCAGCAGTCAATCGAGGTTCTGGGCGGATATATGGCGCTGGACTCGAACGGCATTCTGGGCATTCCGATGGCTGTTGCGGCGACCGTTGTGGTGGCGTTCATTCTGTTTGGCCGCTTGCTGGAAACGACCGGCGGGTCGCAGTTTTTCACAGATGCCGCGCTTCTGGTGATGGGCCGGTTTCGGGGGGGCGCGATGAAGATCGCGGTGCTGGCCTCTGGCCTGTTCGGGTCGATATCAGGGTCTGCGGTGGCGAATGTGGCGGGAACGGGCGTCATTACCATTCCCATGATCAAGCGCGACGGCTACCCCGCCCACAAGGCGGGCGCGATTGAGGCGGTTGCGTCCACGGGCGGACAGTTGATGCCGCCTGTCATGGGCGCGGCGGCGTTTTTGATGGCGGAATTTCTGGCCGTTCCCTACACGATGATCGTGATGGCCGCGTTGATACCGGCGCTTTTGTATTACGTTGCATTGTTCATTCAGGCCGATCTGGAAGCCGCAAAACTGAATATCGCGCCGGTGCCCAAATCCGAAATTCCCGCCCCGCGCGATGTGGCGTCAGGGGTGCATTTCCTGTTTGCCTTCGGATTGCTGATTACAATGCTGTTCGTCTTCAACTGGTCGCCCGAGAAGGCCGCGATGCTGGCGGCGCTGTCGGTGGTCATCTCGGCGCTTGTGTTCGGCTATCGCAGGAAACGCCCTGCGCTGGGCACGATTTTCGCGTCACTGCACACAACCGGCGCGGCGGTCATCGAAATCATCCTGATTTCGGCGGCATCCGGTCTGGTGATCGGGGTGCTGAATGTCACAGGGCTTAGTTTCAACCTGACTTATGCGCTGGTGCAGATTGGCGCGGGCAATATGTTTGCGTTGCTGGGCCTGTCGGCGCTGGTGTGTATTGTGCTGGGCATGGGGTTGCCCACGTTGGGCGTGTATGTGTTGCTGGCGGCGCTTGTCGCGCCTGCGCTGATTCAGGTGGGCGTGGAACCGATTGCGGCACATCTGTATGTTCTGTATTTCGGGATGATGTCGATGATTACGCCGCCCATTGCGATGGCTGCGTTCGCGGCGGCCAGTATTGCGCGCGCGCCTGCCATGGCCACAGGGTTCGCGGCCATGCGCTTTGGCTGGCTGGCCTATGTTATTCCGGTGCTGTTCGTATTCTCGCCCAGCCTGCTGATGATCGGCGAGGGCACACATATCGCGCTGGCGGCGCTGACGGCGGTGATCGGGGTTTGGTTGATATCGGCGGCATTGGCCGGATATCTGGCGGACCGCCTGTCATTGGCGTTGCGCATGGCTTTTGCAATGTTCGGGGCTATGGCGCTGGTGCCTGCGGGCATGTTCGCGGGCGCAATCTATAGTGACATTGCCGGTGTTTGCGGGGGGCTGGCGCTGATTGGCTGGAATTTCGCGCGCGCCCGCCGCAACGTGATGAAGGAAGCATAATGTCTGGTCAAAGCAGTCTGGAGAAGCTGATTGCCATTCTGGACCTGTTCACAGAGGACCATCTGGAATGGACGCCGGATGCGCTGATCAAGGCCACCGGCTATGCGCGCCCGACCCTGTATCGTTATCTGAAAACGATGAAAGAGGCGGGCTTGCTGACATCCCTGCCGGGGGCTGGCCTGACCTTGGGGCCGCGTGTGGTGGAAATGGATTACCTGATGCGCAAATCCGACCCGTTGGTGCATCATGGCAGGCCCTATCTGGAAGACCTGACCGCGACATGGCCCGCAACGGCGTTGCTGGTGCGCTGGTACGGGCGGCGGCTGTTGTGCATCGACAGCGAAGTGTCGACGCCAGACCCGCTGTCCAGCTATCCGCGCGGGCGACCCATGCCGCTGGCGCGCGGGGCGATTTCGCGGTCAATCATGGCGTTTTTGCCGCGCAAGACGATGATGGCCATGATCGAAGAAAACCTGTCCGACCTGCACAGTATCGGGCTGGGTGCGACCCCGCCGGAAATTGCCGAAAGCATGAAACAGGTCCGCAAACAGGGCTATGCCATCGCCTATGGCGAGGTGACGCCGGGGGTGGTTGGCATTGCCGCGCCAGTGTTCGACGCGGCCAGCACACCCATTGCCAGCCTGTGCATGACGATCGCGGGCAATGTCATTGCCAGCGACAAGCTGGACCAGATCAGCAACCGCATCCGGCATTGCGCGGATGAAATCAGCGACAAACTGGGACGGACCCGCGCGAGTGATGCGGATCTGGCGGGCGAGGATGGGCCGCTGCAACCCGTGGCAAGCAAGGAACGGAAAACGAAATGAATATCGCAAAGCACTATATCAACGGGGAATGGGTGGCAGAAGGGCCGCTTGGCGACAGTATCAACCCGGCGACCGGGGCCGTCATGGGCCAGTATCACGCGGGCAGTGCCGCCTTGGCACATGATGCGGCAACCCATGCGCGCGCGGCATTTTTCGGCACCAACTGGCAGACTTCGCCGCGCCAGCGCGCCAATGTCCTGTTCCAGTTTGCCGACCGGCTGGAAGCCGCTATCGACGACCTTGCCGCGCTTATTGTTGCGGAGAATGGCAAGCTGATGTCCGAGGCCCGCGGCGAAATGATGGGCTCGATCTCGGAAATCCGGTATTACGGGGGGCTGGCGCGTGCCATCCTTGGCCGCACATTCGAGGCCACACCGGGCAGTTTCTCGATCATGCATCGCGAAGCGGCAGGGGTGGCCGCAATTATTGTGCCGTGGAATGCGCCTGTCACGCTGCTGGTGCGGTCACTGGGGCCAGCGCTTGCGGCGGGGTGCACCTGCGTCATCAAGCCCGCACATCAGACGCCGCTGATCCATCAGCGTGTGATGGAATGTCTGGCTGATTGTCCGGACCTGCCTGCGGGTGTTGTGAATTCGGTCAATGAAAACGGCGCGGAGGTCGGGCAGGCGCTGGTGGCTTCTGATGCTGTTGATGTCATCAGCTTTACCGGATCATCCGCGACGGGCCGCCATATCATGGCAGGGGCCGCGCCAACCCTGAAACGCGTGGGGCTGGAACTGGGCGGCAAGGCGCCTGCTGTCGTGTTCGCGGATGCCGATCTTGACCGCAGCGTGGCCGAACTGACGCGCGCGGCAGTGATGATGGCGGGGCAAATCTGTGTCGCGGCCACGCGGTTCCTTGTTCATGACAGTATTCTGGACGATTTTACCGCGCGCGCGGTCGCGGCCTTCGGGGCGGTGAAAACCGGCCCCGGTTCGGACACTGCAAGCCAGATGGGCGCATTGATCGACAAGACCAGCGAGGCGCGGATATTGCGCCTGATCGAACAGGCCGGTGACGAGGGCAAGATGCTGCTGCGCGGTGCCCAGCCGGGCGGCGATCTGGCCAAAGGCGCATTTGTGACGCCGACATTGTTTCAGATCGATGACCTGCAATCGCCGCTGGTGCAGGAAGAACTGTTCGGCCCCATCGTCTCGGTCGAGGGGTTCAGCACCGAAGAACAGGCCGTGCAGATGGCCAATGCCACTGTCTATGGACTTGCAGCATCGGTGCATACCCGCGATCTGGACCGCGCCATGCGGGTCAGTCGGGCCATTCGGGCGGGCACGGTGTGGCTGAACTGCCATTCGCGCCTGTTCGCCGAAGGGGAAACCGGCGGCTATGGCCAATCCGGTCTGGGGCGGTTGCACGGCGTCGAGGGGCTGAACGACTTTCTGGAAACCAAGCATATCTATCTTGAACAAGGCACCCTGCCGCAGGGTTTGAACACATGAATGAACAGAATTTTGACGTTGTAATCAACGGTGGCGGGCCGGTGGGCATGGCGCTGGCGATTGATCTTGCGCAACGCGGGCACCGGATTGCCGTTGTGGAACGCTATGCGAAACCGCAACCTGTGCCCAAAGGCCAGAACCTGACACAGCGCACGATGGAGCATTTTGACTTCTGGGGGTGTGAACAGGAATTGCGCGCCGCGCGACTGGTGCCCCGCGATTACGGGATTGGCGGGCTGAATACCTATGGCGCACTGTTGTCGGGGTGGCATTATGATTTCATGCAACGTGAAATGGTGCGCCCCTATTATGACCGCGACAACGAACGCCTGCCCCAATACCGCACCGAAGCGGTGCTGCGCGCAAGGGCTGCCCAACTGGACGGCATTACCGTGTTTTACGGCTGGTCGGGCAAAGCACTGACACAAGGCGCAGATACCGCAGAACTGGTCATCACGCATCATAAGGGCGAACAGCCGGATCAATGCCTTCGCGCCCGCTATGTTGTGGGCTGTGATGGCAGCCGGTCAATGGTGCGCGATGCGGCGGGAATTTCGGAGACGAGGCGCGACCATGCAATGAAAATGGTGCTGCTGGTTTTCCGGTCGCGGGAATTGCATGAATTGCTGACGGTCTTTCCCGACAAGCAGCTGTATAATGTGCTGCATCCCGACCTGAAGGGGTATTGGCAGTTTTTCGGGCGGGTTGATCTGGGGGAAAGCTGGTTTTTCCACGCACCGGTTCCACAGGAAACGACTGTCGACAACTATGACTTCGCAGCCCATCTGCACCGTGCTGTCGGCAAGGCATTCGCGGTTGAATTCGACTATATCGGGTTTTGGGATCTGCGCATTGCGATCGCAGACCAGTATCGTGCGGGCAATGCGTTCATTGCAGGTGATGCCGCCCATAGCCACCCGCCCTATGGCGGCTATGGCATCAATACCGGTTTTGAGGATGCGCGCAATCTGGCGTGGAAACTGCATGCGGCGCTGTCAGGGTGGGGCGGGGACCGGTTGCTGGACAGCTATGATGCGGAACGCAGGCCGGTTTTTGCATCAACCGCGCGCGATTTCATCGAGAATTTCATCGAGGATGACCGCGCCTTTCTGGAACGCTACAACCCTGACCGCAATCTGGAAGAATTCAGGGCGGCATGGAATGCGCGCGCCAAGGGGGCACCGGAAGTCAACGCGTTTGAACCGAATTATCGAGGCTCTCCTATTGTGGTGGGCGGGCCGGCAGGGCAACCCAGCGCGAAGGGCAGCCATGTGTTTGATGCGCGTGCAGGCCACCACCTGCCGCCGCGCATGCTGTCGGACGGACACAGCGTCTTTGCCCGACTGGGGCGTGATTTCACGCTGATTGCGCTGGATATGGAAGATGCGGAAGTGACAAGGATTTGCGCCGCCGCCGACAAGGCTGGCGTGCCGCTGGAGGTCATTCGGGACAGTTGGGCGGAGGACCGCCGCGATTGGGCGCATCGCATGATCCTTGTGCGCCCCGACCATTTTGTTGCCTGGGCGGGCGACAACGGGCGCGACGGGGCAGATGCCCTGGCGGTGGCAGTGGGCGCATAGCCCGCTGCCACCGCCCCCCTCCGCCTATTCGGCAGTCCATGTGCGCGCAGACCCTGTCCGTTTGAAGGGGGCATGTCGGTCCCCGCCACAATAGGGTGCCCATGCCAGCAGATTCATAAGGATAGACCGGATGCGACATAAATTTCTTGCAGTGACCTTGGCCTGCGTTCTTGCTGTGGTCCCGTTTCCGGGGCAGACGCCCATGGCGCAGGCGCGCACCGCGATCGAAGGGGCCGTCCCGCACCCGATGGTGCCCTTGCCTGCTGACGGGTATATTACGCGCGATGAATTCACCGATTTCGTAGAACTGGAATTTCCTGCTTCGGCAGGGGACCGGCGCAGCGGGTTTGAGGACACCTTGCCCGTCGCGGGGGCCTACCGGCAGGTGGAATACACACTTGGCGATCTGGAACTGTCGCTGTTGCGTCTGTATCGCAGCTACCTGCAGCACTTTGAAAGTAACGACTTCGAGGTGATTTTCACAGGCATCGGCGAAGAGCTTAGCAATCGCGACGGGTTCAGCTTTATTTCACATGAAAGCGGCTTTCTGTCGCGCACCCCCAGCACGGCGGGCGACAGCAACGCTTATATCCTTGCGCGCAGCCCGGACGAACAGACCGTTCTTGCCATATCCTTCTTCAGCCGCCAGAACGCGCGCCGCATGATGATCAATGCTGTCGAGATTGAAGACATGGAACTGCTGGACCTGTTTGCGCCCGAACCTGAGGCGGCCCCCGAACCTGAACCCGAAGAAGAACAACCAGTGGAATTGGTGCAGCAGGATGCGACGGAACTGGAAACCGGCCTGCTGCAGGACGGGCGCGTTATTGTGAATGCCATTCTGTTTGAATTTGACCGCGCGGAAATTCTGCCGGAATCGGCGCAGGCGCTGGAAACGGTGTCCGAATTGATGCGCACACGTCCCGCGTTGAAGCTGCTTGTCGTGGGGCATACGGACGGCGTGGGCAGTTTCGACTATAACCTGCGCCTGTCGGTAGAACGCGCACAGGCGGTGGTTGCATGGCTTGGCGGGCATGGCGGCATTGATGCGGGGCGTCTGCGCGCCGCAGGTGCCGGTCCCATGTCGCCGGTAACCACCAATCGCACCGAATCCGGTCGCGCGCAGAACCGGCGGGTCGAGTTGGTCGAAATCATCGAATAGCCCTATATTTGCGCAGGTTGCGCGTAAATTTTGATCATCGGTCGGGGGCAGGGCGCATCGCAACCTGCCCCCGGTTTTTCGCGTGATCACAAGCGCGTGTCATGCATGACGGCGCTTGCGCATTTTGTCTCCCCCCCTCTGAACGAAGGGGGCGGTCCTGCTATACTTTTGCAAACAAATCTGATTGCCTTGCACCGGATGAATAATTTCCGGTGCAATATCAGGAGGTGACGAATGAAACAGGCGCCGCGACTATGGGCATGCGCAGCGGTCCTGCTGACAAGCTGGCCGGCATTTGCCGACATGCCGGTCCTGACAATTACGGGCGCAATTGACGGCGAAGTGGCGTCCCTGACCCTGAACGAATTGCGCGAGCTGCCGCAGCACCAATTGACGACATCAACCACTGTGACAGATGGCACGCCCGAATTCACAGGTTTCCTGATGCGCGACTTGCTGGCCGCTGTTCAGGCGCAAGGCGATACGGTTGTCGCTTATGCGATGAATGATTACCGCATGGAAATACCCGTTTCTGATTTCCACGATTTTGACGTTCTGGGTGCATTGTCAATGGATGGCGCGCCCTTGAACCCGCGTGACAAGGGGCCTGTGTGGATTGTCTACCCCCGCGACAACCACCGCGAATTGCAAGATATCCGGTTTGACACACGCTGGGTCTGGCAGCTTGTCTCGTTACATGTGGAATGACGGATATGGACGCCAGAACCGCGCAAAACCAGTGGGCGCAATATGCGCCATTCCTGCCGGTTTTGCTGGTGTTTCTGGGGTCTTTGGTGTTCGCGCTGGCAAAATCATCCGCGCTGGAACGTGACATGCGTATTGCCGCAACGCAGAATATGCTGTGGGTCGTCACCCAGACCCAGATGGAGGTGCTGGCCCTGACGCTTGCAGTGGGCCGGCCGGACCGTGACGATGCACAGATTTCGCAACGCTTTGATCTGACACTTTCGCGGATGAACCTGCTGATGGAAGGCCCGCAAGCGCGCTATCTGGAAGATATCGGACATCTTCAGGCGGTTCAGGACATGTCAGCGGCATTGCTGTCGCTTGATCCGCTGGAGTTGGGCCATAGTCCGGACTTGCACGCAGCACTGTTCGCCTTGGGGCAGGACTTGCATCCGCAGATCAACCGCATCGCCAATGATGTGATGACCCGCGATTGGGACAAATCGGCCGCGCGGCTGGACGCCTATCGTGCGACGCAGCGGCTGATCATTATCGCCGTGTCCTGTGCGTTTCTGGCTGCGCTGGCAATCACATGGGTGCTGCTGCGCAACCAGCGCCGCCTGCACATGACCGCGCTGGAACATATGCGCGCGGCCAATCTTCTGGAACAGGAACGCGATGTGTCTGCGATGTATCGTGATTTCGCCGCCATCGTTTCACACCAGATGCGCACCCCCCTTAGCCTGATCGACAGTTCCATGCACCGTCTTGCGCGCATGGGGGACAATGTCGCCGCAAGTGATGTTGACCAACGCCGCAAGATTGTCGGCGATGCGGTGGGCCGTTTGACGCGTTTGGTGGATACGGTCCTGTTGCTGGCCAAGCTGGACAATGACCAGTTGAAGGCGCGGTTCATGCCCCTTGCGATGGACCAGATTGTGCAATCCATAATGGACGAGGCCCAGTCACGCCACCCGCACAGAACGATGCGCCTGTCATGTTCGGACGGCGCGATTGTTGCGCGCGGGGATCGCCACCTTGTCGGGCATATCATCGACAACCTGTTGTCCAATGCCCTGAAATACAGCCCAGCCGAAAGCGCCGTTGAATTGCGTGTCTTCGCGCAGGGAAACGACGTGGCCTGCGCGGTCACGGATCAGGGGCAGGGGATCGCGGCGCAAGACCAGCCCTATCTGTTCAACAGGTATTTTCGCGGCGCGGATGGGGACACACTCCAGACGGGACAGGTAACGGGGCAGGTATCAGGACAGGGAACAGGGTTGGGGCTGGCGCTGGCGCATGAGCTTGCGCAACTGCAAGGCGGGCGCATCAGTTTCGAGACATGGCCAGGCAAAGGGTCGGTGTTCACCCTGTGGCTGCCAGCCATGAAGAAAAGGGGGGAATATGCAAGTTGACGAACCGCCGTTAATTTTGTGTTGCGAAGATGAACCGCAGCTGCTGCGCGATATATCGGACGAGTTGCAGGGCGCAGGCTACCGTGTGATCGAGGCGCGCAATGGCGCGGAACTTCTGGCGCGGCTTGAAACCTGCACCCCAGACCTGCTGCTATGCGACATAATGATGCCGGGTGTGGACGGATATGGCGTTCTGGCGCGGTTTCGCAGGGATTATCCCGCCCTTGCGCATGTGCCGCTTGTGTTCCTGTCGGCGTTGTCGATGACTGATGCCGTGATCCGTGGCAAACGCGCGGGCGCCGATGACTACCTGACCAAACCCATCGATTATGAATTGCTGCTGTCCACCATAGAGGCACGCCTTCGTCAGAGTGCGCAGGCGCGCGCCGGAATTGCGCGGACGGCGGGAATTGGCCTGCATCTGTTCAACACGCTGGCATTCGGGGTTCTGGTCTTTACACCGGATGCTGTTCTACTGACCAAAAATCCTGCCGCAAAATGCCTGATGGCCGCCTGCGATGGGCAGGCCATTCTTGACGCGCTGGCCGATCCTGTCAGGCGCATGGGGGCGGGTGCGCGCAATGGCGTCGAGGACAGTCTGGCGCTGCTGCTGGATGACGCATTGGCGCGGATGGCACAGGTGCATGCCTGCCCCAGTGATCCGGAATTGGGCACATCGGCCATGGTGGTTGTCTTTCTGACCGATCCGGCCACGCGCGCGCCATTATCCGCGCATACATTGGAAGCCATGTTCGCCCTGACCCCGACAGAAGCGCGTGTCGCACGCTATCTGGCCTTCGGGTGCCGCCCTGACGAGATTGCGCGCGAAATGGACATAGCCCCCACCACAGTCGCCTTTCACCTGCGCAACACGTTCGGCAAGACGGGCACCCACCGGCAGGCTGATCTTGTGGCGCTGCTGCTGTCGCTTCCGGTGCATAACAGGGATTAGGGCGCGCTGCGCGACTGGAATCCGGTGCAGGCTGCCCTGGCTGCCCTGGCCAGCCCACCTGTTTGGACGGGGCCGTGCCTGGCTGCGGGCGCTATTGTGCAGGTGGTCAGGCAAGCGCAAGCGCATCGCCTGCCCGCCCCGAAGCGCCAACCGGCAGAAAGGCAATTTGCAATGTGGGATTTTTCATTTCGTCGCGGGATCGGTCTGATGGTGCAGACACTTCCTTTCGTGTTGTTGCGCATGGCGGTCTATTTCGGGGCCGCATTGGCCTATGTGCTGGTCACCGGCACTGGCGCGGGTATCGGCTGGGGAATTGGTGCACTGGGCGATGAGGGGTTTCGCGCCTCGGCCACGTTTTTCGGCGGGCTGACCGGTTTCGGGATCGTGCTGATCGTCATGTACTGGCTGCGTGAATACATCCTGTATATGGTCAAGGCAGGCCATATTGCGGTCATGGTGGAACTGATCGACAACCGCCCCATGCCCGAAGGGCGCAGCCAGATCGGCCATGCGCAAGCCATGGTGCGCGAACGCTTCGGCGAGGCCAGCGTGCTGTTTGTCATCGACCAGCTGATCAAGGGCGTTTTGCGCGCCATCACCGGACTGATCCGCGGGGTTTTCACCTTGCTGCCTATTCCGGGCGTGCGCCAGCTGATCACCATTTTGCGCGCCTTCCTGCGCGTGGCTGTGGGCTTCATTGATGAGGTGATTCTGGCCTATGGCATGCGCACGCGGGCAACAGACCCCTATGCCTCGGCGCGGGCGGCGCTGGTGCTGTATGCGCAAAACTACAAACCCATGCTGAAGAATGCGGCGTGGATCACGCTGTTTGTTTACGGGCTGATGGCGGTGCTGTTTTTCATCATGCTGGCGCCTGCGGCTTTGATCAGCAACCTTTATCCTGGCGGCATGTCGGCCATGGGCATCGTGATTGCCTTCATTCTGGCATGGTCGGTCAAACAGGCCGTGCTGGAACCACTGGCGGTGGCCTGCCTGTTGCAAGCCTATTTCCGCACGATCGAAGGGCAGGTTCCCAACCCTGAATGGGACGCCAAACTTGACGGGATGTCCGCCAAATTCAAGCAGCTTAAATCCCGCGCCATGCCCAAGGGACAGGCACAAACGCCCTGAAATATCCGGCGTGGTCAACGGGTCCCCCCATTGCATTGCGGGCAATCGGGGGTATTGATGACATGCGCGCGCCCTTTGTATTGCTGTTGTATCTTCTGTGTCATGCAACTGTCACATTGGGGGGGTAAGCAGCGAGTGAAGCAGAAGGACCTTTGGCATGAAACCGCATACGCTTTCGTCTTTTGACCGTGATCTGGACGCGATCCGCCTGAATGTTCTGACGATGGGTGGTCAGGTCGAGGATGCGATCCTGAACGCGTCGCGGGCGCTGGAAGGGCGGGACGAGGATCTGGCGGCGCAGGTTGTGCAGGGCGACAAGCTGATTGACGCCTCGGAGGAGGAGATCAACGCGCAGGTGGTGCGGCTTCTGGCGTTGCGCCAGCCGCAGGCCGATGATTTGCGCGCCGCCGTGGCAGTGATGAAGATGGCGGGCGAGCTGGAGCGTCTGGGCGATTACGCCAAGAACATGGCCAAGCGCGTGCCGGTGCTGATTGCGGCGCCTGTGATTGACGGTGCGGCGGGCGCGTTGCGGCGGCAGTCGCGGCTGGTGGGCCAGATGCT
>NZ_JBHYFM010000036.1:0-18914 GCF_051859525.1 Roseinatronobacter sp. | reverse complement strand
GCCGATAGCACGGCGGCCTGCGGCCTTGTCCCGCACCTTGTGTGGCAGCTTCAGACCAACAGCCGACCCGCGTTGCGCGCTGCTATTCGGCCGCCATCTGTTGGGGTGGGGAGCCGGCCAGCCCTTCAAGGTAGTCGGCAATCGCGGTTGCAATCCGTGCCTTGCCGTCCACTGGTGACACACCGTCCTTGCGCACCATCAGGGCACGCTGGTCACGCCCGCGCGTATCCTCGCCACGGGTGGCAACGACAAGGCCCGCACGGTCCAGCCGTTTTGACGCGACGCGGATCAGCTCCTCCTCGGTGACTTTTTCCAAATATTTGAACGCCACTGTGTGCATCTGCGGGCCTGCGGCCATCGCCAGATCAATCACCTTCTCGGTGGGTGCCAGCATCAGCGGGTATTCATCCGCGCCTGAAACGATCTTGCCGTCAACCACCTGTTTGGGCCGGTAATCGGCAACCCCTGCAGAAAACACCCCTGCGAACAGCCCCTGCCCGACACGGTCCAGAACCATATCGCGATAGTCATCATAGGTGCGCGCGATTGTCAGCCTCATCGGTGCCGATGGCCGCCATGCCCCGTCGCCCAGCAGCAATTCCGCATCAGCGCCGCGCCATGTCAGCTCCTCGGCGATATCGGCCCCCAGACGGCCACGGAAGCGGTTGACGATCCGGCGCACCCCGTCGATGGGCACAGGCGTTGGCCCCGCTGTCACCATGATACGCTTGCCGCGCAGCGCCGATCTTGACAGCGCGCGCCCCACTGCGGTGCATATCACCGCCGTATCGGGCAGGTTATGCTTGCCATATGCATTGCGCGGGGCAATGAACTGCACGCCCTGTGCGGCCAGTTTGCGGGAATTTTCCACAAGCTGGCTGTTATGCATGGACCCGTGCATCGTGGGCGCGACCAGAATGCGCGTGCGCCCCTGTTCCATCCGGCCCAGCGCGGAAATCAGCGCCGATGTGACCAGCGTATCGCCGATGCCTGCAGCCATTTTCGCAATGGTGTTATGCGTGGCGGGGGCCACCAGATAGGCATCGAATGGCGCATCATCGGACAAGTGTTCCGCCCGCCATGTCAACCCGTCCACCACCTGCCCCAGACAGGCCCATTCCAGCGCTTCGCGGGCGACATAGCGCAACGCATCCGCACTGGCGAAGGCAACCACATCCGCGCCATGCCGGCGCAGACCCCGCGCAATCTGGGGGGTTTTCATGGCCGCGATTCCGCCAGTGACCAACAACGCGACCCGCTTGCCCGCCAGCCGCGTGGACGCTGGTGGCACGTCATGGTCGCCCATCCCACTGGGTGTGGGCGCTGAAAAATCCCAGTCAAACAATGTCATGCAACGCGTCCGCCTTGTTGTTCCTCGGCAAGCAGATCGCGATGATCTGCGGAGACCCATTTTTGCCAGCATCCCTGCGCGCGGTCCAGCCGTGTGTTCAATGCCTCGAACTGCATGGGGGAAAAGCGGCTTTTCTTGCTCATCTCCTCATTCAAATGAGGGACAACCGCAATATCGAACATATCCAGCCCGTCATGCGAATGCGCGGGGCTGTAGGGCGTGCCGGTGCTGATGCGCGCGGGCAAAAGGTAGTCAAAGCCCGGTATCTGTTCCAGATAGATCCGCATGCTGTCGTCGTTATAGGACGAATCAGCCGCATGCCAGCGCCCGCCCAGTTTGACGGCCCCGAAATAGTGCCGCACCTTCGGGCGCATCAGCGGCAACCATGCATCTGGCATCAGTTTGCCCAGAACACTCATTTCCATGGGCACTTCGGCAAAACCCGCATCCAGCCCGCAAGCGCGCATCAGCGCAACCTGCAAATTCGCCTTGGTGGTGCACATCCCCGACCCGCGCGCCAATGTATCCGATGCGCGTTCCTGCCAGTTCCCGAAACGGTAGGGCATGGCCTGCACAAACGCGAACACCGCTTGCGCAGTCGCTTCTTCGGTGGTGCGCAACAGACGCGCGGCACGCCTGCGAATTGCCGGATGGTCAACATCGCACAGGGTTTCGGGGTCCGGCAGCCCGCGCGGCGGTGTCGAGGCTGCGACCGCGCTTTCTGCGGCCACAAGCGCTGCATCCAGCGCCCTGCGCAGAACCGCCTTGTCCGCCCGCGCCCAGTCAGCACCTGCCATATCCAGCACCCAGACCACAGCCTGAGCACCTTTGACCGTCATCTGCTGTGTCTGGCCGCGAAAATGGCAACCGGGGCTAAGCCAGCCTTGATCATGCGTCAGAACGCCCTGAAGCAGAACACACAGCTGGTCGGCCGAATGAACGTCAAGCACGCCGCCTTCAGGCAATGTCTGAATTTTACCATGCGCAAAAATCGCGGCCGCATCGCTGCCGAGATAAAGCCCTAATAAACTGTCGAAAAAATATCCCTCGGAAACAGTGGCATTCTGTGAAAAATCAAATTTATGCAGCATTCGGATTGTCCCCTATTTTAGCCATTGCACTAACGCCGACGGCGATTCGCGGCGATTGGCACAACTATAGGTTACAATTCGATGAAAAATTAACCCTTCTTTAACTACGTTTAGCGTAAGTCTTAGAAATAGCTTTCAAAGTGGCAAAAGAGGCACGCGCCCGGAATCGGTCAGTAGGCTGACCTGCCGACCTTCAATAACGGCCACGCTTAACGGCCCGCCATAGCCTGCGCGGCTGTCCAGATTGACCCTGTTGCGGTAATGCAAGGGGCGGGGAATCGCGGTATGGCCATGCACCACCAGCGGGCCATGATCGCGGGTGTCCATCAGGAACGGGTCGCGAATCCACAGCAAATCCTGCTCGGACTGTTGGGGCAGGGGCACACCGGGGCGAATGCCAGCGTGCACAAACAGGCTTTCCCCATGGCGATATGTCAGCGGGCGGGACTCCAGAAACGCAATATCTTCTGGCGGAACCTGTGCCAGCGCGTTGGTGCGGACTGCCTTGATGTGGAATGATGTCGGGCGATACAGCCCATAGGACATAAGCGTTTCCGCCCCGCCAATCAGCGGGTGCAAATAGGTCAGCCCCTCGCGGATATTGGGATCACGCCAGCCCGCATCGGTCAGAAAACGGGCGAAAAGCCTGTCATGGTTGCCCTTCAGCACCACCCATGGCGCCCCCCCGCCGACACCTTCGCGCAGCAGGCGGATCACGCCCGCGCTGTCCGGCCCCCTGTCCACCAGATCGCCCAGATGAACGACCGGCGCATCAGCGTCACGGCAGACCTTGCGATCCCTGTCGATCAGCGCATGGGCCTGTTGCAGCAATCCCAACTGCCCATGAATGTCGCCAATTGCATAGCTGCGCATCGAAAAACCCCTGTCCGTGTCCGCGGACAAGGAACAGGGGCAATCATCGCGGGTCAAGCCCCGCGATGATGATATTTACTTCAGCTCACATCAAAGACCAGCGGGCGCACCTGACGGAACAGGCCGGTTGCGCGCAATTTGTTCAGCACCGCATCGGGCGCAGGCGCATCCAGATACAGCAGCGCAATCGCATCATGCCCCGCATCCGAACGCCCAAGGGTAAAGTTGGCGATGTTCACGCCATTCTCGCCCATGGTCTGGCCCAGCGCGCCGATAATGCCCGGCACATCGTCATTGGTGGTATACAGCATATGCTCGCCCACTTCGGCGTCGATCGTGATGCCCTTGATCTGGATGAAGCGCGGCTTGCCATCGGAAAACACTGTGCCCGCGATGGAACGCTCGCGCCCCTCGGTCACCACTGTCAGCTTGATATACGCGTCAAACACACCCGATTTTGCTTGCGTGGTGCGCGAGATCTTGACGCCGCGTTCCTTGGCCACAACAGGCGCGGACACCATGTTCACATCGGGGTTGGTGGCCTTCATGATGCCTGCAATCGCTGCACAGCCCAGCGCGTCAAGGTTCATTTCGGACACGGCCCCGTCATATAGAATGTTGATGGCCTGAATCGGCTCGTCCGTCATCTGGCCTGCAAAAGCGCCCAGATGGCTGGCCAGTTTGACCCATGGCCCCATGACGCGCGCTTCTTCCGCCGTGACTGATGGCATGTTCAGCGCGTTCTGCACGGCCCCTGTCAGCAGATAATCCGCCATTTGCTCGGCCACTTGCAGCGCCACGTTTTCCTGTGCCTCGGTGGTGCTGGCCCCCAGATGGGGAGTGACAACAACATTGGGCAGGTTGAACAGCGGGCTGTCGGTTGCGGGTTCCACCTCGAACACATCAAAACCCGCACCGGCAACATGGCCGGATTTCAGCGCGTCAGCCAGGGCCGCTTCATCCACCAGACCGCCACGGGCGCAGTTCACAATGCGCACGCCCTTCTTGGTTTTCGCAAGGTTTTCGGCGGACAGGATATTGCGGGTCTTGTCGGTCAGCGGCACATGCAGGGTGATGAAATCGGCGCGTGCCAGCAGTTCATCCAGTTCCACCTTGGTCACGCCCAGCTTGGTCGCGCGTTCCTCGCTCAGAAAGGGGTCATAGGCCACAACCTTCATGCGCAGGCCCAGCGCGCGGTCACAGACGATACCGCCAATATTGCCCGCACCGATAACGCCCAGCGTCTTGCCCGTCAGTTCAACGCCCATGAAACGGGATTTTTCCCATTTTCCCGCATGGGTGGACGCGCTGGCTTCGGGGATCTGGCGTGCAACCGCCATCATAAGCGAGATCGCGTGCTCTGCCGTGGTGACGGAGTTTCCGAAAGGCGTGTTCATCACGATCACGCCTTTTTTCGACGCGGCGGGAATATCGACATTGTCGACCCCGATACCGGCACGGCCAACAACCTTCAGGTTGGGCGCAGCTTCCAGAATTTTTTCGGTCACTTTGGTGGCGGACCGGATGGCCAGCCCGTCATAGTCGCCAATGACGGACAGCAGTTTTTCCTTGTCCTTGCCGATGGACGGGTCAAACGTCACATCAATACCGCGGTCACGGAAAATCTGCACAGCGGTTTCAGACAGTTTGTCGGATACGAGAACTTTGGGTGCCATGGTTCGTGGCTCCTTGAATGATGGAATTTACGGGGAAAGTGCGGCGGGACGCACCCGCCACAATGTCAAACTTATGCAGACGCACTCAACGCGGCGCGTTCACTGTGATAGGCCCAGTCCAGCCATGGCATCAGCGCCTCAAGGTCGCTTCTCTCAACCGTGGCACCACACCAGATACGCAGGCCCGCTGGTGCATCGCGGTAGGCACCGATATCCAGCGCCACGCCCTCGACCTCCAGCCGTTTGGCAACGGCTTTGGCAAAACTCGCGCCGTCCGCAATTGCGGGATCAGTGAATTTCAGACAGACCGATGTCGTGGATGCGGTGGCAGGGTCTTCGGCCAGATTGGCAATCCAGTCATTGGCCGCGCAGAAATCCGCGATCACGCGCGCATTCGCGTCGCAGCGCGCGATCAGTGCAGACAACCCGCCAATGTCTTGCGCCCAATCCAGCGCAAGCAGGTAATCCTCGACCGCCAGCATGGACGGTGTGTTGATGGTTTCACCCTTGAAGATACCTTCAATCAGCTTGCCGCCCTTGGTCATGCGGAAAATCTTGGGCAGGGGCCATGCGGGGGTGTAGCTTTCCAGCCGTTCCACAGCGCGGGGGGACAGCACCAGCATGCCATGCGCCGCTTCACCGCCCATCACCTTTTGCCAGCTGAAGGTCACCACATCCAGCTTGTCCCATGGCAGGTCCATCGCAAACGCCGCCGATGTCGCGTCGCAAATGGTCAGGCCCTTGCGGTCGTCGGGAATGGCATTGCCATTGGGCACGCGCACGCCAGATGTTGTGCCGTTCCATGTGAATACCACGTCGGTGTCATAATCGATGCTGGCCATATCGACGATCTGGCCATATTCGGCGGTTTTCACATCGGCATCGATTTTCAGCTGCTTGACCACATCCGTGACCCAGCCTGCACCAAAACTTTCCCATGCCACCATCGTGGCCTTCCGCGCGCCCAGCATGGACCACATGGCCATTTCAACGGCACCCGTGTCGGATGCAGGTACAATGCCGATGCGGTAATCTGCGGGAATGCCAAGAATGTCGCGCGTACCGTCAATGGCCGCTTTCAGCTTGGATTTGCCCACTGCGGCACGATGCGACCGGCCCAGGGGGGCGTCAGCCAGCTTTTCCAGTGCGAATGTGGGGATTTTGGCACAGGGGCCAGACGAAAAGCGCGGATTTGCCGGGCGCGTTGCCGGTTGTGCAGGTATGCTCATGGTATCCTTCCAGATATAATGCCCTTCGTTGGGGAAGGGTGTCCCACGAATGGCATTACGGCCCAATCCGGACTGGCACAAGAGGCAAAATTGTTCTAGAGCGCCGCTTGAACACAGAAAAACGACGCTGCTTGTCCACGATCGGAAACTTGCCCCATGTATGTCGCCACACTGCTGACCAACCCCGCCCGACCACTGCTTGATGCCACTGCTATCGAATCCTTGCGTGACGCATGGGGCGGGGGCGTGGCCGAATGGCTGAACCCCGGCATAGCCGCAGAATTCCCAATGGAGATGGTCCCCGCGAACCGATGGCAGGTCTGGCAGGATTTTCAGGCGCAAGGCATTGATCTGGCAATCCAGCCCGCGAAGGGGCGTCAGAAACACATGCTGCTTGCCGACATGGACAGCACCATGATTGAACAGGAATGCATTGACGAATTGGCGGACGAAGCTGGCGTCGGTGCCTATGTCGCAGATATCACCGCGCGCGCCATGAATGGCGAGCTGGAATTCGAGGATGCCCTGCGCGAACGTGTCGCCCTGCTGAAGGGGCTGGATGCAAGCGTCATTGCCAAGGTTCTGGAGAAACGCATCACCTTCACCCCCGGCGGACGCGAACTGATCGCCACAATGAAGGCACGCGGCGGCTATGCCGTGCTGGTGTCGGGCGGGTTCACGGCCTTTACCGCACATGTGGCCGAAGCCTTGGGATTTGACGAAAACCGCGCCAATACGCTGCTGGCCGAGGGCGGCAAGCTGACGGGGGCTGTGGCCGAGCCGATTCTGGGCCGCGATGCCAAGGTTGCAGCCCTTGACGAGATTACCGCGCGGCTGGGCCTTCAGGCCAGTGATGTGATTGCCGTGGGCGACGGGGCCAATGATCTGGGCATGTTGGACAGGGCAGGCGCAGGGGTGGCGTTGCATGCAAAACCCGCGGTGGCTGCGCAATGTGACTTGCGCATCAATCATGGCGATCTGACTGCGCTGTTGTATTTGCAAGGCTACCGGATCGACGATTTTGTAAGCGAATTGTGATCACCCCAAGTCTTTCGGGCAGAGCGCTGGAAGCGGGGCCAAGACTGTGGCACAGTGCCGCAAATCGCCATAACGCGATCACATCCAAGGAGCTTGCTGCAATGCCGATCAAGAACCGTTTTGCCGAATTACTGCCGGAAATCACGGCATGGCGCAGGGATTTTCATGCCCATCCCGAAATTCTGTATGACTGCCATCGCACTGCCGGAATAGTCGCGCAAAAACTGCGTGAATTCGGCTGTGACGAGGTGGTCGAAGGGATCGGCGGCACGGGTGTTGTCGGTGTCATTCGCGGCCGCAAGGCCGGATCGGGCCGTGTCGTGGGGCTACGCGCCGACATGGACGCCTTGCCGATTCACGAGGCGACAGGTCTTGAATACGCATCCAAGGAAGCAGGCAAAATGCACGCCTGCGGGCATGACGGCCATACGGCCATGCTGCTGGGTGCCGCCAAATACCTGACAGAAACGCGCAATTTCGACGGGACCGTGGTTGTCATTTTCCAACCTGCCGAAGAAGGGGGCGGTGGGGGCCGTGCCATGTGCGAAGATGGGCTGATGGAGCGGTTTGGCATTCACGAAGTGTATGGCATGCATAACTGGCCCGGTGTTCCCGCAGGGCAGTTCAGCATCCGGCCCGGTGCCTTCTTTGCGGCGACAGACCAGTTTGAAATTGCTGTCGAAGGGCGCGGCGGACATGCTGCCAAACCACATGAATGCATTGATACAACCGTGGTTGCAGCGCATCTTGTCACCGCAATGCAAACTATCGCCAGCCGCAATGCGGACCCGACCAAGGAAATCGTTGTGTCGGTCACATCCTTCGTGACTGGGTCACAGGCGTTCAATGTGATTCCCCAGAATGTGACCTTGCGCGGCACGGTGCGCACCCTAAGCAGTGACATGCGCGAACTGGCCGAGGCCCGCATCACAGCCATGGCCGAGCACACGGCCAAGGCCTTCGGCGCGAAAGCGCAGGTCAAGTATATGCGCGGATATCCGGTGATGGTGAATACCGACACGGAAACGGAATATGCCGCACAGGCGGCGCGCAGCGTTTCGGGCGCATGCGATGACGCCCCGCTTGTCATGGGCGGCGAAGATTTCGCCTTCATGCTGGAAGAACGCCCCGGTGCGTATATTCTTGTGGGCAATGGCGACACCGCCAGCGTGCACCACCCCGAATATGATTTCAACGATGACGCCATTCCTGCCGGTTGCAGTTTCTGGGTGGAGCTGGCCGAACAACGCCTGCCGCTGGCGTAACGCAATACACGCTGGATGATATGAAAACAGCCCCGGCCAATTTGACCGGGGCTGTTTTATTCACCGTGTCAGATTTCGGGTGAAATCAGGGGCAAGGCGCCTCGTAATAGGTGCCGTCACCACGGGCATAAGCACACTGACCTGTGCGCGTATTCTGCGCAAGCAATGTGCCCGCAGCCGCGCCTGCAACTGTCGTCAGAATTGTCCAGTTGGTGTTCGCACCCATCAGGTTCGCAACAGCAAGGCCACCAGCCGCACCGGCAACACCGCCCACAACAGACCGTTCGGTTTGCGTCATCTGGCAACCGGACACCGCAAGCGCGCTACCCACCACTGCCATCATCAGGAATTTTCTCATATCAATCGCCTCCTTAAGACCAGTTATGAATAACAGGCTAACATATTTTCGGGGCCTGTCACGACCATGTTTTGATTTCGGCGGGAAACCACCGATCAAAAACATTGGTATTGCAAGGCCCGCAAACTGCATTTCCGGCCGCGCTATTTTCCGTCTGGCGTCAGGGACAGTTCGATCGTTTGTTCTGTGATTTTGACAGATAGCCGACACCCTTGCCGCCGCATTTCCAACGCGCCCAGAATGAAATGAACCGTTACAGGGCGTTGCCCGTCCGGTATGGCGCAGCCGCCCAGAATGGCCCATTGTTCGGGATCATATCGAATGCGGTCCGCTTCTGCCATCAGCCTGTATCCGGCTGTGTCGCCCGTCACATGCACCGCCCCGCCCCATGGCAGCGCGGTTTCCAGACACATCAGCAACAACAACAGAAGTTTGACATCCTGTCGTGGCAGGTCCTGCGCGATCTCAAATTCGGTCCAGTGGCGCGATACCTTGCCATAGTCACCCAGCAATGACAGGATTTCGGCACGCGCTGTCATCTGGCCCGGCGACGCTGGCCCGAAGGCGCATCGAAACAGGCGGATTCGGGCATTGGCCGTGCCCACGCTTTCGCTGATCAACGCCAGTTCGGGGCCATCCGCCGCACCGGCCATGCCAAGCAACTCCACACCGTTTCCGATGGCACCCAAGGGACTTATCAAGTCATGGCAAATTCGCGACGTCAGTAATTCTGCAAGATTCAGGACGCCATCAGGGCTTTCCAACGTCAAATCTTCAATATAGTCATAATTCAAATGAGTCATTCGATCCTAGAGCCAGGAATGTTCGTGCGCCACCCCCAATTCCCGGATTGGGGTATCGGGCAGGTTCAGTCGCGCATTGGCGACATTGTGACTGTCAATTTTCCAGATGAAGGTAAAAAAGTCATTAATGGTAAGTTGGTTACGCTCGAAATTGTATATAATTTATAGCTATGCAGTGTCGCACAACCATGACGTGCGAACAAGTCCGTTTTATCGTCGATCCGGCCTTGCAACATTGACGCCCGCTGCGTAAAGCCAAGATCGTTCCGGCACCGGAGACACCCGATGATAGAGGGCTGGATGAATACCGACCAACCGAAACTGACAGTGCGGCTGGCCCGCGATGCCGCCGACATTCAGGCCGCACAGCGCTTGCGATATCGCGTGTTTATTCAGGAACTTGGCGGAACAGGACCATTGGTCGACCACGCGCTGAAGCTGGAGCGCGACGAACTGGACCCGTATTTTGACCATCTGTTACTGATCAATACCGACCTGAACCCCGATGACGGGCAGCACGTTGTGGGGGCATACCGGCTATTGCCGTGTGACCGGCTGGACCAGACGGGCAGGTTCTACTGCGACCACGAATTCGACCTGCACCCCCTGCGCGCGACAGGACGCAAGCTGCTGGAACTGGGCCGGTCTTGTGTGGACAAGGCCTATCGCGGCGGACCGGCCATGTTTCTGATGTGGCAGGCCCTTGCGGAATATGTTGCGCGTCACCGCATTGACGTTCTGTTCGGGGCCGCCAGTTTTCACGGAACCGACCCCCACGCGCTGGCACAACCGCTAAGCCTGCTGCATCACCGGCATCTGGCCCCGCCCGAACTGCGCGTGCGGGCCAGAAACTACCAGCGCATGGACCTGCTTGCGCCGGACAGGCTGGACCGCAAGGCCGCCGTTGCGCAACTGCCCTCCCTGATCAAGGCATATCTGCGCATCGGGGGGGTTGTGGGCGACGGGGCATTTATCGACCCCGAATTCCGCACCACCGATATTTGCCTGATACTGGACACCAACGCCATGACGCGCGCGGCGCACAGCCTTGCGCCAAAGGGTGTTCCGGCACCATGACATGGGGCGAGGATATAGCGCCGCCAAAAGTCGCCATAACACCCGCCTGCTGGCCCAGAATAGCGCTGCGCCTGTGCCTTCTGGCCCCGCTATTGTTCGGGGGGCTGGCCGTCATGCTGGTTTTGCGGCTGGTGGAACGCCCGCTATTTGGCTTGCGCCGCCCAGTCACGCCATATCTGACCCAAGCGGTGTGCCGCCTTGCGCTGGTCATTATCGGGCTGCGCCTGCATGTGCACGGCACCCCCATGACAAAACGCGGCGCGATCGTGGCCAATCATGCATCTTGGCTGGATATCTTTGTGCTGAACGCCGCCGACAGGGTTTACTTCGTCTCCAAGGCCGAGGTGGCCGCGTGGCCGGGTATCGGCTGGCTGGCGCGGGCAACCGGCACCGTCTTCATCCGGCGCGACAGGCGCGAGTCCGCCCTGCATAAATTGCTGTTCGAGGCACGCTTGCGCGCGGGCCACAGGCTGCTGTTCTTTCCCGAAGGCACCAGTTCCGACAGCCAGCGCGTGCTGCCCTTCAAATCGACCTTGTTCGCCGCCTTCTTCACGCCCGCGCTGCGCGATGTGCTGCATGTCCAACCCGTCAGCGTGTCATACTTCGCGCCCAAAGGTCAGGACACGCGCCTGTACGGGTGGTGGGGTGGCATGGATTTCGGCGCGCATCTGCTGGTGGTTCTGGCGCAATCGCGGCGCGGACGGGTGAACCTGACATTCCACCCCGAATTGCAGGTCGCATCCTTCGCGGACCGCAAGGATCTGGCCATGGCCGCAGAAACCGCAATCCGTCAGGGGTTTGACGCCCGAACCGGACCGGACCCATAACCGCGCATCAGCGCAAGGGTTCGGTCAGGTCCATCAATGCGGCCACAGGGTCCGGCTGCGCCCAGATTTCGTCGCCCAACGCAAAGAAATCCGCAACCGGCGCAAGGCCCGCAACCAGATCGCGGGTCAGTGCCCCTTCGGCGACGACCGGCAATTCGATCATGGCAGACCACCATTCAAACAGATCATGCGGCGCGACCTGTCCATCGCCCAGCGCGGTCTGCCCCACCGGCCCGAAGCTGATGTAATCGGCCCCGGCTTCGCCCGCATTAATGCCGTCATGCTGCGATGTGCCACAAAAGCTGCCGATAATCGCATCCGCGCCCATATCCTTGCGCAGTTTGCGCAGGGGTTTGGTGGTGTCGGACAAATGCACCCCGTCCAGCCCAAGGCGTTCCACCATCAGCACATGATCGGCAATGACGATGGGAATATCGCGTGCATGGGCGATTTCGCGCATGGCATCCGCGCTGCGCAGGATCGTATCCTCGTCGCGGCTTGCCAGTGCCAGCCGCAAACACGCCACAGCGTGGCTGTCCAGAACGCGCGCCAGAATCTGGGGGAAGGTTTCAATCTCGAAGGTGGGGGGCGTGATCAGGTAAATCTGGGGCTGGTCATCGGGCATGCTGATGGCATCTTTCGCTTGAACTGTTGTGCTTCTACCCTGTGGCCGGAGCGGAAACAAGCACGCGCAGCTTGAAGCATGCGCCCTGCCCCGCTATTGGCAGCGCACCACCCACACCCGCCAGAGGTTCCATGACCCCGCTTGATGACCAGCTATTCGACGCACCCACCCCCGTTATGGTGCTGGTGCGCCCGCAAATGGGTGAAAATATCGGCGCGGCCGCGCGGGCCATGCTGAATTTCGGCTGCGCGCGTATGCGCGTTGTGGCCCCGCGCGATGGCTGGCCCAACCCCAAGGCCACGACCATGGCATCCGGTGCATCCCCTGTGCTGGACCGCGCGGGTGCATTTGACGACCTGCCCGCCGCGATTGGCGATTGTGACTATGTTTTTGCCACCACCGCGCGCGGGCGCGGGCTGACAAAACCCGTGCTGACGCCCGAACACGCCATGAAACAGGCCCGCGCCATGGTGGCGCAAGGCAAGCGTGTCGCCGTGTTGTTCGGGCCGGAACGTGCGGGGCTGGAAAACCACGATGTGGCGCGCGCCAATGCCATTATCACGGTGCCGGTCAACCCCGCCTTCTATTCGCTGAACCTAGCGCAATGCGTGTTGCTGGTGGCCTATGAATTCGCCCGCCTTGGCGCGGACACGCCCCCCGAAGTGCTGGCCATGGCCGGCACCGATTTTGCCACCGCGATCGAGCGCGAGAAGCTGGGCGATCACTTCGAGGACCGGCTGGAGCATGCAGGTTTCTTTGCCCCGCCTGAAAAGGCACAGAACATGCGCCTGAATTTGCGCAACATGTGGGCGCGGCTGGCCCTGACACGCGCGGATGTGCAAACCCTGCATGGCATGTTGCGCCAACTGGCGCGCAAGCATGGCGGGCAGTGAGGGCACTTTTGGGTTGAAGCTGACACCCAAGGTGCGGAATCAAGGCCGCAGGCCGCCGCACTATCGGCGGGCCGTCCCGCGGCCTGCCGATTTGGCCAGCGACACGCCAAGCCTTGTCAGGCGAGGGTATGCAGCAGGGATAAAGTGCATTGCTCTGACGCCGGATCGGCAGACCCCGGCCCACCGATAGCGCGGGCTTTATCCTAGTGCGAAGGGCCGCTTCAGGCCAATCTTCCGCAACCTGCCCCTGATATACCCGTCCCGCACCATGCTGAGTGCTTAGACCGCATCCCTCGCCCCTTGATCCCGCATCAGCCACACACTAGCTTGCAGCGCGACCACACAGGAGGGCCACATGGCCAGCAAACGCCCCATATTCGAAGATGTCGCCACAGCGCGGCCGTCAACCACACCCCAAGGCGGGGTCATAGATCGCACTCGCAAGGGCGCGCGGGGGGCCATTCGTCTGTGGTTGATGTCCCTGTTCGCGCTGGTCTGCGTCATGATCGTCGTGGGCGGGATGACACGGCTGACAGACAGCGGTTTGTCCATCACCGAATGGCGCCCTGTTACGGGTGCCATACCGCCACTGAATGCGGAAATGTGGGCGCAGGAATTCGACAAATACCGCCAGATTGACCAGTATCAACTGGTCAATCGCGGCATGACACTGGATGAATTCAAGATCATCTACTGGTGGGAATGGGGGCACCGGCAGCTGGGCCGTGTGATCGGGCTGGTCTGGGGTGTGGGCTTCTTGTTTTTCTGGCTGACAGGGCGAATACCCGCAGGCTGGACGCCGCGCCTGCTTACGCTTGGGGCGCTGGGCGGGGTGCAGGGCGCGATCGGCTGGTGGATGGTGGCATCGGGCCTGACAGAAGGCATGGTTGCGGTGGCGTCCTACAGGTTGGCCACGCATCTGGGGCTTGCCTTTGTCATTCTCGGGCTGATCGCGTGGTATACCTTCTTGCTGAACCGTCCCGAAGCCGAGTTGATGACAGCACGCCGGTCGCGCGAGGCGAAACTGTTTTCCATGTCCACCGGATTGATGCATTTTGCGTTCCTGCAGATCCTGCTGGGTGCGCTGGTCGCGGGTATTGATGCAGGGCGCGGATATACCGACTGGCCCTTGATGAATGGTGTGTTCATTCCCCCCGAACTGCTGGCCATGCAGCCCCTATGGGTCAATTTCTTCGAGAACCCTGCAACGACACAGTTCATCCACCGTATGGCGGGCTATTTTCTGGCCGCTTTCGCGGTTGTGGTCTGGCTGCGCGGGCGCAAATCAACGCATGCGGCCACGCGTGCCGCGTTCAACGCGATGTTTGTAGTGATGCTGGGCCAGATTGTTCTGGGCATTTTCACTGTCCTGCATGGCGCACCTTGGCAGTTGGGCATTGCCCATCAGGCCACCGCCGTGCTGCTATGGGTGCTGATTATCCGTGCGCGCCATCTGGCACAATTTCCGCGCTTTGACAGTCTGCGCAACACCAAAGGGGCCACCACATGACCGCATATGATAAAGCCATGGCCCATGCCCGCACGACCGAGGCACTTGCTCAGGTTGCGGGCCGTCTGGGCTGGGACCAGCAAACTGTCATGCCGCGCGGCGCCAATATGCAACGGTCAGAAGAAATGGCCGCGCTGGAAGATGTGCTGCACGCACGGCGCACCGACCCGCGCCTTGGCGAATGGCTGGACGCGGCCCAGCCGCCCGACGACATGGGCGCAGCCTGCCTGCGCGAATTGCGCCGCGCTTATGCGCGCAATGCCAAAGTGCCTGCGCGGCTGGCCTCTGAACTGGCGCGTATTACCCCGCTGGCACAGGATGCATGGGAAGCCGCACGCCATAACGAGGATGTCGCCAGCTTCCTGCCATGGCTGAACCAGATGGTCGCACTGCGCCGCGAGGAAGCGCACGCCATCGCGGATGGTGGCGACCCCTATGATGCGCTGATGGAAGATTATGAGCCGGGCACCAGTTCCGATGCGGTGGCCACAATTTTCAACGACATGCGCCCGCGTCTGGTGGCCCTGCGCGACGCAATCCTTGGCGCGAACACACCCCCCGCCCTGACCGGCCATTTCCCCCAGGATGCGCAACTGCGACTGTCGCGGCGCATCGCGGAACATTTCGGCTATGATTTCACACGCGGGCGTATTGATCTGGCGGTGCATCCCTTCTCCTCGGGATCGGGGGACGATGTGCGCATCACCACCCGCGTGGCCGTGGATGACCCGTTCAACTGCCTGTATTCCACACTGCACGAGGTGGGGCACGCTGCCTATGAACAGGGCGTGGACCACGCCTATGCCCTAAGCCCCATCGGGCAGGGCGTGTCCATGGGCGTGCATGAAAGCCAAAGCCGGATCTATGAAAACCAGCTTGGCCGGTCACGCGCTTTTACGGGTTGGCTGTTTGCGGCAATGCAGCAGGAATTCGGCACGCTGTCCGTGGCCGATGCAGATGCGTTTTATGCCGCTGTAAACCGCGTGAATACGGGCTTTATCCGCACCGAAGCGGATGAAGTGCAATATAACCTGCACATCATGCTGCGCTTTGATCTGGAACGCGCACTGATCCGCGGACAACTGGACGCCGCCGACCTGCAAGAGGCGTGGAACGCGCGGTTTGCAGCAGATTTCGGCTATGCGGTGGACCGCCCGTCACATGGCGTGTTGCAAGATGTGCATTGGGCCGTTGGCCTGTTCGGGTATTTCCCGACCTATGCCTTGGGCAATATCTATGCCGGTTGCCTGTTCAAGGCCATGCAAGGCGACATTCCCGACCTGCAAGACCACCTGTCCACCGGCAATGCCGGGCCTGCAACGGAATGGCTGCGCACGCGCGTGCAGCAATACGGCGCCCTGCGCCCGCCGGTCGAGACAATAACCCATGCCTGTGGCAGCGCACCGGATGCCGGCCCGTTCCTGCAATATCTGGAGGACAAGTTCAGCGCAATCTACACCCTATGAGGATGGCACCAGCGGCACGCGCATAACGGCACGCAGCCCGCCCAGACGCGGGCTGGCATCCAGAAGCAACCTGCCTTCATGGGCGCGCATGGCTTCCGTCACAATTGCCAGACCAAGGCCCACGCCCCCGCCCTGATCCCGGTTGCGTGCATCATCCAGCCTTACAAACGGCTCGGTCGCGCGGGGGCGGTCGATCTCGGCTATGCCGGGGCCATTATCTTCGACTGATATGTCAAGCCACGCCCCGTCCGATATTGAAAGACCGACATGCACATCGCTGGCATGACGCAATGCATTCGACAGCAGATTGTCCAGCGCGCGCTCAACCAACCCTTTATGCAAAGGCAGGGAAGGCACCGCCTGCCCGCCGTCAGAAAAACCGATCTGATGTCCTGTTGCCGCATATTTTTCCAGCAAATCGGCCACCAGACCAACGGGATCAACGCTGCATTTGACCTCGTCAGGGGTGACACCGCGCGAATATTCCAGAAACCCGTTCAACAGGCTTTCCAGATCGGCAACTTCTGCGGAAAGCGCGGCTTTATCCTCTGACTCGTCCATCATCGACAGGATCAGCCGCATGCGTGTCAGGGGGGTGCGCATATCGTGACTGACACCGGACAACATAAGTTTGCGTTGCGTGTTCTGGCGGTCAATCCGGTTGCGCATATCGATGAAGGCCAGACTTGCAGCACGGATTTCCCTGGCCCCGGCAGCGCGGAAAGGCACAGTGCGCCCGCGCCCATAGGCCTCGGCGGCCTGACCAAGCCTGCGGATGGGCCGCACCTGCAGACGCAGGAACTGAAACGCGATCAGCGCCATGACCACGGATGCCAGAAACACGATCACCAGCAACTGATGCGGGTTTGATGTTGTGACAAGACGGCGGGGGATTATCACCTCCAACACACCATGACGACTGTCCATGAACAAAAAGACAGTATTGGAATCCGAAACCAGATCGACATTGCGATAGGCGGGCAGGTTTTCACTTAGCACGCGAATGATCTCTCGTCCGGCCAGATCGGTCCATTCACGCGTATCCCCGAAGGGCGGCACAACTGGCAGGGGCAGAACAGATATGTCGATTTGCATGGCATCCGCAAGCTCTGCCAGATCTTGCAAAACAGGCGCGGCGTCCGGACTGCCTTCCAGCTGGTCCGTCAGGAACCGGATATCGCGCAGGGTGTTTTCCGTCATTTGCGCCGTGACACGTTCATAATGCCGCTGCACGAACACAATGGACAACACAATCTGGATCACGATGATCGGCACAATCAGGATCAACACAGCGCGCCCGTAAAAGCTGCGCGGCAAGAACCGTTTTACGAAGCTGCTCCACATGACCGGCACCCTTCCGAACAAGCCAGACGCTTCCGGAAAACCCGCCTATGCGCCTGATCCCGAAACTAAGGTCATTATTGACCTTTGACCACCACTGTTCATAAATCCGGCCCATGACACATAGCTGCCCCGAACCCGACCTGCGGATGCTGCGCGCGCATAACCCGTCCCCCATGACCGGCGACGGGACAAACACATATATTGTCGGGCGCGGCACTGTCTGCATCATTGACCCCGGCCCGCAGGATGACGTTCATCTGCATGCGATCATGGCCGCACTTGACCCGGGCGAACATGTTACGTGCATTCTGGTCACCCACAGCCATCTGGACCATTCCCCGCTGGCGCGGCCCCTTGCGCACAGGACTGGCGCACGCATCATGGCCTATGGCGACAGTCTGGCCGGTCGGTCCCCTATCATGTCGCGTCTGGCGGCACAGAACATGGCAGGCGGGGGCGAAGGTGTGGATACAGGCTTCCGTCCGGATGAACTGCTGCAAGACAACCAGGCGATTGCGGTCGGCGCGGAACGGTTGCGCGCCATATGGACGCCGGGCCATATGGCAAATCACATGTGCTTTGAATGGCGCGGCGCAGTGTTCAGCGGGGATCATGTGCTTGGCTGGACAACCTCCCTTGTATCACCCCCGGATGGCGATCTGGGCGCCTATATGCAGTCCCTCGACAAATTAGAGGCCCTGAACGCAAGGCGGCTTTATCCGGGCCATGGTGCCCCGATCGACCAGCCCAAGGCACGGCTTGAAACCCTGCGCAAGCACCGGCACCGGCGGGAGGCAGAGATCATCGCAGAGCTGGATAAAGGCGCGCGCGAAATACCGCAACTCGTGGCACGCATCTACGCAGATATCCCCGCCCATCTGCATGCCGCCGCCGCCCGAAATGTTCATGCGCATCTGATTCATCTGTGGGAAAACGGCCAGGTCAGCGCATCACCCGCCCCTATGCCAAACGCCCGATACATGCGTGCACAACGCCGGTGATAAAATTGTGTGTTTTGGTCTGGACGTGCCTGAAAACGGTTGCTATAGGGGCATTGTGTTCCGGCGTAGCTCAGCGGTAGAGCAGTTGACTGTTAATCAATTGGTCGTAGGTTCGATCCCTACCGCCGGAGCCAAAACCCTCTAAAACCTATAGAATACAATGGCTTACGGATTTTTCCGCAAGCCGTTCCCGCCTGTTTGCCCTCTGTGCCCAATGTCGCGGATTTTTCTGCGCACAAAGACTCGGAGCCAGAGCATGGGGCGTATCGCCTATCTCTCAAAGCGCGGCAGGGTCTGGTGGTTTCGACGCCGCTATCCCGCCCTCTTCGTGACCCGGTCACAAAGTCACCAAAACTCAACGCTTTCTGAAGAGAAAGTAAGCCGAGCCCAAGCACAGGGTCATCTTGCCGTGAGCCTGAAAACCTCGTCACCGCGCGAGGCCCGCCTGCTCGGGGCGAGGCTCTGCGACCATTTCGAGCGCGCTTGG
>NZ_JBHYFM010000035.1:0-21173 GCF_051859525.1 Roseinatronobacter sp. | reverse complement strand
TGACCGGCGGCGGGTCCAACGATGGTGGCAGCGATGGCGGCGGCGGTGTTGCAGGACTTAGTAGCACGGTCGACGGTGTGGTCGACACAGTCGGAGGCCTGACCGGTGGGCTGACAAATAACCAGATCCGCCTCCGTGGTACAGGCGTCGAGCGCGGCAACACAGTCGGGATCGATCTGGAGGTCTTCAGCATTGACGGAAATGTCTATGCGTTGGGCAATGACGGGCTGGTCGATGTCAGCCTTGCGCTGGATGACAACAATGTGCTGGACGTAAGTCTCCTGAGCGATGAAAGTCTGGCAAGCATTGGTCTTTTGGATAATGATGTGATCACCGTTGGCGGTGGTCCTGGAGGACCTGGAGGACCTTCTGGTCCGGCCGGTCCCGCGGGTCCTGCCGGTCCTGCTGGCCCTGCGGGTCCCCCGGGCACCATCAGCACCTCTCGCGATACCGACACAGACCGCGACATGCTGAATGTCACAAGGCTTCAAAACCTGCCGCGTTCCGCAGCGCAAAGCCGGTGCCCTGCCGCAGGTGACACCAACACGCTGAACGGCGTGACAGTGTTTGACCGTGACAACAATATGCTGGGCACGGTTGTGGGCGGGTACACGTCCGGCACAAACCTGACCCGCGTGCGTGTGGCGGTCAGCCCCAGCGTGGCAAGCGGTGGCGGCTGCGTCGAATACTCGACCGCGGGCGGCAGTGCCAATTCCCAAGGGATCGTTGTGAACACCACGCGTTCAGCACTTGCGCAATCCCTGATGCGCTGATTGGGCGGTCAGCGTTGGTCCGGCCTGTTTGCCGGACCGGTTTAACGACACGACACACTCCGACAGATCGGGGGGCCGCTGGTCCCCCGATTTTTTTGTGCCCTGACCACAGAAGGCATTCACCCGCCCATCATATGATGTTTTGTTGCGCGAACACGGCGGTCCAAGGCTGAAAATTTCAGCAAAGATCAAAAATTTTACCAATTGATAAATTTTTTAACTCGTGCTTTCCTGTCATGGCATCAGACAGTTCTTCTGCCAGCCATAAGGGGCCAGCCCATGTCACACAGCACCACAACCCCCGGCATTGTTGCCGGCAGGTTGCATCCCGAAGAGTATACACAGCATTTCGACGACCTGTATCCGGATTTCGACCCGCATGAGGCTATGGTGGCCGCTGACAGGTGCTATTTCTGCCATGACGCGCCCTGTATTACCGCCTGCCCCACCGAAATCGACATCCCGCTTTTCATTCGCCAGATACAGGCGGGCCAGCCGGATGCAGCGGCGCGCACCATCTTTGACCAGAATATCCTTGGCGGCATGTGCGCCCGCGTTTGTCCCACGGAAACCCTGTGCGAAGGCGCTTGTGTGCGCGAAGCCGCCGAAGGCAAACCGGTCGAGATTGGCCGCCTGCAACGCTATGCCACGGACACACTGATCGCCAGAAACGCGCATCCCTACACACGCGCGGCGCCCACCGGCAAACGTGTGGCTGTGGTGGGTGCAGGGCCAGCGGGGCTGGCCTGCGCGCACCGGCTGGCCATGCATGGCCATGACGTCATCATCCATGACCGGCGCGAGAAAGCGGGCGGCCTGAACGAATATGGCATTGCGGCCTATAAGGCGGCGCACGGATTTGCACAGGCCGAAGTGGACTGGTTGCTGCAGATCGGCGGAATCACATTGCGGCAGGGCTGGACGCTGGGCCGCGATGGTACATTGGCGGACTTGCAGGAAACCTATGATGCGGTGTTTCTGGGTATCGGCCTTGCCGGTGTGAATGCGCTGGGTCTGGACGGAGAGGACATACCAACCGCGCGGGACGCCGTGGATTTCATTGCCGAACTGCGCCAGACAGATGACTTGTCCACCTTGCCCATTGGCCGCCATGTTGTGGTCATCGGCGGGGGCATGACAGCGGTGGACGCGGCGGTGCAATCGCGCCTGCTGGGGGCCGAGCATGTGACCATGGTCTACCGGCGCGGGCGCGATGCGATGGGCGCGTCGGATTATGAGTTGAACCACGCCGCGAACGAGGGTGTGAAGATCATCACCAACGCGATGCCGATCGCGATTCACGCCAATGGCACCCTGCGCGAGGTCGAATTTGCCTATACCCATGCGGGCGAAACGGGGCTGGAACCCACCGGCGAAACCTTCCGCCTGCCTGCGGATCAACTGTTCAAGGCGATCGGGCAAACGCTTGAGGGCGCGCCGCAGGGGCTGACGCTGGACAAGCGCAAGATCGGCGCCGACAGGGCGGGCCGCACATCACGGGCCGGTGTCTGGGCCGGGGGCGATTGCACCGGCGGCGGCGAGGACCTGACCGTCACTGCGGTGGCGCAAGGACGCGATGCGGCGGAAAGCATTCATGCAAGCCTGACGGGGAATGATGCGTAACAACCGCATCCACAAGGAGTTAGCACAATGGCAAACCTGACCACGAATTTCATCGGCATCAAATCCCCGAACCCCTACTGGCTGGCCTCTGCACCGCCGACCGACAAGGCATATAATGTGGAACGCGCGTTCAAGGCCGGTTGGGGCGGGGTGGTGTGGAAAACACTGGGGTCCGAAGGGCCGCCCGTCGTCAATGTGAACGGCCCGCGCTATGGCGCGATCTGGGGCGCGGACCGCCGCCTTCTGGGCCTGAACAATATTGAACTGATCACCGACCGCCCGCTGGAGGTGAACCTGCGCGAAATCAAGCAGGTCAAACGCAACTGGCCCGACCGCGCGCTTGTCGTGTCGCTGATGGTGCCCTGCGACGAGGAATCGTGGAAGGCCATCCTGAAACATGTTGAAGATACCGAAGCCGATGGCGTGGAGCTGAATTTCGGCTGCCCCCATGGCATGAGTGAACGCGGCATGGGCGCGGCTGTGGGGCAGGTGCCCGAATATATCGAAATGGTCACGCGCTGGGTCAAGCAGCATTCGCGCATGCCTTGCATTGTCAAGCTGACGCCCAATATCGCCGATATCCGTAAACCCGCCGAGGCCGCGAAACGTGGCGGCGCGGATGCCGTCTCGCTGATCAACACCATCAATTCCATCACATCGGTCAATCTGGACGATTTCAGCCCCGAACCCATGATTGACGGCAAGGGCGCGCATGGCGGCTATTGCGGGCCTGCGGTCAAACCCATTGCGCTGAACATGGTTGCCGAAATCGCACGCAGCGCGGAAACCCGCGATCTGCCCATTTCCGGCATTGGCGGCGTGACCACATGGCGCGATGCGGCGGAATTCCTGACGCTTGGTGCGGGCAATGTGCAGGTGTGCACGGCGGCCATGACCTATGGGTTCGGTATCATCAAGGAACTGACAGCGGGCTTGTCGCATTACATGGACCAAAAAGGCTTCACATCGGTTGACCAACTGGTTGGCCGCGCCGTGCCCAATGTGACCGACTGGCAGTATCTGAACCTGAACTATGTCACCAAGGCCAAAATCGATCAGGATCTGTGCATCTCCTGCGGGCGGTGCTACGCGGCTTGCGAGGACACATCGCATCAGGCGATTTCCATGTCGCCCGACCGCAAGTTTGAAGTGATCGACGCCGAATGCGTGGCCTGCAACCTGTGCATCAATGTCTGCCCTGTGCAGGATTGCATCACCATGGAGCAAATGCCCAAAGGCAGCACCGACCCGCGCACCGGCGAGAAGGTGGGCGATTATGCAAACTGGACAACCCACCCCAACAACCCGATGGCCAAAGCGGCCGAGTGATCAGGGCGCAAGAAGGCGGGTGTAAAGATGCTCCAGAAACGCCTCGGCGCCATCCAACGGGTCATGCCCGTCCCCGCGGATCATACCGATCTGCGGGGCAAAATCGGCGTAATGCTGGGTCAGCGACCAGATCGAAAAGATCAGATGATAAGGGTCAATCCGCGCAATGCGCCCCCCGTCTGCCCATGCCTGCAAAAGCCGCGCCTTTTCATCGACAAGCGCGCGCAAGTCGTTGCGGATAAAGGGTTCCATCCGCGGCGCACCTTGCAGGATTTCATTGGCGAACAACCGGCTTTCGCGCGGAAAATCCCGCGACATCTGCAACTTGCGGCGCATATAGGCCATGATTTCGGCCTGCGGGTCACCGCCCGCATCCAGCATGCGCAGCGGATCCAGCCATGTGTCCAGCAGCCGCGTCAGCAATTCGCGGTGAATGGCATCCTTGCTGTCGAAATAATACAGCAGGTTCGGCTTGGACAGCCCCGCCTGAACAGCAATCTGGTCAAGCGTCGCGCCGCGAAACCCGTGGGTCGAGAATACCTCCAGCGCGGCATCCAGAATGATCTGGCGGTTGCGCCGCTGAATACGACTGCGCGGCGGCGTTTTGGCGCTGCCGGATTTTTCAGCGGGCGTTGGGCGGGGCACGGACATGGGCGGACAAGCTTCTTGACTGATTGGTCAAACTTGATAGCGTCCCATTGGTTCGGGCGCAAGCGATGCGATCATGCGACAGGTGCTGACCGCTTGCCAATGGAACAACCAAAAACACAACAAGCCGCCAACAAGGCCGCAAACGCACGGAGCCGCGCATGACCGCACCAGCCGCAAACATGAAAATCAACGCTGAACGCCTTTGGGACAGCCTGATGGAAATGGCGCAAATCGGCCCCGGCATTGCAGGCGGCAACAACCGCCAGACGGTGACCGATGAAGATGGCGAAGCGCGCCATCTGTTCCAGCGCTGGTGTCAGGATGCAGGCGGCACCATGGGCGTCGATGACATGGGCACCATGTTCGCGCGGTTCGAAGGCACCGACCCCGACGCCCTGCCCGTCTATGTCGGCAGCCATCTGGACACCCAGCCCACAGGCGGCAAATATGACGGCGTGCTGGGCGTGCTGGCGGGGTTGGAGGTTATTCGCACCATGCGCGATCTGGGCATCAAGACCCGCCGCCCCATTGTCGTGACCAACTGGACGAATGAGGAAGGCACGCGCTTTGCCCCTGCCATGCTGGCATCGGGCGTATTCGCGGGCGTGCTGGACCGCGATTGGGCTTACGCGCGCACTGACGCACAAGGCAAGCGCTTCGGGGATGAGTTGGAACGCATCGGCTGGAAAGGCCCCGAGCCGGTGGGCACGCGCAAGATGCACAGCTTCTTCGAATTGCATATCGAACAAGGCCCGATACTGGAGGCCGAGGGCAAACAGGTGGGCGTTGTCACCCACGGGCAGGGGCTGCGCTGGATCGAATGCACCGTGACCGGCAAGGGCCAGCACACCGGATCAACCCCCATGTATATGCGCCGCAATGCAGGTCGCGGGCTGGCACGGGTGACCGAACTGGTCCATGAAATCGCCCTGAAACACCAGCCCAACGCCGTGGGCGCAATCGGGCAGATCGATGTCTACCCCAATTCGCGTAACATCATCCCTGAAAAGGTGGTGTTCACAATCGATTTCCGGTCCCATGTGCTGGACACGCTGGACGCTATGGTGGCCGAACTCAATGCCCGCGCACCGGGTCTATGCGCCGATATCGGGGTGAAATTCTCAAGCGAACTGGTCGGTTTTTTCGACCCGCCCGCCTTTGACGAAACCCTTGTGGGCCGCGTGCGCGATGCGGCCGAACGGCTGGGCTACAGCCATATGGACATTATTTCCGGCGCGGGGCATGACGCATGCTGGATCAACCGCCTGTATCCCACCACCATGGTCATGTGCCCCTGCGTCGACGGCCTGTCCCATAACGAGGCCGAGGAGATTTTCCCCGAATGGGCCGAAGCGGGCGCCAATGTGCTGATGCATGCAGTGCTGGAAACCGCCGAGGTGGTGGGCTGACGGGCGGCACAGGAAATAACAGCCGCAACACGCGGCACATGAAACAGGGAGTAACCACATGAGCACCGTCATCAAGAACGGCACCATCGTCACCCATGACCTGACCTACAAGGCCGATATCCGCATCGATGGCGGCAAGATCCTTGAGATTGGCCCGAACCTGTCGGGCGACACGGAACTGGACGCGACAGGCGCCTATGTCATGCCCGGCGGGATTGATCCGCATACGCATCTGGAAATGCCCTTCATGGGCACCTATTCCAGCGATGATTTCGAATCCGGCACCCGCGCGGCGCTGTCGGGTGGCACGACGATGGTGATCGATTTCGCGCTGCCCAGCCCCGGTCAGGGGCTGCTGGACGCGCTGAAAATGTGGGACAACAAATCAGGGCGCGCGCATTGTGACTACAGCTATCACATGGCGGTCACATGGTGGTCGCAACAGGTGTTTGATGAAATGCCCGAAGTGGTCGCGCGCGGCATCACCAGCTTCAAGCATTTTCTGGCCTATAAGGGCGCGCTTATGGTCAATGATGACGAATTGTTCGCATCCTTCCAGCGCCTGCGCGAATTGGGCGCCATTGCCATGGTCCATGCCGAAAACGGCGATGTGGTCGCGGAACTGTCCGCCCGTCTGCTGGCCGAAGGAAACACCGGCCCCGAAGCACATGCCTATTCCCGCCCCACGCAGGTCGAGGGCGAGGCCACAAACCGCGCCATCATGATCGCCGATATGGCGGGCGTGCCCTTATATGTCGTCCACACATCCTGCGAGGAATCGCATGAAGCGATCCGCCGCGCGCGGCAGGCCGGAAAACGCGTTTGGGGGGAACCCCTGATCCAGCACCTGACCCTGGACGAGTCCGAATATTTCAACCCCGACTGGGACCACGCCGCACGGCGCGTCATGTCGCCCCCCTTCCGCAACAAACTGCATCAGGACAGCTTGTGGAACGGTCTGGCCAGCGGCAGCCTGTCGGTCGTGGCCACCGACCATTGCGCCTTCAGCACCGACCAGAAACGCTATGGCGTGGGCGATTTCACCAAAATCCCCAACGGCACCGGCGGGCTGGAAGATCGCATGCCCATGCTGTGGACCTACGGTGTGCGCACGGGCCGGTTGACCATGAACGAATTTGTGGCCGTCACATCCACCAATGTCGCCAAGATTTTCGGGATGTATCCGCGCAAGGGCGCCGTGGCGGTCGGGGCCGATGCCGATCTGGTGGTCTGGGACCCCGAGAAATCAAAAACCATCACGGCAACAGCGCAACAATCCGCCATCGATTACAATGTCTTTGAAGGGCATACGGTCACCGGCCTGCCGCGCTATGTGCTGTCGCGCGGGCGCATCATGGTGAATGACGGCCAGTTTGACGGACAGGAAGGGCACGGACAATTTGTCGAACGCTGCCCCAATGGTGCGGTCAATCAGGCCCTGTCGGCATGGAAAGACCTGACCGCCCCGCGCCCCGTTGTGCGCGCGGGCATTCCGGCTTCGGGGGTATGATGAAAGACAGCTCTGCAGCGCCGGTCATCTCCGCGCGCGACCTCAGCCTGACATTCCAGACAGGGGACGGCCCTGTCCACGCCCTCAAGGATGTCACGCTTGACATCGCCAAGGGCGAATTCGTCAGCTTTATCGGCCCGTCCGGCTGCGGCAAGACCACATTCCTGCGCGTGATCGCCGATCTGGAACACCCCACAGCAGGCAGTATCACCGTCAACGGCATGTCACCCGACGCCGCACGCCGCGCCCGTGCTTACGGATATGTGTTTCAGGCTGCGGGCCTGTATCCATGGCGCACGATTGCGGGCAATATCAAACTGCCGCTGGAAATCATGGGCTACTCCGCGACCGAGCAGAACGCGCGCGTCGAAAAGGTGCTGGATCTGGTGGAACTGTCAGGTTTTGCCCGCAAATTCCCGTGGCAACTTTCGGGCGGCATGCAACAGCGTGCCTCGATCGCGCGGGCGCTGGCGTTTGACGCCGACATCCTGCTGATGGACGAACCCTTCGGAGCCTTGGACGAAATCGTGCGCGACAGGCTGAACGAACAACTGCTGGACCTGTGGGCGCGCACCGAAAAAACCATCGGCTTTGTCACCCATTCCATTCCCGAAGCGGTGTATCTGTCCACAAAAATCGTGGTCATGTCCCCCCGTCCGGGGCGCATCACGGACATCATCGACAGCCCGCTGCCGCGCGAACGCCCGCTGGATATCCGCGACAGCCCCGAATTCATCGCTATCGCGCACCGTGTGCGTGACGGCCTGCGCGCGGGGCATCTGGATGACTAGGCCCTGTTCATTCTGGCGAAAATATCCTGGGGGAGTCGCGCTTCAGCGCGGCGGGGGCGAAGCCCCCTGCAACAGGGGGGCACATGCGTAACCTTGTCCCTGTTCTGACGGTAACTGCTGTGCTGATTGCCATCTGGTACGCGGCCGTCATTCCCATGAACCAGCAATGGGCGCAGGATCAGGCCCGCCGCGCAGGCGTGGAATTGTCCTTCTCGGCGCTTGTGGCCGACACCATGTCACAAGCCCGCCCGCGCCTGCCCGCCCCCCATCAGGTCGCCGCCGAATTGTGGAATTCCACTGTGATCGAGGAACTGACAGGCCGGCGCGGCATCGTGAACACAGGCAGCCTGTCCAACCGCTCTCTGGTCTATCACGGCTGGGTCACCTTGTCGGCCACGCTTCTGGGCTTTGCCATCGGATCGGCGCTTGGGATCGCGCTGGCTGTTGGCATTGTCCATAACCGCGCAATGGATGCCAGCATCATGCCATGGGCCATTGCCAGCCAGACCATTCCCATTCTGGCCATCGCGCCCATGATTATCGTGGTGCTGAACGCTGTGGGCATTACAGGATTGATCCCCAAGGCCATCATTTCAACCTATCTGTCGTTCTTTCCGGTGGTTGTGGGCATGGTCAAGGGGTTGCGCGCGCCCGATCATATGCAACTGGACCTGATGAAAACCTATTATGCCAGCGGATCGCAAGTCTTTGTCAAACTGCGCCTGCCCTCCTCGATGCCCTATCTGTTTGCCTCGCTGAAGGTCGCGATTGCCGCAGCCCTGGTCGGTGCAATCGTGGCCGAGCTGCCGACCGGTGCAGTTGCGGGTCTGGGCGCGCGGCTGCTGTCAGGCAGCTATTATGGCCAGACCGTGCAAATCTGGTCGGCCCTTTTTGCCGCAGCAATTCTGGCGGCTGGCATGGTGGCCCTGATCAGCTTGATACAACGCACAACGCTGAAACGCATGGGAATGGCAACATGATCGTCCTTCACAAAACCGGCGGGGTGCAATGGGCGGGGATGATGCTGGCCTTGCTTGTCGCGGTGGGTGTCGGCGGAACCGGTGATCTGCCGTTTTCCGCTGTTGCGGCCGTATTGGTGACCGGCCTGATCTTTCTGGCCCCAAGGGGGCAGGTAAACTGGCTGGTGATCGCCGCAATGGCGGCGGGTGTCAGTATTGCGGCATTGGCACTTCTGCCCTTTGCACAATCTGCCTTGCTGTTCTGGGCAATGGTTCTTGCCGTGTGGCTGGGCGCATGGCTTGTGGTTGCATCCGTCGCGGAAAGCCCGCGCCTGCCCGGACTGGCGGGGCGCGCGCAATCCCTGCTGGCGCCGCTTGCCTTCGGGGCCACACTGTTGTGGTTATGGGAAACCACCGTGCGTGCACTGGACGTCCCGCGCGTGATCCTGCCTGCCCCTTCGCTGATCTGGGACAGGTTGATCCGGTCAACCGATATCCTTTGGGTCGATTTCGTGCAAACCTTCGTCAAGGGCGCCTTGTCGGGCTATGCCATTGGTGTGGGCGCGGCGCTGGTCTTTGCGCTGTTGGTGGACCGGTCCGATTTCCTGCGCCGTGGGCTGCTGCCGGTGGGCAATTTTCTGGCCGCCCTGCCCATCATCGGCACCGCGCCGATCATGGTCATGTGGTTCGGGTTTGACTGGCCGTCCAAGGCGGCGGTGGTCGTGGCGATGGTGTTCTTTCCCATGCTGGTCAACACTGTGCAGGGTCTGGCAGCGACCGACGCGATGCAGCGCGACCTGATGCGCACCTATAACGCAAGCTGGACGCAATCGCTTTTGAAACTGCGGCTTCCGGCGGCCATGCCGTTCATCTTCAACGGGCTTAAGATTGCATCCACGCTTGCCCTGATCGGGGCCATTGTTGCTGAATTTTTCGGCTCTCCGACGCGCGGAATGGGCTTTCGCATCTCGACCGAGGTGGGACGGTTGCAACTGGACATGGTCTGGGCAGAAATTGCCGTAGCAGCCCTCGCGGGGTCGCTGTTCTACGGTATTCTTGCGCTTGCCGAACGCGGGGTCACCTTCTGGCACCCGTCACAACGCAAGCGTTAATCCCTGCGCCCCAGCCAAGGGCCAGGCAACACGGAGGTGATAAAAATGAAAAAGGTAATCTTTGGGTCGGTCGCGGCCCTTGGTCTGGGGCTTGCGCCTGCGGCATGGGCGCTGGATGATGTGACCATTCAGTTGAAATGGGTCACGCAGGCCCAGTTTGCGGGCTATTATGTGGCACTGGAAAACGGGTTTTACGAAGAAGAGGGGCTGAATGTCACCGTCCGCGCAGGCGGGCCGGACATTGCCCCGCCGCAGGTTATTGCTGGCGGTGGCGCGGATGTCATTGTTGAATGGATGCCTGCCGCACTGGCGGCGCGTGAGAACGGCCTGCCACTGGTCAATATCGCGCAGCCCTTCAAGTCATCGGGCATGATGCTGACCTGTCTGGCCGAAACAGGCGTCACCGGCCCCGAGGATTTTCCCGGCCGCACATTGGGCGTTTGGTTCTTCGGCAATGAATACCCGTTCCTAAGCTGGATGAGCACGCTTGGCATTCCCACCGATGGCGGTGATGAAGGGGTTGAAGTGCTGCGTCAGGGCTTCAACGTGGACCCGCTGCTGCAACGCCAGGCCGATTGCATCAGCACCATGACCTATAACGAATACTGGCAGGTTATCGACGCCGGCATCAGCGAAGACGAACTTGTGACCTTCAAATATGAAGATCAGGGCGTCGCCACACTGGAAGATGGCCTGTATGTCATGGAAAGCAATCTGGAAGATCCCGAATTCGTGGACAAGATGGCGCGTTTCGTGCGTGCGTCGATGCGCGGCTGGGAATGGGCCGCCGAGAATGTCGAAGAAGCGGCCATGATTGTGCTGGAATATGACGACACCGGCGCGCAAACCGAAGAACACCAGATCCGCATGATGTCGGAAGTGGCGCTGCTGCTTGAAGGGTCGAACGGGACACTGGATATGGACGATTATGCCCGCACGGTCGCAACCTTGCTGGGTGGCGGTTCCGATCCTGTCATCACGTCCGAACCGGAAGGGGCGACCACCACCGCCGTGACAGACGCAGCGTTCAACTGATCGGGCGGAATGCATGGCGCGCGGCGTGATCCGCGCGCAACGCTGATGGGTGCATCTTCGGATGCGCCCATTTTTCATGGACCAGCCCAAAGTAAGGAATTGCATCTGTTAACGATTAATGGAAGGAATGGCAACAATCCCTGTTTGCCAGATAGTCGGCCCTGCGTTTTGCACGGGCCGAAGGCACGGCCACCCCTGCGCTGCCGGAAAACGCAGCCCAACACTTGAAGTCGTTTTATGTTCCTTAGACACAACCTGCGCTGGCTGTCGGCTGGCTTCGTGCTGACATTTGTATCCGCATTCGGGCAGACATGGTTCATCTCGTTGTTTGCGGGTGCAATCAAGGCGGAACACGGGTTGACCGACGGAAGCTGGGGCAGTCTGTACACACTTGCAACGCTTTGCGCGGCCGCGATGATGTTCTGGCGCGGGTCGCTGGCCGATACGGTCCCGTTGTCGCGCCTTGTCCCCGCTGTTACCGTGATTTTTGCCATCGCTGCGGTGGGCATGGCACTGGCGCAAAGCGTCTGGATTTTGGGCATTACATTGTTTTTGCTGCGCTTCTGCGGGCAAGGCATGTTCAGCCACATGGCCATGACGGCCATGGGCCGCTGGTTTCAGGCGCAGCGCGGCAAGGCCGTGGCACTGGCCAATCTGGGCCATCCCGCAGGCGAGGTGGTGGTGCCCCTGGTGACTGTGCTGGCCATTGCGGCCATAGGCTGGCGGGTGTCGTGGGGCGCGGTCGCGCTTTTGCTGCTGGCTGGCGTTGCACCGCTGCTATGGGTGTTGCTGCGAAATGACCGCACGCCACAGGGGCAGGGCGAGTCAAGACTGGCAACTGGTCTTGCCGGACGACAATGGACCCGACAGGACGCCGCGCGCCATTGGTTGCTGCCCGCGTTGCTGCCGGTCTTGCTGACACCCGGTTTCATTGCAACTGTGGTTTTCTTCCATCAGGTTCATATCGCCGAGGTCAAGGGCTGGACCCTGACGGCCATGGCACCGGGTTATTCCGCCTTTGCCGCCGCGAATGTTATTTCGGCGCTGCTTGCGGGCTGGGCCGCTGACCGGTTCGGCGCGCCGCGCTTGCTAACGGTGCTGCTGCTGCCAATGGGCATAGGCGTAGCGCTGATTGCGCCGGCTGAACAGGTATCCGGCTGGTATCTGGCCTTGGGTTTGATTGGCATCACACAAGGAACGTCCAGCGCGTTATGGGGGGTATTGCTGCCCACTGTCTATGGCACCAGAAATCTGGGGGCCATCCGGTCACTGGCCACCACAATCATGGTTGTTTCCACTGCAATAGGGCCCGGCATTACCGGCATTCTGATTGATCGCGGCATGGACTTTCCGGCCCAAAGCCTGTGGTTGGGGGCATGGTGCTTGCTGCTGTTGATTGGGTGCTGGGTAATTGACCGCAAATTGACTCGGGAATTGACCGCCTAACGCCATTTCATCAGAAATTGCGCCGCGCTGTTTCCTAGCCGTTTTTACGGAAGAAATGCGGGTATTGGTCCTTCAGCGTGTCGCCAATGACAAAGGACTGCGACAGATGGCGGCGCATGGCGTCCCGCGCGGCCATTGCATCCTTGCGCGACAATGCGTCTGTAATTGCGGCATGGTCATCAAGTATCTGCACGCCTTTGCCATGCATTGGCAGATGAAGCGCGCGAATCCGGTCGATATGCCCGCTTTCGCGCCGGATAATGCGGTATATGGTGTCATGTCCGCTGGCAACGAACAGCTGCTGATGGAACGCCAGATCAAGCTGTTGAAATCCGGCAAGATCCTGTGTGTTCAGGCAGTCGCGCTGCAAATCCAGTATATGCTGTAGCTGCCCGATCAGGGCGGCGTCGCGTGACGGGGCAAGGGCTTCGACGATTGTCTGTTCCACGCTGCTGCGCAAAAAATGTATCTGCGTCGCATGATGCAGGTCTATCAGGGTGACGCGCGTGCGCGCCTGCGCGCGAATTTCGACCAAACCCTCTTCTTTCAGGCGCAAGAACGCATCCCGCAAGGGCGTGGTGCTAATTCTGTATTGCTGCATCAGGGCGCTGCGTGACAGCACCGCACCCGGCTGCAACGCCAGCGACAGGATGCGCGTCCGCAGATCGCTTACGACATCAAGATCTGCGCCATGGGGTCCCGCACGCATTCGATCGGCCCTGCTTAAGTAGTTGAAATATACTAATGCCCCAGTATGGCGCAGTTTCAGCACAAATCAAGCAGGATATTTAGCACAGGCCCCCTCCGCTGCTTTCGTCAAACAACTCCGGGCGCGAACGCAAAAGCTGTTCCATGAACCCGACCGATCCCGACACATGCGCGCGCACCAGTTCTTCGGCACCAAGGCGCGAACGGCGCGCAATCGCGTCAAGTATCGCCTCGTGCTGGCGCGTCAGGCTTTCAAGCTCGCTGCGTTCGGCGGCTTTCAGAAAACGGATACGATCAAGATGGGCTTTCTTGGCATGGATCACCTGCCAGACACTGCCCAGTTCCGCCAAGTCGAACAAGGATTGATGAAAGCGGTCATCCAGCGGCATGAACACCGCATAGGAATTCTGCTGTGCGGCCAGTTTCTGTTCCAGCAAAATCGCTTGCGGGGTTGTCAGGTCCAGATCGGGCGTATCGCACAGCTTCAGGACAACCGGAATTTCCAGATTCACGCGCAGAAAATGCGCCTGCCGCACGGCGTTCGGGCTGATCCCTGAAACAAAAGTGCCATGTTGGGGCGCAATCGTGACAAGGCCATGATCGGCCAGCCGTAGAAAGGCTTCGCGCAGGGGGGTCCGGCTTACGTCGAATCGGTCGCACAGGTCCTTTTCTTGAAGCACCTCTTTTGGTGGCAATTCCAGCGTAACGATAAGCGTGCGCAATGCGTCATATATTTCGCTGGCGCGCGATTTTTTACGTGGCAAGACATTCATGTCATCAAAATTCCCGTTTCATATGATGATAATAGCAATCAAACAGGGTTTCCATAGGGCAGCGACAACACAAGCAGAAATAGATTCCTTCTTGCTTGCGCTCCATTGATATATTAATGTTCCGTTGATGGCCATTCAGGTCGGACCATCTAGCGGAGGAAAATTCATGACTTTCAAATTCACAGCATTGGCCGCAGCCAGTGCGCTTGCACTGACATCCGGCGCGGCACTGGCCGAAACGGATTGGCCGACGCGCACGATCAATGTCATCATTGGCGCAGGCCCTGGCGGCGATACCGATTTCAATTCGCGCACCATGGCGCGCTATTTTGAACAAATTACCGGCGGGTCAATGGTTGTCACCAACATGCCCGGCGGCGGGGCCACGATTGCCACATCGGCGGTCAGGGACGCCGACCCGGACGGCTACACCATGCTGTTCGGCCATACCGGCCACCTGATTGTCACCGAAGTGTCCGGCCTTGCAGATTATGGCATTGATGATTTCGAGATTTGCTGCATTCCCGCCATTGACCAGGGCGCGGTGTTCGTGGCCAGCGCCCAATCGGGCATTACCAGCGTGGATGACCTTGTTGCCCGCACCGAGGCAGAGCCGCAAAGCGTTGTGTTCGGCACCGAATTCGGCGGCTATTCGCACCTGCAAGGGACCATCTTCCAGCGCGAAACCGGCGCGGATATGCGCGTTGTCGATACCGGTTCCGCATCCGACAAGATTGCAGCGCTGCTGGGCGGGCGTATCGATGTGGGCGGCATTGCCTACGGCGCCATTCAGGATTACCACGCCGCAGGCCAGATGGTGGTTCTGGGACAACCCAATGACACCCGCAACGAGTTGCTGGGCGACATTCCCACATTCGCCGAACAGGGCGTCGATTTCGTGATGAACAACCCCTATATCATCGCGTTCCCAAAAGGCACCGACCCCGCGATTGTGGCCAAGATGGAAGATGTGATGCGCCAGATCACGGAAATTCCGGAATATGCGGCAGATCTGGAACAGGGGTTCAAACAGCCCGTCTCCTTCCTGCCGCAGGATGAGGCGCTGGAGCGGTTGAACGCGATCCGCGACACCTACATGCCGTATCGCGAAATCCTGCAATCGGCACGCTAAGGCCGGCTGGCCGACGACAGGCCGACAGACAGGCCCCGCAGAACGGGCCATCTGTCGGCCACTTCATATTTGCAGCCAAGGGGACGCGCGATGTTGCGAAACAAGGAACTGGTCGTGGGGCTTGCCATGCTGGGTTTGGGCCTGGGCTATTTGTATATGACCATGCAACTGCCGCGCAGGGGCGCGGTTGATGCAACATTTTTCCCCTATGTGCTGGCCTGGGCCATGATCGGGCTGGGCGCGCTGCAATGTCTGGTGACATGGCGGCGCGGGGCCATCGCAAGCGGCGATGGCGACAAGCTGCAACCGCTTCAGGCGCTGACGGTGCTGGCCACATTAGGGCTTGTGGCAGGGTTCATCGCAGCATTGCGGCCCTTGGGGTTTCCGATTGCCGCAACGGTTTTCCTGTTCGCGCAGTTCATTGTCCTGACACCCAATGGCCAACGCCCGCGACTGGTGCTGTATGCCGCGCTGGCTGTGATCAGCACAGCGGTCATTTTCATAACCTTCCGCTACGGGTTTCGCCTCATGCTGCCCGCAGGCCCCCTGACCCCCTATCTGCCGTAAGGAACGCCGCGTATGTTTGACATGCTTCTACAAGGCTTCGCGGCGGTTCTGTCCCCGCAGATTTTTATCCTGATCACCATCGGTGTGGCCGTGGGCATTGTGTTCGGTGCCGTGCCGGGGCTGACGGCAGTTATGGCCATCGCGCTGACCTTGCCGATGACATACACCCTTGGGGCTGCGGCGGGAATTTCGCTGCTGATCGCGCTGTTTGTCGGGGCCACATCGGGCGCCCTCATTTCCGCGATCTTGCTGAAAATACCCGGCACGCCGTCATCCATTGCCACCACATTTGACGGCGCGCCCATGATGGAAAAGGGCGAGGGCGCGAAAGCGCTGGGTGTGGGGATCGTGTTTTCGTTCCTTGGCACCATCATGTCCATTGCAGCGCTGATGTTCATTGCTCCGTCGCTGGCGCGGGTGGCGCTGTCTTTTGGTCCACATGAATATTTCGCCATCGCGGTGTTTTCGCTGACCTTGATTGCCACGCTGTCATCAGGGTCCATGATCAAGGGCATTTTCGCCGGCGTCGCGGGCTTTGCCGTGTCTACGGTGGGCATTGCGCCGGTCGATGCGATCACGCGCTACACCTTCGGGCGTGTTGAAATCAACGCGGGCTTTTCCATTCTGACCGTTCTGGTGGGCATGTTCGCCATTGCCGAGGTTATTCGCGTGGCCGAACAGGCGCGCAAGCGCGGTGACATGCCGACTGTTGCGCCGCTTATGGTCAAGATCAAGGGTTTCGGGTTTTCCATGGCGGAATTTCTGGGCCAGATCCCCAATGCGATCCGGTCGGGACTGATCGGTATTTCCATCGGCATTCTGCCCGGTATCGGGGCGGGCACATCCAATATCATTTCCTATATCGCCGCCAAGAAACGGTCCAAAACGCCCGAAAAATTCGGCAAGGGCACGATTGAAGGGGTGGTTGCCAGCGAAACCGCCAATAACGCGGGCATTGGCGGCGCGATGATCCCGTTGCTGACACTTGGCATTCCCGGCGATGCGGTCACGGCCATTTTGCTGGGCGGTCTGATGATCCATGGCATCCAGCCCGGCCCCATGCTGTTCATCACCCAAGGGGCGTTGGTCTACACCATCTTTGCCGCGCTGATCGTTTCGGCCTTTATGATGCTGGTGCTGGAATTTCTGGGCCTGCGCGTTTTCATCCGGCTGCTGGCCATTCCCAAGCATATCCTGCTGCCCGTCATTCTGGTCCTGTGCGCCGTGGGGGCGTTTGGTCTGTCCAGCCGCGTGTTCGATGTGTGGACCATTCTGGCCTTCGGGGTGCTGGGTTATGCCTTCGTCAAGGCGGGCATTCCGGCCGCGCCCTTCATCATCGGGTTTATCCTTGGTCCCATGGCGGAAACAAATTTCCGGCGCGGATTGCAGCTTTCGGCAGGTGATTTCACCGGCTTCATCACAAACCCCATCGCGGGCACCTTCCTTGGTTTGGCGGCGCTGTCGATCCTGTGGCAGATCTATTCTGCCCTGCGCCCCAAACCCGTCAAGACATTCTCGGATATTGTCGATTAATCCGGCCACATCCCCTGAACGGAGCATATAGATGACCCGCATGAAAACCCCCGACACCCTGCGCAGCGCACGCTGGTTTGGCCCTGATGATCTGCGCAGTTTCGGCCACCGTTCGCGGCTGATGCAGCTGGGCTATTCCGAGGCTGATTTCAAGGACAAGCCGATCATCGGCATTCTGAACACTTGGTCAGAGTTGAATTCATGCCATTCCCATTTCCGCGAACGCGCCAAGGATGTGAAGCGCGGGGTGTTTCAGGCGGGCGGGTTTGCGGTTGAACTGCCGTCCCTGTCGGTGGATGAAAGTTTCACCAAACCCACATCCATGCTGTACCGCAACATGCTGGCCATGGAAACGGAGGAGATGATCCGCTCTCACCCCCTCGACGGGGTGGTGCTGATGGGGGGCTGTGACAAGACCACGCCGGGGCTGGTGATGGGCGCACTGACAGCGGGCGTGCCGATGATTTACCTGCCTGCGGGGCCAATGCTGCGCGGGAATTTTGCGGGCCGCGCGCTGGGGTCGGGGTCTGATGCCTGGAAATACTGGGACGAACGCCGCGCGGGCAATATTTCCGACGATGAATGGCAGGGACTTCAGGGCGGGATTGCGCGGTCTGCCGGTGTGTGCATGACCATGGGCACCGCCAGCACCATGACCGCGATTACCGACGCCATGGGCCTGACGCTGCCCGGTGCGTCATCCGTGCCTGCGGTGGACAGCGGCCATCAGCGCATGGCCGCCGATTGCGGGCGGCGCATTGTCGATATGGTCTGGGAAGACCTGACCCCCGACAAGATCGTGACCGAGGCAGCGGTGAAAAACGCTGCCATCGTGGCCATGGCCACCGGCTGTTCCACCAATGCGGTTGTTCACCTGATCGCCATGGCACGGCGCGCAGGTGTGAACCTGACGCTCGATGATCTGGACGCACTGGGGCGCACCACGCCCCTGATCGCCAATGTCCGCCCTGCGGGCAAGGATTACCTGATGGAGGACTTCTTCTATGCAGGTGGTTTGCGCGCGCTGATGAAACAGATTGAAGAACGCCTTGATACGTCCTGCCTGACAGTCACTGGCAAAACCATGGGCGAGAATCTGGAAGGCGCGCAGGTTTTCAATGATGATGTCATCCGCCCGCTGTCAAACCCTGTCTATCACGAAGGGTCGCTGGCCGTGCTGCGCGGCAATCTGTGTCCCGATGGCGCGGTCATCAAACCCGCCGCCTGTGACCCGAAATACCACGTCCACGAAGGGCCTGCGCTGGTCTTTGACAGCTACCCCGAGATGAAGGCCGCGATTGACGATGACACCCTTGATGTCACGCCCGATCATGTGCTGGTGCTGCGCAATGCAGGCCCCCTTGGCGGGCCGGGTTTCCCCGAATGGGGCATGCTGCCCATCCCCAAGGCGCTGATCAAACAGGGCCACCGCGATATGCTGCGCATTTCCGATGCGCGCATGTCGGGCACATCCTACGGGGCTTGCGTGTTGCATGTGGCGCCGGAATCTTTCGTGGGCGGGCCGCTTGCGCTGCTGCAAACCGGCGATATCGTGCGGCTGGACCTGCCCGCGCGCCGTCTTGATATGTTGGTCAGTGATGCGGAACTGGACGCCCGCCGCGCCGCCCTGCCTGCGCCCGAACCCCGTTTTGAACGCGGCTGGGGGTGGATGTTCTCCAAGCATGTGACACAAGCCGACACGGGCTGCGATTTCGACTTTCTGGAACGCGATTTCGGACGTCCCGCAGGCGAGCCGGATATATTCTGAAGGACCAAGAAATGACCCATGATCTCGACAAGGCACTGACCGGCATTTCGGGCATCCTTGTGACCCCTTACGATGAACAGGGCGATATCGCGCCTGCCCGTCTGGCCCCGATTGTGGACCGCGCGCTTGGCGCGGGCCTGCATATGCCGGTGGTCAATGGCAACACCGGCGAATTCTATGCCCTGACCACGAGTGAGGCCTGCACCATGGCGCGCGAAGTCGTGGCATTGGTGGATGGGCGCGCGCCCGTGCTGGCCGGTGTGGGGCGCGGCCTGCGCGATGCGGTGGCGCTGGCGCGGGCATCAACCGATGCTGGTGCAACCGCGCTGATGGTCCACCAGCCCCCCGACCCGTTCGTCGCCCCGCGCGGCGTGGTCGATTACCTGCATGCCATCAATGACGCATCGGGCGGGTTGCCGATGATGCTGTATCTGCGCAATGACGCCATCGGCACCCGCGCGATTGCCGATTTATGTGCCGTGCCCAATGTGCGCGGCGTCAAATGGGCCACCCCCAACCCGTTGCGGCTGGCCGAGGCGATTGCCGCCTGCGACCCCGCCATCACATGGGTGGGCGGTCTTGCCGAAATCTGGGCGCCGGTCTTCTATGCGGTCGGCGCGCGCGGCTTCACATCGGGGCTGATCAATGTGTGGCCCGAACGATCGCTGGCCATTCATGCAGCGTTGGAGGCAGGCGATTACCGCAGTGCCAACACCCTGATCGCGGGCATGCGCGCGTTTGAAGATATCCGCGCCGAAGAAATGAACGGCACCAATGTGACCGGCGTGAAGGCCGCGTTGCAGGCCACAGGCCTTGATTGCGGCCCGACCCGCGCGCCGTCGGCATGGCCGCTGACCGATGACCAGCAAACCCGCCTGCACCGGTTCCTGACCCGAAACAACCTGATCTGACAGGATATAGACATGAGTGATTACATTCTTTCCGACACCACGCGCGCAACGCTGAAAAAGGTCTCCACCGCATCTGTGGCAACCGCGCTTTACAAACGCGGGCTGCGCAACCAGTTCATTCAGGGCGTGCGCGCTGTTGCGCCCAAATCCGAAGTTATGGTCGGGCAGGCATTCACCCTGCGCTATATCCCCGCGCGCGAGGATCGCAACCCGATCACCGCCTTTCGCGACCCCAAGCACCCGCAGCGCGTGGCCATTGAAACCTGCCCTGCCGGTCATGTGTTGGTGATGGATGCGCGCGGCGATGCGCGTGCCGCGACCGCAGGGTCCATCCTGATCACGCGGCTGGCACTGCGCGGGGCGGCGGGTGTGGTGTCCGACGGGGGCTTTCGCGACATGGCAGGCATTGGCGCGCTGGACATGCCCGCCTATTGCGCCGGCCCCTCTGCGCCCACCAACCTGACCCTGCATGAGGCGCTGGACATCAACATTCCGGTGGCCTGCGGGGGCGTGGCAATCTTTCCCGGTGATGTGATTTTGGGCGATGGTGACGGCGTCATGGTTATCCCCGCCCATCTGGCCGAGGATATCGCCACCGAATGCGCCGAGATGGAAGTGTTCGAGGATTTCGTGCTGCAACAGGTCGAAGCGGGCGCAGGCGTCATCGGGCTGTACCCGCCCACGGACGACAAGAACCTGACCAAATTCGCCGAATGGCGCACACAAACCGGACGTTGAAAGGCACAGATATGACGCATAGACCGCATGGGATGCATTTGATTGCAGGTGAACGGGTTGACGGGGGGGCGCGGTTTGTGTCCAGCCCTGCATCGGGTCCGGCGCATGAATTTGCGGTGGGCACGCCGGATCTGGTGGACCGCGCCTGCAAAGCCGCCGAGGAGGCGTTTGAAACCTTCGGCTATTCCTCCCGCGAGGACCGCGCCGCGTTTCTGGACAGGGTCGCGGATGAAATCGACGCGCGCGGCGATGCGATCACTGCGATGGGCTGCGCCGAATCCGGCCTGCCCGAGGCGCGGCTGGTGGGCGAACGCGGCCGCACCACGGGCCAGTTGCGTCTGTTTGCAGACCATATCCGCAAGGGCGCGTATCTGGACCGCCGCCATGACGCCGCCCTGCCCGACC
>NZ_JBHYFM010000034.1:0-23322 GCF_051859525.1 Roseinatronobacter sp. | reverse complement strand
GTCAATCCCCGGACGAAGGCGGAACAGTTCTACATCACGACCGCCGATGCGGCGGCGTTTCATGCGAAATTCTTCACGCCCCGCTCGATGGCGAACACCTATCGCAGAAGCTGGCAGGGCCTCCGGGTCGATCTGGACCAAGAAGGAATTGCCCCCTTCAGTCCAGATGGCCGAGACTAAGGCCGGATCTTCCTGCGCAGCGAGGTTGAACAGGGCCTTCGTCCCTAGATGACTGGGCGATGGAAGGCTCGCTCGAGAAAAACTAACAATCAGCCTTTTGGCCCCTTACGGATGACCTTCATCTAACCGCATCTGAATGACCCGTTTCCGGGAGGCCAACGGCATCACGCAGGTGTTATTACGACGTCAAAAAACGCTTGACAGCCTCTGCGTAAGCTTATGGTTGCGTTTGCGCACTCATATGGTTTTTCTGGGTGAAAATGCGGCTGTTTAGCCGCATTTGCTGTGTCCGCAGGCGCGGCAGGTCATGCACCCTTCGATCATGACCATCTCGAAGGAGCCGCATGAAGGGCACATGCGGCTTGAAGGGGGGATGCCTGCCGGAGGGGTGGTCATTTCGGGGTCGTATTTCAGGCCCAGCCCTTCACCCGCGATAAAACCGATCCGGACCAGATGCTGCTCGATCACACCGCCGATCGCGGCCAGAATGGACGGGATATACTTGCCCTGCACCCATGCGCCGCCGCGCGGGTCGAACACGGCTTTCAGTTCCTCGACCACGAAGGACACATCCCCCCCGCGCCGGAACACGGCAGAAATCATCCGCGTCAGGGCCACGGTCCATGCGAAATGCTCCATATTCTTGGAGTTGATGAAAATCTCGAACGGGCGGCGATGGCCATTGATTATTGTGTCGTTCACCGTGACATAAATCGCATGTTCCGAGCCGGGCCATTTCAGTTTGTAGGTGTGCCCTTCCAGCGCGTCGGGGCGGTCGAACGGGGTGGATAGATACACGACATCGGCGCCCTTGTCCGCTTCGGGGGCGGTGTCAGTGTCTTCGGCGACCGACAGGACCGAGCCTGTCACGTCATTGGGGCGGTATGTGGTGCAGCCTTTGCAGCCCATATCCCACGCCGCCATATAGACATCCTTGAACGCGTCGAAGTTGATATCCTTGGGGCAGTTGATGGTTTTGGAAATGGAACTGTCCACCCATTTCTGTGCTGCGGCCTGCATGCGCACATGGTCCATGGGGGCCAGCACCTGCGCGTCGACGAAATAGTCGGGCAGGGGCGCATCGCCATGCATCTGGCGCCACATCTGCACGGCGTAATCCTCGACCTTTTCATCGGTTTTGGACCCGTCTTTTTGCAGCACCTTGCGGGTGTAGCTATGGGCGAACACCGGCTCGATCCCCGAACTGACATTGCCCGCGTACAGGCTGATCGTGCCCGTGGGCGCGATCGAGGTCAGCAGCGCGTTGCGAATGCCATGGGTGCGCACGGCGCTGCGCACATCGTCATCCATAAGTTGCATATTGCCGGACGCAAGATAGGCATCTGCGTCAAACAGCGGGAATGCCCCTTTTTCAGCGGCCAGATCGACACTGGCCAGATAGGCGGCGCGCGCAATGGCGCGCATCCATGTGTCGGTTTGCGCGACTGCGGCATCGGACCCGTAGCGCAGACCCGTCAGGATCAGCGCATCCGCCAGCCCCGTGACGCCCAGCCCGATCCGGCGTTTGGCGCGGGCTTCTTGCGCCTGTGCATCCAGCGGAAAGCGGCTGGCATCGACGACATTATCCATCATGCGCACGGCCACACGCACCAGATCATTCAGCGCGTCCTCATCAAGGCGGGCCTTCGGGGTGAACGGATCGCGCACCAGCCGCGCCAGATTGACCGACCCCAGCAGGCACGCGCCATAGGGCGGCAGCGGCTGTTCCCCGCATGGATTCGTCGCCGCAATCGTTTCGCAATAGGACAGGTTGTTGGCCGCATTGATGCGGTCAATGAATATGACGCCCGGTTCGGCATAGTCATAGGTCGCCTGCATGATCCGGTTCCACAGATCACGGGCCTGAACCGTGTGATAAATGCGCCCGTCAAACTGCAAATCCCATGCCGCATCGGCCTTGACGGCATCCATGAAGGCATCCGTGACCAGAACCGACAGGTTGAACATGCGCAACCGTGCGGAATCCTGTTTTGCGGAAATGAAATCTTCAATATCGGGGTGGTCGCAGCGCATTGTCGCCATCATCGCCCCGCGGCGTGACCCTGCCGACATGATGGTGCGGCACATCGCGTCCCACACATCCATGAAGGACAGCGGGCCAGAGGCGTCGGCGGCCACACCCGTGACCGGCGCCCCCTTCGGGCGGATGGTGCTGAAATCATAGCCGATACCCCCGCCTTGCTGCATGGTCAGCGCCGCTTCGCGCAGCATGTCGAAAATGCCGCCCATACTGTCGGGAATCGTGCCCATCACAAAGCAGTTGAACAGCGTCACACTGCGCGCGGTGCCAGCGCCTGCGGTAATGCGTCCGGCAGGCAGGAACTTGAAATCTTCCAGTGCGCTGAAAAACCTGTCTTCCCACAGGGCGGGGTCTTGCTCCACCGTTGCAAGCGCGCGGGCAATGCGGCGCCATGTATCCTCAATGCTTTGGTCGATGGGGGTGCCATCTGCCTGTTTCAGCCGGTATTTCATGTCCCAGATCTGTTCGGCAATCGGGGCGGCAAAGCGGCTCATGGCGGGCATCCTTTGATGATATGTAGCGGGGAGGGGACAAGATAGGCGCAGTGGTCCATGTGGTCAACGCAGATCCCCCGATACGGGCAGGGATTTTGCGGCACGGAACCTGCGGCACGCAATTTGCGGCGCTGGCCCGATACGGCGCGCAATGTCACAAAACATGCATCTAGCCGCGCTACACCCTGCCGGCACCGGGACGCATCGCGCGATGTGATATTGCGCATGGTGCGACAGATTGGCATCGTGCAAGGCTGGGACTTTGGGGAAGGGCGGATTTCGTCATCATGCGGTTGAAGAACCCGTTGGCCGGTTGGGGGCCTTTTGTGCTGGCATTGGGCGGCACGCAGACCATCGGCTACGGGGCGGTGTTTTATGCCTATCCTATCCTTGTGCCTGCCATTGCTGCGGAATTCGGCGTGTCGGGGCCTGTGCTGTTCGGGGTGTTTTCCGTTGGCCTGTTGCTGGGGGGGCTGGCCTCGCCACGATTGGGGCGGTTGCTGGACCAGATCGGTGCCGCGCAGGTCATGGCGATTGGCAGCACATTGGCCGCGATATTGACGGCCTCCATGGCGTTTGCGCCGAATTTCATCAGTTTTGCCGTGCTGGTCATCTTGTTGCAATCGATCAGCTTTGCCGTGCTTTATGACGCGGCATTCGCCACACTGGCGCTGAAGGAACCGGATGACACGCGCAGTGCGATCACCCGTCTGACCCTGATCGGGGGATTCGCATCAACCGTATTCTGGCCGCTGACAGGGTTCGGGGTGGAAACCCTTGGCTGGCGTGGCACCTGTGCGGTGTTCGCGCTGCTGCATCTGGGGGTTGCGCTGCCGTTGCATTTGTGGATCGCGCGCAAGCCGCCTGTGGCGCGGACGGGACCGGCTGCGCCCGTGCGCGCGCCGCGCCCTGAATTTCCCGCGATTGCGCCCGACCAACTGCGCCGCGCCTTTGTGTTGCTGGCGCTTGGGTTTTCGGTGACCGGAATGGTGATTGCCGCCATCGGGGTTCATATGGTGCCGGTGCTGATAGATCGGGGGCTGGGGCAGGCGGCGTTTCTGGTGGCCATGTTGATGGGACCGGCGCAAGTGCTGATCCGGCTGGTCGAGGCCGGTTTCTGGCGCAATTTCCACCCCCTGAGTGTTGCGATAATTTCCGGCGCGGCGGTGCCGTTGTCGTTTTGCGTGCTGTTGGTGGCAGGGCAGGGGGTGGCACTGGCCATCATGTTTGCGCTGCTGTTCGGCGCGGGGCAGGGGCTGGCCAGCATTGTGCGCGGGTCGGTGCCGCTGGTGCTGTTCGGGCCTGTGGGCATCGGGGCGCGGTTGGGACGGCTGGCAGGAATGCGCAGCGTGATGGCGGCGGCCGCGCCGTTCCTGTTTGCCGTGTCGCTGGCAGGGCTGGGGCCGGTGGCCACGCTTTGGGTCTGCGTGCTGTTGGGCGCGGTGGGCCTAGGTGCGCTGGTCATGCTGCGCGCCAGTTTGCGCGCACAGGGGCGCTGGCAGGCGCTGTAGCGGGGGCTGCTGCATCTGCGTGCAGCCCGCATCCGGCAGCCCGCCTCAAGGGCGCGTCACAAATTCGAGATTGCCACTGGAAATGACGAAACTGCCTCATATGTCAGGTACAGGACGCCGGACCGGAACTCCGCGTCTGTATTTCTGTTACTGTCCCTCGTTCCGCACTTGGCCCGGCCTGCTGGTCGGGCCTTTTTCTGCTTGCATCAGCCGGACGGGCAGATCAAACATATGATATGACATCACCAAATCCCGCAGAATTGAAGAAGATACTGCACCGCACGAAGGTGATCGCCGTGGTCGGTGTGTCAGCCAATCCGGTGCGCCCCAGCTATTTCGTTGCGCGCTACCTGAAGCTGAAAGGCTATCGCATCATTCCGGTCAATCCCGGACTGGCGGGCCAGTCGTTATTTGGTGAAACCGTGCTTGGCAGTATCGCGGATTGCCCGCCACAGGTGGATATGGTTGATATCTTCCGCCGGTCCGACCATGTTCCCCCGCTTGTCGATGAGGCGCTGGCGCATTTGCCGAATTTGCGCACCATCTGGATGCAGATCGGGGTGGAACATGCCGAAGCTGCCGCAAAAGCGCGTGCGCATGGTGTGGATGTGGTCGAAAACCTGTGCCCGAAAATGGAATACCAGCGCCTGTTCGGGGAATTGCGCATGGGCGGGATCAATACAGGCGTGATCTCCTCTCGGCTAAGTTAGGGGATGGCCGGTGCGGCGGGGCATGTGAACGTTATTATGTTGTAATAACCATCCAAAACGAAAAAAGCCCCCGCAAATGCGGGGGCTTTGTGCGTTCTGCCGCTCGTTAGCAGCTGTAATACATCGCGTATTCGATGGGGTGGGGTGTGTGCTCATAGGCATACACTTCTTCCCATTTCAGGTCGATATAGGCCATGATCTGGTCCTTGGTGAACACGTCACCGGCCAGCAGGAAGTCATGATCCGCAGCAAGGCTGTCCAATGCTTCGCGCAGCGATGCGCAGACTGTGGGAATGCCTTCCAGTTCTTCCGGCGGCAGATCATACAGGTCCTTGTCGGATGCAGGGCCAGGATCGATCTTGTTGCGGATACCGTCAAGGCCAGCCATCAGCAATGCAGCGAATGCCAGATAGGGGTTTGCAGACGGATCGGGGAAACGGGCCTCGACGCGCTTGGCCTTGGGGCTTTCGGTCCATGGGATGCGGATACAGCCCGACCGGTTGCGTGCGGAATAGGCGCGCAGAACAGGCGCTTCAAAACCGGGGATCAGGCGCTTGTAGCTGTTGGTTGTGGGGTTGGTGAACGCGTTCAGCGTTTTGGCATGTTTCAGAATGCCACCAATGAACCACAGCGCTTCCTGGCTAAGGTCGGCGTATTTGTCGCCTGCAAACAGGGGCTTGCCATCTTTCCAGATGGACATGTTCACATGCATGCCGGTGCCGTTGTCACCCTTGACAGGCTTCGGCATGAAGGTTGCCGTCTTGCCATAGGCGTCGGCGACATTGCGCACGACATATTTGTATTTCATGATCTCGTCAGCTTGCTTGGTCAGCGACCCGAAGATCAGGCCAAGTTCGTGCTGCGCGGACGCCACTTCTGTGTGGTGCTTGTCGACCTTCATGCCCATGTCTTTCATGGTGGTCAACATTTCAGAACGCATGTCCTGATTGGCATCCATCGGGTTCATGGCGAAATAGTGACCCTTGACGCCCGGACGGTGGCCGGTATTGCCGGTGTCATACTCGGTGTCGGAATTCCATGCCGCTTCTTCGGCATCAACTTCAAAACTGACCTTGTTGATCTTGTCGCTGAACTTGACGCTGTCGAATACAAAGAATTCGGCCTCGGGGCCAAAATAGGCTGCATCGCCCACGCCCGACGATTTCAGATAGGCTTCTGCCTTCTCTGCGGTGCCGCGCGGGTCACGCTCATAGGGCTCGTTGGTGTCCGGCTCCACAATGGATGCGTGAATGGCCAGCGTTTTTTCTGCATAGAACGGGTCGACATAGACGCTGTCCAGATCGAACACCAGTTTCATGTCAGAGGCTTCGATCCCCTTCCAGCCGGGCACGGAAGACCCGTCGAACATGAAGCCTTCTTCAAGGAAATCTTCGTCAACCAGATCGCCCACAATGGTCACATGCAGCATACGGCCGCGCGGGTCGGTGAAACGGATATCCAGATAGGCGATATCTTCGTCTTTCATAAGCTTGAGAACGTCAGCTGAACTCATGTCTTTTTCCTTTTCTTTGGGAATTCGGTCTGGGGTTTCCCCCGGATAAATCAAATCACGTCAGAGCGCGTCATCACCGCTTTCGCCTGTGCGAATGCGGATCGCCTGCTCGACCGGGGAAACGAAAATTTTGCCATCGCCAATTTTTTCGGTGCGGGCGGCGGCGATGATGGCCTCGACGGCTTCATCAACCTGATCATCTGGCAGGACAATCTCGACCTTTACCTTCGGCAGGAAATCGACGACATATTCGGCGCCGCGATACAGTTCGGTATGCCCTTTCTGACGGCCAAAACCCTTGACCTCCAGAACCGACAAACCCTGAACGCCGATGTCTTGCAGCGCTTCCTTGACCTCATCAAGCTTGAACGGTTTGATGATCGCTTCGATCTTTTTCATGCCCTCGCCTTTTCGTTTCCTCAAGCCCTCTTCCGGCTTGCCCTGTTCAGATCATGTTCAGACCTTCCTCACAATCTGATAGACTGGAACTTGGGCATGACAAAACACCCAATCAGCAGCAAAGCCCTAAAAATGATCATAGTGATTAATAATTGTGCAAAATGGAAAAAGCGGGCCTGACAAAATGGTCGAAATACTGACATCCGCCCAAATGCGCGCCGTTGAATGCGCCGCTATCGATTCTGGTGCGGCCACGGGGCTGGAATTAATGGAATGCGCGGGCCGGAACGCCGCTGCTGCGATGCTGGAACACTGGGGGCTGGACGACGAATCAACGGGCACTGCCCTAATTTTGTGCGGACCGGGGAATAACGGGGGGGATGGTTTTGTGGTTGCGCGCGTGTTGGCCGCGCGCGGCTGGGCGGTTACTGTCGGCCTGTGGGGCGATGCGGCGAAGTTGCCGCCGGATGCGCGGGAAAACCATGACCGATGGGCACAGACCGGCATTGTGCACCCGCTTTCGCCGGATCTGCTGGCGGCAGCGGGGCCGGATACATTTGTCATTGATGCGCTGTTTGGCACCGGCCTGACACGGCCGCTTTCGGGGGGGCTGGCCGGCATGGCGGGGCAGTTGCAGGGTATGTCACCGCGCGGGTGCATTGCCCTTGATGCACCAAGTGGCCTGTGTCTGGACAGCGGGCGCGTGCTGGGGGCGGTGTTTCCGGCGGATCTGACGATCACCTTCCACCGTGCCAAGTTGGGGCATTACCTTGGCCAAGGGCCGGAATGTTGCGGGCGATTGGCGGTTGTCGATATCGGCTTGCAGTCCACCGCCCCAACGGTGGGCGGCGGTGCTGTCTTGCTGGACCAAAGCGTCGCGCGCGACGTGAACAAGACTGCCGCGCGGCATAAATATTCCTACGGGCATGCCTTGGTGCTGGCGGGCGGCGTTGGCAAGGGCGGTGCGGCCCGTCTGGCCGCGCGGGCGGCGCTGCGTATCGGGGCGGGCGTCGTGACGCTGGGCTGTCCGGCTGCGGCGCTGCAGGAAAATGCGTGCAGGCTGGATGCGGTGATGCTGCGCGCCATGCGGGGGCCGGATGACCTGACGCGGGCGCTTGCCGATGCGCGGGTGAACGCGCTGTGCGTTGGTCCGGGGGGCGGGCTGGACGCGCGTGCGGCAGCGATGTTGCGCGCGGCCCTTGAGGCGCGCAGGCCCACCGTTCTGGATGCCGATGCGCTGACGCTGCTGGCGCAAGGTGCGGTCACGTTTGGTGCGCTGCGGCAGGATGTGGTTCTGACCCCGCATGCAGGCGAATTTGCAAGGCTGTTTCCCGATATTGCTGCGCGCTTGCACGATGCGCCGGCGCGGGGTCCGGCCTATTCCAAGCGTGATGCGACCTGTGACGCGGCGGCGCGCGCGGGGTGTGTCGTGGTGTTCAAGGGGCCTGATAGCACGATTGCCACACCGGACGGGCGCTGCGCCATAAATGCCGCATGCTATGATCAGGCCGCGCCATGGTTGGCGACTGCGGGGGCTGGTGATGTGTTGGCGGGCATGATCGCGGGCTTGCTGGCGCGCGGGTTTCCCGCCTTCGACGCGGCCTGCGCGGGCACATGGCTGCACAGCCAGACAGCGCGGCATTTCGGACCCGGCCTGATTGCCGAAGACCTGCCTGACACCTTGCCCCGAACATTGCGCGCATTGGGCTGACAGGCGGGCTTCGGTCAGTGCAGTCTGGTGAAATTGGTAGCCGCTGCGGGACTCGAACCCGCACGCCCATTCGGGCCTCAGATTTTAAGTCTGGTCTGTCTACCAGTTCCAGCAAGCGGCCGTTGCCCTGACCTAGCGCCCTGCGCGGCGCGGCGCAAGGTGTTTTCAGCGCGTCAATGCGGCCGTGCCATGCCTACCGGCCCAGCAGAATCGCCGAGACGGGAACCAGACTGATCTGATCAACGCGCCCTTCCGACTGCCACAAATCCAACGCGTCCAGCGTCGATTCATTGCTCGCCTCGCCGAATACGATCACATATCCAACCTGACTGGCCTGAAACACGGCGCGGTCCAGAAAGCGCCTTATGGTAATCGCGCTTTCATCTGCCGCATCCAGAATGCGGAACACTTCTGCATGCGGCACGCCCAGTGCGTCAGCGCTGCGCGCTGCCTGCCCCATGCCACCAGCAAATGTGACCAGCCCATAGCCATCACGCATGATCACCTTCATGATGTCCGACAAAAGGCGTGTGTTGCGCACAAACCCGTTGCGGGGCAAATCGATGACCGCAGCGGCAAGGGGCACATTGTCGAAATAGGCCCCGAACGTGACATCTATATCTGATTCCGTTGCGCCTGCGGGAATGCCATTGGCCAGAATCAGCACTTCCTTGCCGGCTGCATGATACAGTTCTGCCGCTTCTGCGGCGCTGGGGTCCATGGGGTTCAGGGCGACCGTAAATGCGGTGTCCCGTGCTGCCAGTTCACGCCGCAAGGGCATTGGCAGGCCGGGGTCATGCAGCACGATGGCCATCAAGGCACCATCTGATGCGGCGGGGTCAACCGCAATGGCGTTGCGTTCCAGCGCCGTGACTATGGCCGGTTCATCGGGCGTGTCGCCTGATGGCGCGTCCACCCCGCGTGACGGCAGCGGTGCCACGCCGTCGCGGGGTGCAAGGCGCTGCCCCGGCATGCCCGCGATCCGGTTGCCCGGCATTGTTGTGCCGGTGTCAGTGTCCTGCGGCTGTTCGGGGTCGGCGGTCACCGCCACGTCCGTGTCTGCGTCTGCGGGCGGCAGCACTTCGTCATCCGGTGCTGGATCGGGCGCGGGTGCGGGATCTGGGGCGGGCAGATCATCCGCCTGCGCGCGATCACTTTCTGCGGGCGGCGGTGCGTCCGGCTGCGGCAGTTCGGCCTGTGCGCGCGGGGCGCTGCCGGTCCCTTGGGTGGGCGGGGATGTGGCAAGGGGGGGATATTGTTGCGGTGTCTGCGGCGCGCTGTCTGCATCCAAACCACTTGGCGGGTCTGCGCTGGCCTGTGCTTCGTCCGGCACGTCGGGCAGGCGCGCAACACCGGCAGGCATGTCAGGGCGCATATCGCCAGCGGGGGCTGCCAGACGCGGCAGGGCGTCAGGGCGCGTGGCGCCGCCGGTGTCATCGGGCACTGCCGCCAGGTGGTCATCGGCAAGGGCGGACGGGGCCTGCACCATGTCGCCGGGAACGCCGGGGGGGGTATCGTGACTGTCCGCGCTGTCGGCTGGCCCGTCTTGTGGCTGGGCGTGATCATCTGCAAGCCTCAGCGCGGGGGCGGGCTGTGCATCGGCAGGTTCAGGCGTGGCAGGTTCGGGTGCAGTAGCTTCAGGCGCTGCAGTTTCAGGCGCTGCGGGGGCGGGGGCCTCAACCTCGGGCAGGTCTGGCGCGGCGGCGTCTTGCTGAATGGCGGGTGGCGCAGGCTGCGGCGGAAATGCGACCGCCAGCCCCAACACCCCGACCGCGGCGATGGCCAGACCAAGCCCGAAGCCTGCTACACCAATGCTGTTCACCCGATTTCTCCGCGTTAGACTGCTGAAGGTTCAGCTTGTGATGCGCGCATGCGCTGCCATAGGGCCGCCAGCCGCTGGCCAGCTGCCTTGCTACATGCCATCCTTTCCACAAAAGCGCCCTGTGATCAAACAGATTGCGGCCTGCAGGCTTGACCTTGCGGCCCGCGCGCGGGCATGTAGGGCAGGTGTCCTGAAATCCGGGCATAGCCCCAACCGTCAAGGCCGGAACCATGCTGCTATTGATCGATAATTACGACAGCTTCACCTATAATCTTGTGCATTATTTTGGCGAGTTGGGCGCAGATGTTGTCGTGCACCGCAATGATGCGCTGGATGTGCAGCAGGCGATGGCATTGAAGCCATCCGCGATTGTGCTGTCGCCCGGCCCCTGCGATCCGGATCAGGCCGGTGTGTGCCTGCCACTGACACTGGCCGCCGCCGAGGCGCGTGTGCCGCTGTTGGGTGTGTGTCTGGGCCACCAGACCATTGGGCAGGCGTTCGGCGGCAAAGTGGTGCGCGCGCCCCAGATCGTGCATGGCAAACTGGGGGCCATGCATCATGCAGGCAAGGGCGTGTTTGCGGGCCTGCCTTCGCCCCTGAATGCGACGCGGTATCATTCGCTGGTGGTGGACCGCGACACGCTGCCCGATTGTCTGGAAATCACATCATGGCTGGAGGACGGGCTGATCATGGGCCTGCGCCACCGTGAATTGCCCGTTGAAGGGGTGCAGTTCCACCCCGAAAGCATCCGGTCCGAACATGGCCACGCCATGCTGCGCAATTTTCTGGACATGGCACAGGTTGCAGCGTGATGGATGACCTCAAGCCCCTGATCGCCATTGCCGCCGCCCGCCCCCTGACACGGTCAGAGGCCGAGACAGCCTTCAACCTGCTGTTTGACGGGCAGGCCACGCCCGCGCAGACCGGCGGTTTCCTGATGGCCATGCGCACGCGCGGCGAAACTGTTGACGAATACGCCGCCGCTGCCAGTGTGATGCGGGCAAAATGCGTGAAGGTCAGCGCCCCTGACGGTGCAATGGACATTGTCGGCACCGGCGGCGATGGCAAGGGCACGCTGAATATTTCCACGGCCACGGCTTTTGTCGTGGCAGGGGCGGGGGTGCCGGTTGCAAAACACGGCAACCGCAACCTGTCCTCCAAATCCGGGGCCGCTGATGCGCTGGGCGCGCTGGGCATCGAGGTGATGGTTGGCGCGCCCGTGGTGGAACGCGCACTGCGCGAGGTGGGGATCGGGTTCATGATGGCCCCCATGCACCACCCCGCCATGCGCCATGTTGGCCCCGTGCGCGCGGAACTTGGCACGCGGACGATTTTCAACATTCTTGGCCCGCTGACAAACCCCGCAGGCGTGAAGCGCCAGCTGACCGGCGCATTTTCGCCCGATCTGCTGCGCCCGATGGCGGAAACCCTGCGCGCGCTTGGGTCCGACAAGGCATGGCTGGTTCATGGCGGGGATGGCACGGATGAATTGTCCATCGCCGCCGAAAGTCAGGTCGTCGCACTGGAAGGCGGGGGCTTGCGCGACTTTACCCTGCATCCCGAAGATGCGGGCCTGCCTGTGCATGCGTTCGAGGAACTTCTGGGCGGCAGTCCGCAGGAAAACGCCGTGGAATTGCTGGCAATGCTGCAAGGGGCGGGGCGCGCGGCCTTCCGCGATGCGGTGTTGCTGAATGCGGCGGCTGCGCTGGTCGTCGCTGACAAGGCCGCCACCCTGCAAGAGGGGGTGGAGCGCGCGCGCGAAAGTATCGCATCAGGTGCTGCCATGCGAACCGTTGACGCGCTGGCGAAGATCAGCCCCGTGAAAGAGTGAAGCGAAGGAACCCCGATGGCCACCATACTGGACAAGATCAAAGCCTATAAGCTGGAAGATGTCGCCACCCGCAAGGCCGCCCGTCCACTGGCTCAGGTCGAAGATTCCGCACGCTCCGCCAGCCCGCCGCGCGGTTTTGCCAGGGCGCTGACACGCGCGCAGCAGACCGGCTACGGGCTTATTGCCGAGATCAAGAAGGCCAGCCCGTCCAAGGGCCTGATCCGCGCTGATTTCAACCCGCCCGCCTTGGCGTGCGCCTATGCAGCAGGCGGTGCAACCTGCCTCAGCGTGCTGACTGATACGCCCAGTTTTCAGGGGGCGGATGATTTTCTGCTGGCTGCACGCAGCGCGGTGGAGCTGCCTGCGCTGCGCAAGGATTTTCTGTATGACACATGGCAGGTTGCGGAATCCCGCGCGTTGAATGCCGATTGCATCCTGATCATCATGGCATCGGTCAGTGATGCACAGGCGCAGGAACTGGAAGATGCGGCCTTTGGCTGGGGCATGGATGTTCTGGTCGAAGTCCATGACGAAGCGGAACTTGACCGCGCGCTGGCGCTGAAATCGCCGCTCCTGGGCATCAATAACCGCAACCTCAATACATTCGAGGTGACGCTGGACACCACCCGCCGCCTGTCGAAACTGGTGCCGGATGGCAAGTTGCTGGTGGCCGAAAGCGGGATTTACACGCCCGCAGATCTGGCTGATCTGGCCACGCATGGCGCGCGCAGCTTCTTGATTGGCGAAAGCCTGATGCGGCAGGATGATGTCGCCACTGCAACGCGCAACTTGCTGGCCCCCATCCGGTCCGAAAAGGTGTAATGTGGAAAAACTGACACATTTTGACGCTGATGGCCATGCGCACATGGTCGATGTATCGCAAAAGTCCCATACCGCGCGGGTGGCCGTCGCCGAAAGTGCTGTGCAGATGCAGGCGGAAACACTTGCCCTGATTACCGAAGGCCGCGCCAGGAAGGGCGATGTGTTGGGCGTGGCGCGGCTGGCGGGCATTATGGGCGCAAAACGCTGCGCCGATCTTATCCCGCTTTGTCATCCGCTGCCGATTACCAAGGTCAGTGTGGACCTGACCCCTGATGACAGCCTGCCCGGTGTGCGCATCCGTGCCGAAGTGCGCACCACCGGCCAGACCGGCGTCGAGATGGAGGCCCTGACCGCTGCATCGGTTGCGGCCCTGACCGTCTATGACATGCTGAAAGCGGCGGAAAAATCGATGACGATCCTGCAAACCCGCGTTGTGCTGAAGGATGGCGGCAAATCCGGCAGATACGAGGCTGCAACATGATCACCCCGGAGGAGGCACTGGCCCGCATATTCGCCCTGACCCGACCGCTGGACACGGAACAGGTGCCGCTGGACGCCGCTGCCGGTCGGGTGCTGCGTGATCCGGTGGTTGCCTTGCGCGACCAGCCACCCTTCGCGGCCTCGGCCATGGACGGATATGGGGTTTCAGGCGACGCGCAAGCGGGCGCGCGGTTGCGTGTCATTGGCGAGGCTGCGGCGGGACATGCGTTCTCAGGCCATGTTGCGCAGGGGCAGGCGGTGCGCATTTTCACCGGCGCCCCCGTTCCCGACGGCGTCGAACGCGTGGTCCTGCAAGAAGACGTCACCCCCCAAGAGGGGGGGATAACACTGCCCGACACGCTGGACCGGTCCACGCATATCCGCCCACGCGCGGCTGACTTCAAATCTGGTGACACCATCACTGCGCCGCGCCGTCTGGCCCCTGTCGCGCTGGCGCTTCTGGCGTCCATGAACTGCCCGAATGTGACGGTCAGCCGCCGGCCCGAGGTGGCGATTATTGCCACCGGCGACGAACTTGTCATGCCCGGGGGCGTTCCGGCCGCAGACCAGATTATCGCGTCCAACGCCTTCGCAATCAAGGCGATTGCCGAGGCAGAGGGCGCGCGCGCCCGCATTCTGCCCATTGCGGCCGATACCGAAGCCTCTTTGCGGGCGGTGTTCGGCCTTGCGTCAGGGGCCGATATGATTGTCACCATTGGCGGCGCGTCAGTCGGCGACCATGATCTGGTTGGTCCGGTTGCCGACGCGCTTGGTGCGCAGCGAAGTTTCTATAAAATCGCGCTGCGTCCGGGCAAACCGTTGATGGCCGGAACGCTGCACGATGCCGTTCTGTTGGGGTTGCCCGGAAACCCCGTATCCTCAATCGTTTGTGCGCATTTGTTCATGCGACCGGCCTTGCGCGCCATGCAGGGGCTGGGCGAATGGCCCTTGCCGACCTCCAGCGCCGCGCTGGGGGTGGATCTTGCGGCCAACGGGCCGCGCACCCATTACATGCGCGCCACCCTTGGGCCCGGGCCGGTGATTGCGCCGGTCAGCAATCAGGACAGTTCGCTGCTAAGTGTTCTGGCCGGTGCCGATGCGCTGCTGATCCACCCCGCAGGGGACAGGGCGCGCAAGGCCGGTGAACAAATGCGGTATATCGCGCTGTAAGACGGGTTGACACAATAAGTGAACGACGCTAGAACATAAGGTGAATACTTAGGCGCATCAACTGATTGTATCAACTGCCGGGGGCGATATGCTGACAAGAAAACAGATTGATCTCTTGAAACTGATACATGTGCGTATGGAACGCGATGGTGTCGCGCCGTCCTTCGATGAAATGAAGGACGCATTGGACCTGCGGTCCAAATCGGGCATTCACAGGTTGATTACAGCGTTGGAAGAACGCGGTTTTATCCGCAGACTGCCCCATCGTGCCCGCGCGATTGAAGTCTTGAAACTGCCCGATGCGCTGTCGCGGGACGGGTTCGTTGCGCAGGTCGTGGACGGGGGCGCCAAGGATAAGCCCGCCCCGCCGGCCAGATCAATGGCCGTCGAAGCAACCGCAACGACCTTGCCGATCATGGGCAAGATCGCCGCAGGCACCCCTATTGAGGCGATCAGCGAAGTGGTGCGCAATGTCGCTGTGCCCGGCTCCATGCTGGACACGCGCAAACAGCATTACGCGCTGGAAGTGCAGGGCGATTCGATGATTGATCTTGGCATCAATGACGGCGATATCGTCGTCATTCGTGAACAGGACACAGCCAATAATGGAGATATTGTCGTCGCACTGGTCGAGGGGCATGAGGCGACGCTGAAACGGTTTCGCCGCCATAACGGGATGATCGCACTGGAAGCCGCCAATCCCGCCTATGAAACGCGCCTGCTGCGCGATGATCAGGTGCAGGTGCAGGGCAGGCTGGTCGGATTGATCCGCAGCTATTGATCTGTGATTGTTCCGGCAATGGGCGCGGGGTTCGACCCCGCTTCGGCCCCGTCCGGCGCGCATGTCCCAAAGCGGGGATTACACCATCATTTCCTTGGTCGCGGTCAAGCGAATATCGGGGTAATCGCGCCCGACACGGTCAATGTCCCATTGCAGGCGGGTCATAAAGACCGGATCGCCATCACTATCGGTCGCCATATGCTGCTTGTTGGCGGCGGCAAACGCCTCGACCGCCTGTTTGTCGCCTGCCACCCAACGCGCCGATGTGAATTGTGTGGGTTCAAACCGGACCGGCAGCCCGTATTCCAGTTCAATGCGGCTGGCCAGCACTTCAAACTGCAACTGGCCGACCACCCCGACAATGAAACCCGACCCGAAGACGGGCTTGAACACTTTGGCCGCCCCCTCTTCGGCGAATTGCATCAGCGCCTTGTCCAGATGCTTGGCCTTCATCGGATCGCCCGCCCGACAGGCTTGCAGCAGTTCCGGTGCGAAGGATGGAATGCCGCTGAAACGCAATGCCTCGCCTTCGGTCAGGGCATCGCCAATGCGCAACTGCCCATGATTGGGAATGCCGATAATGTCGCCCGCCCATGCCTCCTCTGCCAGTTCACGATCGGCGGCAAGGAACAGAACCGGACTGGCCACGGCCATCTGTTTTTTCGACCGCACATGCAGCAATTTCATGCCCCGTTCAAAATGCCCTGATGCCAGCCGCACGAAGGCCACACGGTCACGGTGCTTGGGGTCCATATTGGCCTGCACCTTGAATACGAAACCTGTTACCTTGTCCTCTTCGGGGGCAATCTGACGCGATTGCGCGGTCTGGGGCTGCGGTTCGGGGGCGTAGTTTGCAATGCCGCGCATCAGTTCCTTCACACCGAAGGAATTGATGGCAGACCCGAACCAGATGGGGGTCAAATGCCCTTCCATAACCGATTTCGGGTTCAGGGGCGGCAGCAATTCGCGTGCCATCTCAATCTCGTCGCGCAGCTGGCGCAGCATTTCATCGGGGACATGCTCGGCCATTCGGGGGTCATTCAACCCGTCCAGAACGATGCTTTCGGCAACCTTGTTGCGGTCCGCGCGGTCCATCAGTTCCAGCCGGTCATGGATCAGATCATAACAGCCCAGGAAATCCGAACCCTGCCCGATGGGCCAACTGGCCGGTGTCACGTCAATCGCAAGGTTTTGTTGAATTTCGTCAATAATATCGAAGGTATCGCGGCTCTCTCGGTCCATTTTGTTGCAAAATGTCAAGATGGGCAGGTCGCGCAGGCGGCACACCTCGAACAGTTTGCGGGTCTGCGACTCGACCCCTTTGGCACCGTCAATCACCATCACGGCCGCATCCACTGCCGTCAGCGTGCGATAGGTATCTTCCGAGAAATCGGAGTGGCCGGGCGTGTCCACCAGATTGAAGCGGTATGTGTCATAATCAAATGACATCGCCGAGGCAGAGACCGAAATGCCGCGGTCCTTCTCCATCTGCATGAAATCCGACCGCGTGCGCCGCGCCTCGCCCTTGGCGCGGACTTGTCCCGCCATCTGGATCGCGCCGCCGAACAGCAGGAACTTCTCGGTCAGCGTTGTCTTGCCCGCATCAGGATGCGAGATGATGGCGAAGGTTCTGCGCCGCGCGATCTCAGGCGGCAATTCGGGGCGGTTCGGGGCGTTGTCCAACATGGCGCGCGTATATTCGTTGCCGCGCAACCATGCAAGATGATGTTACTGCGCGCAGCGCTTGCAAAACGGCGTTGCAGGCAGCAGGTCCAGCCGCGCGGCGCTGATTTCTGCGCCACATGTCGTGCAGAACCCGTATTCGCCCAATCCCAACCGCGTGAACGCCGCATCAATCATGCGCAATTCGGCCTGCGCGGACTGACCCAGCGCGTTCAGGGTTTCGTCCTCTTCATGCTCGGTGGCGTTTTCTTCCCAGTCCGGACTGCCGGGGTTGGACAATTCCTGATCGACAAAATTCATGCGCGCCAGCAATTCAAGCCGCCGTTCTGTCAGTTGCGCCTTGCGGTCTTCAAGCGAAATTATGTCGGTCATAAGGTATCTTTCCTTCTGGTTCTGCCCCATGATGACGGAAATGACCGCCCGCGTCCTTGATCGGTGTCAAATGCCCCTTTTCGCGGCGCGCGCAGGGCGCTAGAAGGGCGGCATGTTGAAAACACGCATCATACCCTGCCTTGACGTTGCCGATGGCCGCGTGGTCAAGGGCGTCAATTTCGTGGATCTTGTCGACGCGGGCGATCCGGTCGAAGCCGCGCGCGCCTATGACGCGGCGGGCGCGGATGAGCTGTGCTTTCTGGACATTCACGCAACCCATGAAAACCGCGGCACCATGTTCGATCTGGTCACCCGCACCGCCGAGCAGTGTTTCATGCCGCTGACCGTAGGCGGCGGGGTGCGCAGTGTGGACGACGTGCGCGCGCTGCTGCTGGCAGGTGCCGACAAGGTCAGTTTCAATTCCGCCGCGGTGGCTGACCCCGATGTGGTGGCGCGCGCCGCCGACCGGTTCGGCAGCCAGTGCATTGTTGTGGCGATTGATGCCAAGACGGTCGCCCCCGGTGAATGGCAGATATTCACCCATGGCGGGCGCAAACCCACAGGCATTGACGCAGTTGAATTTGCCCGCACCATGGCGGCCAAGGGCGCGGGCGAAATCCTGTTGACCAGCATGGACCGCGACGGCACGCGGGCGGGGTTCAACCTGCCATTGACGCGCGCGATTGTCGATGCGGTGCCTGTGCCGGTCATCGCCTCGGGCGGGGTTGGCACGCTGGACCATCTGGTCGAAGGGGTGACGCAGGGCGGTGCATCGGCGGTTCTGGCGGCGTCGATTTTCCACTTTGGCGAATATACAATAGGACAGGCCAAGGCCCATATGGCCGCCGCCGGCCTGCCGGTGAGGCTGGCATGAGCGCGCTGGAACGGCTGGCCGCCACAATCGCGGACCGCGCGGAGACAGCGCCTGACAGCAGCTGGACGGCGAAATTACTGGCCAAAGGCCCCGAAAAATGTGCCGAAAAATTCGGCGAGGAAGCGATCGAGGCCGTGATCGAAGCGGTCAAGGGCGATGCGGACCGCCTGACATCGGAAGCGGCGGATGTGCTGTATCATTTGTTGGTCATGTGTGCCGCGCGCGGGGTAACGCTTGCGCAGATCAACGCCGAACTGGCCCGCCGCGAAGGCGTGTCCGGTCTGGCCGAGAAAGCTGCGCGCGATGTCTGACGCCTGCTGTCTGGCCTGTTTTCTGGCCTCTTGTCGCGGCACAGGCAACAGTATATCCTGAACAGGTTAACATTTTAGGCAGATTCAGATGGGTGACTGGCTTCTTTCGCTTGTTGGCACGCCCGAAGGCGCGCGACTGGCCACGATCCTTGCGCTGACCTCCGCGCTTGCGCATGCGGTTTTCGGGGCATTGCAAAAAGGCGCGCATGACCCGTGGCTGACGCGCGGGTCCATCGATTTGTGGCTGGCGGTGCTGTCGGCCCCTGTGGCGCTGTTCTTTGTCAACTGGCCCAGTGCGGCCATGTGGCCGGTGTTGCTGGGCGTTATCGTCATTCACTTCATCTATAAGCTGGCCATGGCGCTGGCCTATGAAAAGGCGGCTTTCACAGTCGTTTATCCGGTTGTGCGGGGCACGGGGCCAGTGATTACCGTCATCGCGGCCATGGCGATCTTCGGCGAAAGCTACTCGCTTTTGCAGTGGCTGGGCGTGGCCTGTCTGTCGGGGGGTATTCTGCTTCTGGCCCTGCGCAACCTGTCGGAAGAACAGATTGACATGCGCGCGCTGAAAATCGGGCTGGGCTGGGCGCTGGCGGGCGGTGTCATGGTGGCGGTCTATACGACCTATGACGCATGGGCCATCCGGTTGTCGGGGGACCCGTTCAGCTTTCTGGCGTGGTTTTTCTTTTTGACCGCGCTGGATTTCCCGTTCCTTGCGTGGATGCGATACCGGCGCATGACCAACCCGCCGCGCCCTGCGCCCTTGTTGGTGCGCGGGCTGGCGGGGGCGTTGATTGCCTATATCAGCTTCGGTGGGGTGATGATTGCCACCCTGGTGGGCAAGGTCGGCGAGGCCGCGATCCTGCGCGAAACATCAACCGTGTTTGCGGCGCTGATTGGCTGGTTCATCCTGCGGGAACGGGTGGGGCCGCGCAAACTGGCGCTGATGGTGATGATTGCCATCGGCGCCGTGATTGTGGAGTTCGGGCGCTAAAGCGTGTTGCGCAAAAGCGGGAACCGGTTTTGCGCTGCGCGAACACGCTCCAGTCCCGCATGCGGTCTTTGCGCCAGAAGGCTTATACACCTGACGATGGCGTCAGGTGTTGTCGCGCGTGATCTGGCCGCCCAGATCGGCCATCAGCCCCTCGAATGCCGGAAATGATGTCGCGATGGGCGATGCATCGTCAATCGTCACCGGCTTTTGCGTGGTCAGTCCAAGGCACAAGAACGCCATGGCGATACGGTGGTCCAGATGGGTCTGGACCGTCGCGCCGCCCGGCACGCCGCCTGCGCCCATGCCATGCACCGTCAGGCTGTCCTCGGTCTCGCTCACGCGCACGCCGCAGGCTTCCAGCCCGCGCGCCATCGCATCCAGCCGGTCCGATTCCTTGACGCGCAATTCCTTGACGCCGCGCATGGTGGTGACCCCTTCGGCGGTGGCCGCAAGGGCCGACAGGATGGGGTATTCGTCAATCATGCTTGCGGCGCGTTCGGGGGGCACATCAACCCCTTTCAGCGCCGAAAACCGCACGCGTAAATCGGCCACCGGCTCGCCGCCCTCAATGCGGGGGTTTTCCATGACCAGATCGGCGCCCATTTCCTGCAATGTTGTGAAAATGCCATTTCTTGTGGGGTTCTGGCTGACACCGGGCACCAGAATGTCGGAATCCTGCACCATCAATGCGGCACAAACAGGGAAGGCGGCTGAACTGGGGTCGCGTGGAACGGCCACGTTCTGGCCGCGCAGCTCCGGCTGGCCGGTCAGGGTAATGACGCGGCCTTCATCCGTATCCTCGACCGTAATTTCCGCGCCAAATCCGCGCAGCATGCGTTCGGAATGGTCGCGGGTCGGCTCGGATTCAATCACGACTGTCTGGCCCGGTGCATTCAGCCCCGCCAGCAATACGGCGGACTTCACTTGCGCCGAAGGCATCGGCACATGGTAGCGCGCGGGCACAGGGTCTTGCGCGCCGATAACTGTCATCGGCAAACGCCCGCCACGCCGCCCGACAGCCTGCGCACCAAACAGCGCCAGCGGGTCGGTGACACGGCCCATAGGGCGTTTGTTCAGGCTGGCATCGCCGGTGAATGTGGCCGTGATGTCGGTTGTGGCCATCGCGCCCATGATCAGCCGCACGCCGGTTCCGGAATTGCCGCAATCAATCACGCAATCGGGTTCGCGAAAACCGCCCACACCCACACCGTGCACGGTCCAGTCGCCCGGCCCGTTCTGGATGACCTCGGCCCCGAAGGCGCGCATGGCGCGCGCAGTGTCCAGCACGTCCTGCCCTTCCAGAAGCCCCGTCACATGGGTTTCACCCACAGACAGTGCGCCAAGGATCAGGGCGCGGTGGGAAATGGACTTGTCACCGGGAATCTGCGCTGTGCCGCGCAGCGGCGCGGATTTGCGGGCGGTCATTGGAATTGCGGGGCCGTGGCCGGACATGCGCGCACCTTTCTTGACGGAATGCGCGTTGCTGATAGCGCAAGCGCCGTGCCCCGTCCATGGGCAAGCGCAGCATTAGTCCTGTTGTTGCAGCCGGTGCTGAATTTCGGCCAGCAGCGCATCCAGTTCCGCGCGGATGGCGGGGTTGCGCGCGCCTTCATGTCCGGCCATTCCCTGACCCAGCGTTTCGGCATAGGCCACGCGGTTGGCAATCTGGGTTTGCGCAAGGGCTGCGTCCAGCGTACTGGCCGCTTCGGCAATTTCCGCGCCCAGCCGTGTGCCCGCGCGTGCGCGGTTCAGCACCACCAGCACATCGCGCCCTTCGCGCCGCGCCAGATCCAGCACCCCTTCGGTGGCCCACAGGTCCACATGGCTGGAGGCCACAGGCACGACCACCAGATCGGCCTCTCGCAGGGCAGGGCGCAGGTCCGCATCGGCCTTGGGCGGCGTGTCGATGATGACGAAATCGGCCAGATCACGCAGTTTGCCCACCTCATAGCCCACACCCCATGCCGATGCTGTGGAAAATTCCAGCCCGTCGCTGCGGCCTGCCTGATGGCGGGTCATGAACCAGCGCCCCAATGATCCTTGCGGGTCGGTGTCCAGAAACGCAACCTTATGGCCCGCGCGTTGCAGCATGGCCCCCAGATTGACGGCCAGCGTGGTCTTGCCGGACCCGCCTTTTTGTTGCGCGACTGTGATGACTTTCCCTTTTGGCATGGTGCACCCCTTTTGCTGCGCCGCAGCATAACGGTTTTTCCTGTTGAATGCACGCGCAAAAGATCAGGCGCGTTCGTCCTTGGGGGACCCCATGACAACCATTGTCGTCAATGTGTCCAGATACGGGAAGGCGCCCATATAATCGGTGTGGAAATGCTTATAGGCCGCAAGGTCGCGCACTTCCACGCGCAGCAGGTATTCGACCGTGCCGGTAATGTTGTGGCATTCGCGCACCTGCGGCGCGGCGCGCATCAGGCGTTCAAATTCTTCCTGCGCGGCCTTGGTATGGAGCGACAGCCCGACAGTGACATAGGCAATGAACCCGATGCCGGTTTGTGCGGGGTCCAGAACAGCCCTGTAGCCGGTGATGACACGCCTGCGTTCCAGATCCTGCACACGCCGCAGACAGGCCGAGGGCGACAATCCCACACGTTCGGCCAGATCAAGGTTGGAAATGCGCCCGTCCTGCGTCAGGATGCGCAATATATGTTCTGATATTTTGTCAAGCTGGCTCATATGTTGCAAATTATGTGCGTATCTTGCATTTTTTGCAATTCAATTTCCTGAAACCTGCGTTACGTTCTGCCCGATTACAGGATTGAGATGATGACACCAGAAATATTCCTTGCGCTGCTTGCCTTTGCTTTCGTCACCTCGGCCACGCCGGGCCCGAATAACGTCATGTTGCTGGCGTCAGGGGTGAATTTCGGCTTCCGGCGGTCGCTGCCGCATATGGCCGGAATCGCCCTCGGGCATGCGGGCATGGTGTTTCTGGTCGGGGTGGGGTTGATGGGCATTTTCATCAGCTACCCGCCCGCACAACTGGCCCTGAAGGTGGTGTCGGTCGTCTATATGCTGTGGCTGGCGTGGAAAATTGCCAATGCCGCACCGCCTGACGGGGCCAGAACCAAGGCGCGCCCGCTGACATTCCTGCAAGCGGCGGCGTTTCAATGGGTCAACCCCAAGGCATGGGTCATCTCGCTTGGGGCGGTGTCGATCTACGCACCTTCGCAGGATTGGGGGGCGGTGGCCTGGGTGGCTGCGGGCTTTTTATGTGTCGGCTGGACATCAACTGTCATCTGGACCGGCCTTGGGCTGGGGGTGCGGCGCTTGTTGCAGCGCCCTGACTGGCTGCGGCTGTTCAACTATTCCATGGCCGCGCTACTGGTCGCGTCGCTGGTTCCCGTGGTCTTCGCGGGTTGATCCTGCCTGCCACGCGCCTGCAATGCTTGCGCGTGGCGCAAAGCGCCGCTAGTCTTTCCAATAGATCGCATGCGATCGTTAAAAACAAAAACAGTGATCCTTGGGAGGATACCAATGACTTACAGATTTGCAGCCCTTGCGGCGGCAACGGCCCTGTTGGCCGCGCCGGTTCACGCGCAGGAATTGTCGATAGCGACTGGGGGGACTGGTGGTGTATATTTTCCTTATGGGGGTGGACTTGCGGAAGTGAT
>NZ_JBHYFM010000033.1:0-27716 GCF_051859525.1 Roseinatronobacter sp. | reverse complement strand
AGTTTCAGGTTTGCCCATATTGTCGTGGCGTCGATGTAGTTCTCTAACTCGCGTTTTGAGCCTAACGGCGTGAACGTTCAGTGAATGGATCGCTTCGTCGAGCGCGCCGATTGTCGCCGCATGTGCGCGACGCTGCTCTGATGCATCGATCATTAATTGGTTTTCAATCGAAAATTTATGACTGTCTTGCGCAATCTTACGTGCTGTCAGAATAGACCAGAATGCGAGCGCAGCTGCTGAAACAGCAGCTAACGCCTGAATAAGTTCCAAAGCATTGTCAGCTAAAAACTCACCCATCCATCTTCAGCGCCGAAATAAACGCCTGCTGCGGGATTTCCACTTTCCCGAACTGGCGCATTTTCTTCTTACCGGCTTTCTGCTTCTCCAGCAATTTCTTCTTCCGCGTCACGTCCCCGCCATAGCATTTGGCCGTCACGTCCTTGCGCAGGGCTGCCAGTGTTTCGCGCGCGATCACCTTGCCGCCGATGGCCGCCTGAATGGGGATCTTGAACATGTGGCGGGGGATCAGCTCTTTCAGTTTTTCGCACATCGCGCGGCCGCGCATTTCGGCGCGGTCGCGGTGCACCATCATTGACAGCGCGTCCACAGGCTCGTCATTGACCAGCACCTGCATCTTGACCAGATTGTCCTGCCGGTAGCCGGTGATTTCATAGTCAAAGGACGCATAGCCCTTGGATATGGATTTCAGGCGGTCATAGAAATCGAACACCACCTCGTTCAGCGGCAGGTCATAGACCACCATGGCGCGGCTGCCTGCATAGGTCAGTTCCTGCTGGATGCCGCGGCGGTCCTGACACAGTTTCAGCACATCGCCCAGATAATCGTCGGGGACCAGCACAGTGGCCTTGATGCGCGGTTCCTCAATATGGTCCACATGGGTCAGGTCGGGCATGTCGGCGGGGTTGTGCAATTCCATGACAGTGCCGTCACGCATATGCACATGATAGACCACAGACGGGGCAGTGGTGATCAGGTCAATGTCATATTCACGTTCCAGCCGGTCGCGGATCACCTCCAGATGCAACAGCCCCAGAAACCCGCAGCGGAACCCGAAGCCCAGCGCGGCCGAGCTTTCCATTTCATAGCTGAAGGACGCGTCATTCAGCGCCAGTTTTTCAACCGCGTTGCGCAAATCGTCAAATTCCGCCGAATCGACAGGGAACAGCCCGCAGAAAACCACAGGGACCGAGGGTTTGAAGCCCGGCAGGGGCGTTTCGCAGCCCTTCTTTTCATGGGTGATGGTGTCGCCCACCTTGGTATCGCGCACCTGTTTGATGCTGGCTGTCAGAACGCCAATCTCGCCCGGGCCAAGTTCGGGCACATCGACCATGGCAGGTTTAAGGACGGCAAGTTTGTCGATGCCGTATTTCGCGCCTGTCTGCATCATCTTGATATTGTCACCCTTGCGGATGACCCCGTCCATGACACGAAACAGCACGACAACGCCCAGATAGGGGTCGTACCAGCTGTCGACCAGCATGGCCTTCAGGGGCGCGTTGCGGTCGCCCTTGGGGGCGGGCAGGCGTTTGACGATCGCTTCCAGCACATCGGGAATGCCAAGGCCGGATTTGGCGGAAATCAGGACCGCTTCGGACGCATCCAGCCCGATCACATCCTCGATCTGGGCCTTGACCTGTTCGGGTTCGGCGGCGGGCAGGTCGATCTTGTTCAGGACCGGCACGATTTCATGGTCGGCATCCAGCGCGGTATAGACATTGGCCAGTGTCTGCGCCTCGACCCCCTGGCTGGCATCCACCACCAGCAGCGAGCCTTCGACCGCGCGCATGGACCGCGACACCTCATAGGCGAAATCGACATGGCCGGGCGTGTCGATCAGGTTCAGCACATAGGACTGACCGTCCTGCGCGACATAATCGATGCGCACCGTGTTCGCCTTGATGGTGATTCCCCGTTCGCGTTCAATATCCATCGCGTCGAGCAGCTGCTCTTTCATGTCGCGGTCGGACACTGTGCCGGTTGACTGGATCAACCGGTCTGCAAGCGTGGATTTACCGTGGTCGATATGCGCCACGATGGAGAAATTGCGGATATGCGAAAGCTCTGTCATGATTGACGATATGTAGGGGAAACGCGCGCTGGTCAATACGCCGCGCGCGCCTTGCCTGCAGTATTCTCAATCGTGGCTGTGCCTGCGCGAATACCGGTTATGTGACGGGCTGTACCAGCCGTCCAGTGCACCTGCGGGGGGCGCGTGCACCGTGACTTCCAGCGGGTGGCATTGCGCGGCGTCCGAACTGTGCTCGGACCCGCAATCCCCGCCGGGACAGGCGGACAGGGCACACAGCAGGTCGATCTCGGCGAAGAATTCGATGTAATCGCCCTTGCGTGCGGGGCTGGACTTCATGAAATACTGGCCTGTGTCCTGCGTGAAGCCTGTGCACATGAACACATTCAGCACATCATGCACCAGCGCCTCGGCCTCTGACAGGGGTTTGTCCAGATGGTCGGCAAGCGCGCGCGTCAGGTTTGAATGGCAGGTATGGTGGTAATCCTTGCCCGTCAGCAGGTGATGCGTATAGGGATCGCAGCGCGTGCCAATCACATCATGCACACGGCCGCCGTGTTCATCCACACCATACCAGTCCAGTGTGTCCGTCAGAACTGTTGCCATGGGCCGCAGATAGGGCAGGCAGGACCATAGCCTGTCACCCACCTTGATATGGCTGCCATGCAGCGCGCGGGTCTTGCCGGAGTAGAAATGTTCGTCAAGGTTGCGCGCTTCAAACAGGTTCAGATCACCCACCTGTGCGCCCTCAGGGCAGGAAATACGGAAGAAACTGCCTGCGGTCACATAAAAGCAGCGCGCCTCGCGCGGCGGAATTGTGATGCTGTTTGTCTCGCTCGCTTTGGCGCGTGCGGCGCGGTAGGTTTCCAGCGGCGGCTTGTAAAGCGTGTCATTGGGGTAGCATATTACCGGCGCGATCGCGCGGCGGGCATCGGCATCTTTCGGGGCTTTCATGGCTGTCCTCCTGCCAGGCATTCCTTTGGCTCGCGTCCCTTGGGCAGGGCGATTTGCGCGCCACAGGCCGTGCAGGTAAACATCACCCGCCCGTCGGCCAGTTTCCGTGCATCCTTGCGCCAGCGGCAGCCGCGGGTTTCCCACGGCTTCAGGACCAGTATCACGGCAACAGCCACAAGCAGCGCAAGGATTAGCAACATGCAGGTGTTGTGCCGCAGATGCTTCGCAGCTTCAAGCTGTCATTCCGGATCAAGGATGATTGTAGCACGTCTGTCGTCGGACCAACGACATTTTTATCAGAAAAAGCATATGAGAGCTGTCGCCAAACCTGCATTGGAAGGGATGAATTTAACCTTGTCTGGCAGGGATCAATGCTTATGGTGTCCCCGCACAATAACCGGCCGCACCCCGACACCGGCTGATGGCCCAGACAAAAACAAGGGATACCAATCCATATGACACAAGGCGTTGCGCGAAGTGATTTGCAGGTTGATCCGGAACTTGCGGCATTTCTTGAAAATCAGGCCCTGCCCGAAAGCGGGATTTCCGCAGATGATTTCTGGAAAGGGTTTTCGGATCTGGTGCATGATCTGACACCGCGCAACCGTGAATTGCTGGAAAAACGTGCCGCGCTGCAATCGCAGATTGACGATTGGCATGTGCAAAGACGCGGCCAGTCGCATGATCTTGCACGCTATAAGGCATTCCTGGAGGAGATCGGGTATCTGCTGCCCGAAGTCGCGCCCTTCCAGATAACGACCCAGAATGTCGACCCTGAAATCGCAACCATTGCCGGCGCGCAGCTTGTGGTTCCGGTGACCAACGCCCGCTATGCGCTGAACGCGGCCAATGCCCGTTGGGGCAGCCTGTATGACGCGCTTTATGGCACGGATGCGATGGGGAAATTGCCGCCTGCTGGCGGATATGAACAAGGGCATGGTGCGCGCGTGATTGCCCGTGCGCGGGTGTTTCTGGATGCGGCCTTTCCGTTGGCGGGACACAGCCATGCCGATGCGCGGCTGTATCATGTCAAACAAGGCGCATTGCTGGTTGATGGCAAGCCGCTGGAAACCCCTGAAAAATTTGCGGGCTATCTTGGTGACCCTCGCGCGCCGGATGCGGTCTATCTGGTCAATAACGGGCTGCATGTGGAACTTGTGTTCAACCGCGCGCACCCGATTGGCGGGCGCGATCAGGCCTGTATGGCAGACATTCGCATCGAATCCGCGCTGTCCGCGATCATGGATTGCGAAGATTCCGTCGCCTGTGTGGACGCCGCCGACAAGGTGCAGGCCTATGGCAACTGGCTGGGCCTGATGAAAGGCGATCTTAGCGCTGATCTGGAAAAAGGCGGGCGCACCATCACCCGCCGCCTGAACCCCGATCTGAACATCACGGCCCCTGACGGCAGCGCCAAACAGCTGAAGGGGCGTGCGGTTTTGTGGGTGCGTAATGTGGGCCACCTGATGACCAACCCCGCCATTACCGACAAACATGGCGAGGAGGTGTTCGAGGGCCTGATGGATGCGATGATCACCACGCTTTGCGCGCTGCATGATCTGCGCAAGAAGGATGGTCCGCGCAATTCGGCCACTGGCTCTGTCTATATCGTCAAACCCAAGATGCACGGCCCCGAAGAAGTGGCCTTCGCTGACGAGATTTTTGCGCGTGTCGAGAAGGTGTTGGGCCTTGCCCCCAATACCATCAAGATCGGTGTGATGGATGAAGAGCGCCGCACCTCTGTCAATCTTCAGCAGTGTATTCATGCAGCGCGCGACCGCATTGCCTTCATCAACACGGGCTTTCTGGACCGCACCGGCGATGAAATTCATACCAGCATGGAAGCAGGGCCGTTTTCGCGCAAGGATTTCATCAAGCGCAAGGGCTGGATCAAGGCCTATGAGGACCGCAATGTAGATATCGGGCTTGAATGCGGACTTATGGGGCGCGCACAGATCGGCAAGGGCATGTGGGCAATGCCCGACCAGATGGCCGCCATGCTGGAAGCCAAGATCGAACACCCCAAATCGGGCGCCAATACCGCTTGGGTGCCATCGCCCACAGCAGCCACGTTGCATGCGCTGCATTACCATCAGGTGAATGTGCCTGCGGTTCAGGAAAAACTGGCCAAGGGCGGGCGCCGCGCCCATGTGGAGGCGTTGCTGGACCTTCCGCTGGCCAGTTTCCAGAAATGGACGCGTGCGCAGATCATCCGCGAAGTGGAGAACAACGCACAGGGCATTCTGGGATATGTCGTGCGCTGGGTCGATCAGGGGGTGGGCTGTTCCAAGGTTCCGGACATCAATGATGTGGGCTTGATGGAAGATCGCGCAACCTGCCGCATTTCCAGCCAGCATGTGGCCAACTGGCTGCATCATGGGGTCGTGTCGGATACGGATTTGATGGACGCCATGAAGCGCATGGCAGAGATTGTGGACCGCCAGAACGCAGGTGACGCGGCCTACACGCCCATGGCCCCCGGTTTCGACGGGATCGCGTTTCAGGCGGCCTGTGATCTGGTGTTCAAGGGGCGTGAACAGCCATCCGGCTATACCGAGCCTGTATTGCACGCCCGCCGGCTGGAGTTGAAAGCCGCGATTGGCTAGGTGGACAACAGGCCGCGGCAATGCCTTGCCGCGGCCATATGGTCCGACTTATCAGCGCGTTAAGCGCCTTTTTTTGATTTTTCGCATGAACATGTATTCTGGCGCAACGAATTCAAAATGGCTTGCAAGCCTTTGTTTTTGCTAACTTATAAAGCCGCGCCGAGAATCCGAAGAAATTCCTTGATATGCGCGTCCGTCGTGCACCACGACGTCACAAGCCGCCCTGTTACAGCCATGTCGGGCGGGCAGTCCAGTGATGCATGATCGGGCCAAAGGTAATATTTCGCACCTGCATCCTGTAGCGCCCTATGGCAGCTGCGCGGCAGGTCCACGAACAGCATATTGCCGCCGCGCTCGAACAAGATCCTTGCATCCTTGTGCTGGTTCAAGCCGTCTTGTAGCTGGGCGGCCATCTGGTTGGCGTGTCTTGCCAGTGCCAGCCAAAGATCATCGTCCAGCCACGCCAGCATCTGCGCGGCAAGGTAGCGGTTCTTGGACAGCAGGTGCCCGCCACGTTTGCGGCGCAACTGGAATTCCCATGCCTGCGCAGGGTCGAACATCACCACCGCCTCGACGCCCATCAGCCCGTTTTTGGTGCCGCCCAGCGACAGCACATCAACACCGGCCTGCCAGCTGTATTCGGCGGGGCTGCACCCTTCTGCGACCAGCGCATTTGCGAACCGCGCCCCGTCCAGATGCACCGGCAACCCGTGTGCATGCGCGACTGCGCAAACGGCCCGCAATTCGTCCACGGTGTAGCGCGTGCCGCATTCGCTCAGGTTTGTCAGGCTGACAAGGGCAGGCTGCACCTGATGCACGCCCCCTTTGCCCGCGCGTGTCAGGGCCTGCTCCAGTGCCTGCGGGGTCAGTTTTGCCTGTGCACCGGCAACAGGCACCAGTTTCGCGCCATTGCTGAAGAATTCGGGCGCACCGCATTCATCTACGTTGATATGTGCCAACTCATGACAAAACACCGCGCCCCAAGGCGGGCAATAGCTGGCGATGGCCAGTGCGTTGGCTGCGGACCCTGTGGCGACCAGAAAAACCTCGGCCTCGGGCGCATCAAAAAGGGCGCGTATGCGGTCGCGCAACGCAAGGTTTACCGGGTCATTGCCATACCCAGCGACGAAATCGTCGTTGGCGCGCGAAAGGCCTTCCAGAATTTGTGCCGGTACGCCGGATGTGTTGTCGGATGCGAAGAACATGGGGCGAAATTGTCCTGCCTGCGCGGCGCTGTCAAGCGCGTCCCGATGCGTGCCTTGACACAGCACAGGGCAGGGCGCATATCCCTTGTAAATACAGGAGTGCCGCGCAATGTTTATCCAGACTGAATCCACCCCGAACCCTGCCACGCTGAAATTTCTGCCCGGTCAGGATGTGCTGGGCATGGGAACGGCAGATTTTCCAAGTGCCGACACAGCCGGTTCTTCCCCGCTTGCCAGCCGTCTGTTCGGGGTTGGCGGGGTCACGGGCGTATTTCTGGGATCGGATTTCGTGACCGTCACCAAGGCTGATGATGTTGACTGGCAACATATCAAGCCAGAGGTTCTGGGCGCGATCATGGAGCACTTCCAGTCGGGTGCCGCTGTCATGGAAGGCGATGCAGGCACAGGCCATGTGGCGCATGACGGGCCGGATTCGGAAATTGTAAACCAGATCAAGGAATTGCTGGACACCCGCGTACGTCCCGCCGTTGCGCAGGACGGGGGCGACATTACCTTTCACGGGTTTGAACGCGGCGTTGTCTATCTGCACATGAAAGGGGCGTGCGCGGGTTGTCCGTCATCGACCCTGACGCTGAAAATGGGGATCGAGAACCTGCTGCGTCACTACATTCCCGAAGTGACAGAGGTGCGTCCGGTTGCCGTCTGACGCGCTGGTCCTTGGGTTTGACACATCGGCCGCGCATTGCGCGGCCGCTTTGGTGCAGGGCGACACGCTGCTTGCGCAGTTGCATAATGATATGGCACGCGGGCAGGCCGAAGCCCTGATGCCCCTGCTGGAACAGGTTCTGGCACAGGCTGGCAAGGGCTGGGGCGATCTTGATGGTCTGGCAGTCGGGGTCGGGCCGGGGAATTTTACCGGAATTCGCATTGCCGTTTCTGCCGCGCGCGGCCTGTCGCTGGGCCTGAATGTGCCGGCCATCGGGGTGTCTATATTCGACGCGCGCGCCGAAGGTCTGCCGCGCCCCCTTTGCGTGGTTGAAGATGCGCGCCGCGATGAGGTGTATGTGCAGGAATTCACCGCCGGTGCAGGCACGGCACAACTGCTGCCATTGCACGAATGCGCCGCCCTGACAGGCGGTCATGCGCTGACAGGAAGTGCTGCGACAGCGCTAGGCGCAATGACGCGCGCACAGGTTCTGGAGTCTCGTTTCACACTGGCCCACGCCATCGCGCGTGTCGGGCTGCGCAGGCTGGGGCAGGACAAGACGCGTCCCGCGCCCTTGTATATAAGACCGCCAGATGCAGCGCCGTCCGCACAGCCGCCGGTGGCGATTCTGCCATGACCGCGCCAGATGCGGCTGCGCTGGCGGGGGTGCATGCGCGTGCCTTCACGTTGCCCGCGCCGTGGTCAGATTCGCAGTTTCGGACCTATCTGACTGATCCCGCCTGTTTCGTTGAATGCCACCATGCACCCGACGGGACGCTGGCCGGTTTCGCGCTGTTTCGTGTCATCGCCGACGAGGCAGAGCTGTTGACCCTTGCGGTTGCGCCCGCGCAGCGCCGCAAGGGTGTGGCACAGATGATTTTACGCAATGGCTTGAACCGCCTTCGCGGGCGGGCGCAATGGTGCTTTCTTGAAGTGGCAAGCACCAATATCGCGGCGCGGGCATTGTATGAACGGGCCGGTTTTCTGCAGGTTGGATTGCGCAAGGGATATTACCGCGCTGCGCATCTGCAAGACGCTGTTGATGCGCTTGTGCTGCGGCTGGACCTGAACACAAGCGACGACGCCTAGCGTCCGCCTGCTGCGGATGTGGCCAGAAAGTTGCAAAATCTGTGTGAATGTTGTCGATTGCATGCGAATTAAGGCTGCCCCCTTGCCCTTAAACCTGCCGCTTGTCATTGTAAGGAATGACGGCAGGGCAGCGCCAGAATTCCTGCCCTTTTCAGGATCAGGGGCCCTATGCAGATTTATCTGCCCATCGCCGAAACATCGGTCAATGCCTTCACCTTGTTGGGGGTGGGCGGCGGTGTGGGCGTGTTGTCTGGCATGTTCGGTGTCGGCGGCGGGTTTCTGATTACGCCTTTGCTGTTTTTCATCGGTGTGCCGCCGGCCGTGGCTGTGGCCACTGGCGTGAATCAGGTTGTGGCATCGTCAATTTCGGGGGTTCTGGCCCATCTGAAACGCAAGACTGTCGATCTGCGTATGGGAACCGTTCTGCTGGTCGGGGGCTTGCTGGGGTCCATTATCGGCATCTGGTTTTTCAATCTGATGCAACGGCTGGGGCAACTCGATCTTATTGTGCAGCTGTCCTATGTCCTGTTTCTGGGGATCATCGGCGCATTGATGCTGCAAGAAAGCCTGCGTGCCTTGCGACGGTCCAAGAACCCGCATGCCCCGCGCCGGAAGCTTCATACCCATAACTGGGTGCATAACCTGCCATGGAAAATGAAGTTCCGGGCATCAGGCCTGTATATATCGGTCTTTCCGCCGCTACTGGTCGGTGTCGGTGTGGGGATTCTGGCCGCCATTATGGGGGTTGGCGGCGGGTTCATTCTGGTGCCTGCAATGATCTACCTGCTGGGCATGCCCACGAAGGTGGTGATCGGCACGTCCCTGTTTCAGGTTACCTTTGTCGCCGCATTTACCACCATGATGCACGCGCTGACCAATCATTCGGTTGATGTGATGCTGGCCGTGTTCCTGATTTTGGGCGGTGTCATCGGTGCGCAGATCGGAACCCGCATCGGGTTGCGGCTGAAGGCCGAGCAATTGCGCATATTGCTGGCGCTTCTGGTGCTGGCTGTTTGCGGCAAGATTGCGCTGGACCTGTTGCTGACCCCGTCCGAGTTGTATTCCATCACCATTCCGGGGCGGTTCTGATGCGTGGTGTCATGATCTTTCTGGTGGCAAGCATGCTGGCACTTTTGCCCGCGCGCGCCGAGGAGGTGATCGTCGGGCTAAGCCAGAACAGGGTCTCGTTGACGGTAAATTATGAAGGGTCCGAAATCCTGATTTTCGGCGCCGTGCGACGCGAATCCCCGCTTCCTGATGACAGCGATCTGGACATCATCGTCACGATCGAGGGGCCGCCCTTGCCTGCCGTGATCTGGCGCAAGGCCAGGCGTTTGGGCATATGGGTAAATACCGAAAGTCAGGAAGTGCGCGCCGCGCCCAGCTTCTATGCCGTTGCGGGCACCGCACCCTTGTCTGAAATCCTGTCTGCGGATGCGGACCTGACGCACCGGATTTCCACACGGCTTGCAATTTTCGAGGCCCGCGGCCCCGACCCGCGCGACGCTGCCGCCTTTACCGAGGCACTGATCCGCATACGACAGGGCGAACAACTATATCAGGAACTTGACAGCACCGTCGCACTGCAACGCGATACCTTGTTCAATACCCGCGTGACCCTGCCCAAAAATATTGTCGAGGGCACCTACACAGCGCGGATTTTCCTGTTGCGCGATGGGGAAGTCCTGAACGAGGGGGAAACCTTCATCGATGTGCAAAAGGCCGTGCTGGAACGCTGGCTGTACAACATGGCCTATGACCGGCCTGCACTATACGGGCTGATGGCGCTGGCGCTGGCTGTTTTCTTCGGGTGGGGCGCGTCTGCCCTGTTTCGGTTCATACGGAACTGAGGGCGCACCCCGCCCGCGCCGCGGCTGTTCAGAACGCCCTGAAGGTCATGGTGGTCATGGTGCGGTTGATGCCCGCAATATCAAACAGGCGTTCATTCAGAAAATGCCCGACATCTTCGTTCTCGGGGATATAGATCTTGGCAATCAGGTCATATTCACCGGATGTGGAATAGAGTTCGGACACCACTTCGCGGTCATAGATCGCATCGGCAACCTCGTAGGTTTTGCCGGGTTGGCAACGAAACTGGACAAAGACGCAGCGCATGGGCAATTCCTTCCGGATCAGGTCATAACTCGGCATTCAGGGGCGTTGCCCCTCTGGGCGCATAGGCGCCCATTCACCCCAGAGTATTTGTGGCAAGATGAAGATGAAAGTGGATTTTCGCAAGCATCAAGCGCGTTTATGCGTTTTGCAGCGCCATGGCCAGCGCTGGAGAGTTTCGTGGCGTGACGCACCTAGCCGTCGGTTTTCAATGCCAATGGTGCAGGGGCGGCACTGGCAAGGTCATCGGTGGACAATTCCCGCAACGGGCGCGCAAGACGGTTGCGAATGACCCAATGCAGGCGATGTTCGGCGCGCGTGATGGCAACATAGGCCAGACGTTTCCACAGCGGTATGCCTGCCTCTGTGCGGCCGGCGCGTGCGGCGGCGAAAAGATCGGGCGCGAAGACCTGCACATCACGCCATTGCGACCCTTGCGCCTTGTGGATGGTGACAGCCGCGCCGTGCACGAAAGCCGCGCCCATGGTGGCGGCAAAAGGGATGAAGGGTTCTTCGTCAATCTCGGTTTCGATCTTGATGATAGAGGCCACGGAGATCTGGGGTTCTTCTGCGCCGAATATGTGCAGCCGAGAGAAGCCGGGTTTGCGGCCGGGACCCAGATAGACGACCTGCGCGCCCTTGATCAGCCCGCGCGCTTCCAGATCGATGCGTTTCTTGCGGTGCTTCAGCGGCAGTTCCAGACCGTCACACATCAGCGGCTCGCCTGCGCGCAATTCCGTGTCGGGCGCATCATGGGCGCGACGGAAGGCATTGATCAGGCGCAGGCGGGTGGCGTTGCGCCACACCAGCACCGGCGAGCGCGCCATGAGGTCACTGTCGACGCGTTCGGCCAGATGCACGCGGCTGTCGTGTCGTGCTGCCGTTTCCACGCGGCGTTCAAATTCCTCGAACCCCAAGGCGGGATCGGCCAGCGCATGCGCGAGATCCAGAATAGGGTTGTCCTGCGCCTGCCGGTGAATGCGCGACAGATGCAGCCTTGCGGGCGCGGGCAGACGGTCAAAGACCATTTCCCCCGATTGCCCGACAGGGGCCAGCTGCGCGGGGTCGCCAAACAGGATCAGCGTTGAAAACAATTCCTTCAGGTCATCCAGCTGGCGCGCATCCAGCATCGAGCTTTCGTCGACGAAACCGATATCCAGCGGGTCATCGCGCCGCTTCCAGCCGGTTATGAAATCCGACCCGCGCAGGCCCGCCGCCGCCAATGCCCCCGGAATGGATTTTACCTGTTCATAAAACGCCTGCGCGCGGTCAAGGGCCGTGTCGGTCAACCCTTCGATATTCGGGCGCGGCAGGTTTCCTGCCAGCCATTCGGCAATCTTCTCATATTCGGGGTCGTAGACGGGTGTATACAGGATGCGGTGAATGGTTGTTGCGGGCACACCGCGACTGCGCAAAACAGAGGCGGCCTTGTTTGTCGGGGCAAGGACGGCAAGGCTGCGACGCTCCGCGCGCCGGCGGCTTTCATAATCGCCAGAGACGATTTCGACACCGGCATTGATCAGGGTGGTTGTCAGATTGGCCAGCAACATGGTTTTGCCCGACCCTGCCTTGCCGGTGATGGCAAGAACCGTATTTTCGGCCTCGGGGGCGGGCAGGCAGGTGCCCTCCACAAGATCCACCCCCGCTTTTTGTAGCGTGGTGGCGATCTGGTCCCAGGCTTCGGCCTGATCGTCGGAGAATTCTAGGGCGGGGACGGACATGATGCCTGTCTACAGCATGCCGCGTCGGAAATGGGAACCGTTTTCACAACGACAGCGACAAAAAAGTGAGGCATTTGTTCTGGCAGTGCGGAACTGTGTTCAGGTTACGTGTCATCGGCGGGTGGTTTGCGCGGCTGCCCTTCGAGCGAGGCGATTTCGACCAGCGCCACCAGCTTCGCGGTTTGCAAGGCTTCGGCAAGTTCGGGCAGATGGTTATGTGATGCATAGCGTTTCATGGCATCCAACTGTGTGACCAGCCAGTCATGGCGCATCCCGACCCCTCCGTTCCTTGGCAGGGCTATGCCCAAACCGGTTCAGTGCCAAGGATAGGGGGCAGGGGCTTACGAAAGCGTTGACAGCGCCATAGAAAACACCGCCCCGAAGCGGGGCGGCGCATTTTCGGTGCCGTGTCGGGGCGGATGTCAGGTCTTTGGACCTGCGGCCAACGCATCCTCGAATGTGCGCAGACCTGTGCGCGGGGCCTGAACCAGAACGGCCATATTCCCCGGCTTATGTTCATTGCGATACATTTTCGTATGCGCCTGCGGGATTTCCGCCCATGGGAACACTTCGGACATACACGGGTCAAGGCGGCGTTCAATCATCAGCTGGTTTGCCGCAGAGGCCTGTTTCAGATGGGCGAAATGCGACCCCTGAAGGCGCTTCTGGTGCATCCACATATAGCGCACGTCAAATGTGCAGTTAAACCCGCTGGTGCCCGCGCAAATGACCACCATACCGCCCTTTTTGACAACGAGCGTGGAGACGGGGAATGTTGCTTCGCCCGGATGTTCGAACACCATGTCAACATTCACGCCCTTGCCGGTAATGTCCCAGATGGCCTTGCCGAATTTGCGCGCTTCTTTCAGCCATTCGTTATATTCGGGCGTGTTGACGGTGGGCAATTGCCCCCAGCAGTTGAAATCCTTGCGATTGATCACGCCTTTTGCGCCCTGATCCAGCACAAACTGGCGTTTGCTTTCGTCCGAGATGACACCGATCGCATTCGCACCGGCGGTGTTGGCAAGCTGGATCGCATAAGACCCAAGGCCCCCCGATGCGCCCCAGACCAGCACGTTCTGGCCGGGCTTCAGATCATGGGGTTCATGGCCAAACAGCATGCGATAGGCGGTCGCCAGTGTCAGCGTATAGCAAGCCGCTTCCTCCCATGTCAGGTGTTTGGGACGGGGCATAAGCTGTTGGGCCTGAACATTGGTGAATTGTGCGAATGACCCGTCGGGGGTTTCATACCCCCAGATGCGCTGGCTTGGGCTGAACATGGGGTCGCCGCCGTTGCAATGCTCGTCATCGCCGTCATCCTGATTGCAATGGATGACCACTTCATCACCGACCTTCCAGCGTTTGACAGCCGAACCCACGGCCCAGACGATTCCCGATGCATCCGATCCGGCAATGTGAAACGGCGCCTTGTGCACATCAAAAGGCGAGATAGGCTGTCCCAGACCGGCCCAGATGCCGTTGTAATTGACCCCTGCCGCCATGACCAGAACCAGCACTTCATGGCTGTCGAGCGCTGGAATATCAACAACTTCGATCTGCATTGCTGTTTCGGGGTCGCCGTGACGTTCACGACGGATGGCCCACGCATACATTTGTTTGGGAACATATCCCAATGGGGGCATTTCCCCGATTTCATACAAATCTTTTTCGGGGGCGTCGTAATGCGCGATTCCGATATTTTGGTCCAGAGCCATGTGTGCCTCCATGTGAATGTATCGCGGGAAACCGCAGGACATGCCGCGCCGCAGAATTTCATGCGGCACTTGCAGCATGCATAAATTCCGCTACGCAACAATGCAACCCTAAATCATCTTATTTTGTAATTTTATGACTTAGGTGGTTTCGAGCGATCCGGCAGGTCCAGGCGCATGCTGGCGGCAGGTGCAATGCCATCCGGCGCGTCAAGGCGTTGCAGAACAGAGGCTGCATAGAAACTCAGGATATCGGTTTCCGCCGCGACCAGTGCCACATTTTCCCCGTTGCGCGTGATAACGCCGCGCAGCGCCAGAACGGACAGGCCTGTTTCAACCGCCTGTTCCAAATCGCCTTCGGGCAGGTGAACCCAGGCATTATGTTGTGACAATGCATCCAGAATGGTCCGGCAGGTCTGGGTCAGCCTGTCCTTGTCGCAAGGCTGGTCGCATCGCACCAAAGCGGCTGCCACCAAGGGCACGGGCAGCACCGGCACCGCCGCACGGATGCGCAGCATCAAGGATTCTGACAATGACTTTGTGCTGGGGTCGGGCGCGTGGTTCAGAAATTCACGCAATGACAGCGGTTCGCCATAACATACCGCCGCATAGCCAAACGGCTGGAACCGCCCGCGTGCCTTTTGCCACAGAACGCGCAGGATGAAGCCCAGAACAACCTTCGCGCGCACGGGAAAGCGGCGAATACCGTGCATTCCGGCGGTAATCAGGACGCGGTCTTCCAGCACCCTGTCATAGTTCAATGCGACCGGCACAAAGATCACATCGGCCGAATCATGCACGTTGAACCCGCGCACGATGTAATGCAAAAGCCCTTTCTTGGCCTTGCCCACACAGCCATTCAGGCTTAACCCGCCTTCGGGGAAAATGGCTTGGGTCGTGCCTTGCTGGATCGACATCTGGACATACCGCGCCAGTATCGCGCGATACAGGCTGTTGGAATACCGCCTGCGAATGAAATAGGCCCCCATCGCGCGGATCAGCGCCTTCAGCGGCCAGACGCGCGCCCATTCGCCGACTGCATAACTTAGCGCGGAATGGCTGGAGGCCAGCCATGTAATCAGCACATAGTCCATATTGGAGCGGTGGTTCATCACAAACACGACCGAGGCATTGCGATCAATCTGTTTCAGGGCCTTCGCCTCGCCGCCGCCAAGGCGCACATCATACAGCCCCTGCGACAGGCGTTGCGCGAGCTTGATTGCGAAGCCAAAATATGTGGCTGTCGAAAAGCCCGGCACGATTTCGCGCGCATAGGATTTGGCACGTTCAAAGGCCACATTGGGCGGCACATCAACCTGTCTTGCATAATCGCGCACCGCTTCCATGACTTTCGGGTCATAGATCAGGCGGGTGACCTGATCTTGCCTGCGCATGATCCGGAACGGTTCAATCGGGCGGGCAAGCCGCGTGTTCAGCTTGGCCACGGCCCGTTCCATGCGCCTGCGGAAAAACCAGCGCACCGATGGAAACAGGAAATGCGACGCGAAAGTGACCGCGGCAAAAGCAAGGACAAGAATCAGCAACCAGAAAGGAAGTTCAACCGTTTGGAACATGAAGATAATCTGTCAGGAAAGCGGCTTGCGGTAAATGCTGTTCACACAGCAAAAGGCCCCGGAAGTGGTCCGGGGCCATGCCATGTGACATTGTGTCCGAAGGACAGCAGGACCGGCTATCAGCCGACCAGTTCCAGACCGGAAAAGAAATAAGCGATCTCAATTGCCGCTGTTTCCGGCGCATCCGATCCGTGGACCGAGTTTTCGCCAACCGATTGCGCGAATTCGGCGCGGATGGTGCCGGGCGCCGCATCGGCGGGGTTGGTTGCGCCCATGACTTCGCGGTTCTTGGCAATGGCGCCTTCGCCTTCCAGAACCTGAACAACGACAGGTGCAGATGCCATGAATTCGCACAATTCGTCATAGAAGGGGCGTTCGGCATGGACTTCATAGAACTTGCCGGCCTGTGCCTTGGTCATATGAATGCGCTTCTGGGCAACGATGCGCAGACCGGCTTCCTCGAACTTGGCATTGATCTTGCCAGTCAGGTTGCGGGTGGTTGCATCGGGTTTGATGATGGAAAACGTGCGTTCCAGGGCCATGAGTAGTCTCCGTTTCAGAAATTCGGCAGAACGGCGGGTGCCGTCCGGTTCCGCCGCGCCATAGCATGCCCGAATGACAAGGAAAAGACTTAAGCCGTGATCTGTCCCCACAGGTCATATTCGCTGGCCTCATCGACGCGCACCGACACGATATCGCCGACCGCCAGCGCGGCTGTCCCTTCGTCAATGAACAGGTTGCCGTCAATTTCGGGGGCATCGGCCTTGGTGCGACAAGTGGCGATCCCGTCGGCGTCAATATCGTCCACGATGACATCCATCTGCTGCCCGACCTTGGCCGCCAGTTTGGCCGCAGAAATGGCCTGCGCTTTTTCCATGAAGCGGTCCCAGCGGTCTGCCTTCACATCGTCGGGGACATGGTCCGGCAGATCGTTTGATCGCGCGCCCTTGACGTTTTCGTATTGAAAACAGCCCACACGGTCCAGTTGCGCCTCGTCCAGCCAGTCCAGAAGGGTCTGGAATTCCTGTTCCGTCTCGCCGGGGTATCCGACAATGAAGGTGGATCGCAGGGTAATATCGGGGCAAATCCCGCGCCATTCGGCAATCCGGTCCAGCGTGCGTTCGGCATGGGCGGGCCGTGCCATGCGTTTCAATGTGTCGGGGTGCGCATGCTGGAACGGGATGTCCAGATAGGGCAGCACCAGCCCGTCCGCCATAAGCGGGATGATTTCGCGCACATGCGGGTAGGGATAGACATAATGCAGCCGCACCCACGCCCCCAGCGACCCCAGATCGCGCGCAAGATCCGTAATATGGGCGCGGTGGCCGCGGTCGGTGGCGTGTTTGATATCCACGCCGTAAGCGGATGTATCTTGTGAAATGACCAGCAATTCGCGCACACCTGCGGTGACCAGTTTCTCAGCCTCTCGAATAATCGCGTGGGCGGGGCGGCTGACCAGACGGCCGCGCATGTCGGGAATGATGCAGAACTTGCACTTGTGATTGCACCCTTCGGATATTTTAAGATAGCTGTAATGGCGCGGTGTCAGGCTGACACCCGATGCCGGCAACAGGTCGATAAACGGATCGGGGGCAGGGGGCACGGCACGGTGCACGGCGTCCAGCACCTGTTCATACTGGTGCGGGCCGGTCACCGCCATGACACGCGGGTGGGCACCGGTGATGAATTCGGGTTCCGCCCCCAGACAGCCGGTGACGATGACGCGGCCATTTTCAGACAGCGCCTCGCCAATGGCATCAAGGCTTTCGGCGCGCGCCGAATCCAGAAACCCGCATGTGTTGACAACCACTGCATCCGCACCGGCGTAATCGGGGCTGATGGCATAGCCTTCGGCACGCAACCGCGTCAGAATGCGTTCGCTGTCCACCAGCGCCTTGGGGCACCCAAGGCTGACCATGCCAATGGTCGGCTGGCCCGGACGCGCGGGCGCGTGCTGGCGTGTATGCGCTTGCGGGGCAAGATCGGGGCGCAGGTCGGGCGGGTTCAGGTTTGTGCGGTCACTCATGGCGGGGCATATAGCCTGTGCAACCGCATGCGGAAAGCCCTTATCTGCGGACCTTGCGGAACGGTTTCGGCAAGTTTCCTCCGATGGGGGAAAGGGTGGGGTGCATATTCCGAAAATCTACCCTAGCGTGTGGCCGGATGAATCAATTCAGAAGGTTCCTAAATGCGTCTTGCAGCCCCCACACTCGCCCTTGTCCTGTTGGCCGCCTGTCAGGCCGAACAACCCGAGTCCGCCCCCGATATGTCCGCAAATTGCGGAGCACAGGATCTGCAATCCCTGACAGGCCAGCCGCTGGCACAGTTTCAGGGCCATCCGGATGCGGAAGCGACCCGTATCATTGCACCGGGGATGGCCGTGACAATGGATTTCCGTCCTGACCGGCTGAATGTCGAACATGACGAGGATCTTGTTATCACACGCATCTATTGCGGTTAGGATTTCGGCACCTTTTTTATAATGCCCTTTTGCACGACACATAACTTTCACAGGTTAAGCGATTCTGCCCTGCCAATCGGTGAAATATTGTTTATGTTGCGCGGGAAACGAACAGCAAGGCAGGAATGATGCAAAAAGAACAGCTTGGCCGCAGTGGTCTGAATGTTTCGGGCTATTGTCTGGGGACAATGACCTTCGGCAATGAAACGGACGAAGCCGACGCCCACCGCCAGTTAGATATGGCGTGGGACCATGGAATAAACTTTCTGGATGCGGCGGAAATGTATCCGGTCAATCCGGTCGCATTTGAAACTGCGGGCCTGACCGAAGAAATCGTCGGGCGCTGGCTGGCCAGCCGCCGCCCTGCCGACGCGATTTTGGCCACCAAGATCACAGGCGCGGGCTCTGCCGCAGTGAAAGACGGCGCCGCCATCAGCGGACCGCGTCTGCGCGAAGTGGTCGAGGCTTCGCTGAAGCGGTTGCAAAGCGAGTGTATCGATATTTTCCAGTTGCACTGGCCAAATCGCGGATCTTATCATTTCCGCAAGGCATGGGAATTCGATCCGTCGGGCCAGAACCGTGCCGACACGGTTGCCCATATGACCGAAGTGCTGCAAATGGCACAAACCCTGATTGCTGAGGGCAAGATCAGGCATTTCGCCCTGTCGAATGAAACAGCGTGGGGAACAGCCACATGGTTGCGACTGGCCGAGGATGCGGGCCTTCCGCGTGTGGTTTCCATCCAGAATGAATATTCCATGCTGTGCCGGATGTTCGACCTTGATCTGGCTGAACTGTCCGTCAACGAGGATGTGCCGCTGCTGGCGTATTCGGCGTTGGGGGCAGGGCTTCTGACCGGCAAATATGCGGGCAATGTCACGCCCGAAAATACGCGGCGCGAACGTGCCCCCGAACTTGGCGGACGTATCACCCCGCGCGTGTTTGAAGCTGTGTCCGGTTATATGGCCATTGCCAATGAAACGGGGCTGGACCCTGTGCATCTGGCCTATCAATGGACCCGCACGCGGCCGTTTCAGTGCATCCCGATTGTGGGCGCACGCACAAGCGCGCAACTGGAGCATTTGCTGAACGGGGTCGATGTGTCACTGGACCCGCAGGTCTGCGCTGCCATTGACAAGGTGCACCGCGCAATCCCGATGCCGTTCTGATTTGAACACATCTGCATGAAACTATTCCCTGCGCCAAGCCGTTAGGCGCAGGGGGCCTTCGACCGATGGAACAGCAATGAAACTGACCGAGATTTCAGCGATACTGTTTGACAAGGACGGAACCTTGTTCGACTACAGCGCAAGCTGGGCGGACTGGGTGGACCACATTCTGCATGACCTGTCCAAGGGCAACAAGGCCCATGCCAATGCCATGGCGGCGACAATCATGTTTGACATGGACACACGCCGGTTCGACCCGTCATCGCCCGTGATTGCAGGCACGATTGACGATGCTGCCGAATTGCTGGGCGTGCACCTGCCACAGATATCGCATCGCGCACTGGTTGCCTATCTGGCCGAAACCTCGGCAGGGGCGGTGATGGTGCCGCCTGTCCCATTGGTTCCGTTGCTGTCGCGTTTCAGGGATCAGGGCCTGTTGATGGGTGTTGCAACGAATGACGGGGAAATGCCCGCGCGCGCACATCTGGAACATGCGGGTATTCTGGATTTCTTCACGCATGTTCTGGGCTATGACAGCGGCTTCATACCGAAACCGGACCCCGATATGCTGCTGGGATATGCAAGGCTTGCTGGAATTGCACCCGAAACTGTGGTCATGGTTGGCGACAGCACGCATGATCTGGTTGCGGGGCGCGCTGCCGGTATGCGCACCATCGGGGTGCTGACAGGACTGGCCACGCTTTCGGACCTTGCGCCCCATGCCGATACGGTGGTGCCTGATATTGGCCATCTGCCCGATATTCTCAGCGGGCCGTAACCAGTTCCCACACGCCGCATCTTGGCGCCGCGTGGTTATGCTTCGGTATCCAGCCAGATCGTGACAGGCCCGTCATTTAACAGATGAACCTGCATTTCCGCGCCAAACTGGCCGGTTTCAACCTGCACGCCCAGATTGCGCAGCGCATCGGCGAAATGCAGATACAGACGCTCGCCGTCCTCTGGTGGGGCGGCCGTCGAAAAACCCGGCCGGTTGCCACTGCGCGTGTCGGCCGCAAGGGTGAACTGGCTTACCACCAGCACGCTGCCGCCGGTATCCTTCAGCGCAAGGTTCATCTTGCCGCCATCATCGCGGAAAATGCGCATTTTATGGATTTTCGCGGCCAGCGCATCCGCCTGCGTGACGGTGTCCCCGCGCATGGCACAGACCAGAATCAACAGACCATGCCCGCACTGACCGCATGTCTGGCCCGCCACATCGACACGCGCATGTTGCACCCGCTGGATAAGCGCCCGCATCAGAGTTCATTCGCCCAAGGCGGGTTGGCACCGGCGCGTGACACAGTGACCGCAGCAACGCCTGCGGCGAATGTCAGCGCAGTTGTCAGGTCTTCGGCCGAAATCGCGGCAATGCCCGATTTGCTCAGCACACCGGATTGCCGCAAGGATGCAAGCACACCCGCATTGAATGTATCGCCAGCGCCGACCGTGTCGACCACCACCACGCGCCTTGACGGGGCATGAACCACGCCGCCCGCCCAGAACGCGCGTGCGCCCTTGGCCCCTTCGGTGATGATGACGATCTTCGGACCCTCGTTGCGCAGACGCCCGGCCAGTTCATCCACCGGACCGTCACCTTTCAACCAGTGCAAATCCTCATCCGAGAGTTTGACAATATCCGCCCGCGCGATCATTGCTTCCAGCCGCGCACGATAGGCGCCCTCGTCACGAATGAAATCAGGGCGGATATTGGGGTCCAGCATGACCACACGTTCGCCCGCGCGCGTGCACAGCGCCTCATACCCCGCGCCGCACGGGTCCCCCACCAAAGAAATGCCCCCAAAAAATAACGCGTCAACAGTGTCGGTTAACTCCGGCAACTCCGCGCGCGTCATGTCACGCAACGCCGTGCCCCTGTCATAGAAGGCATAGCGCGCCTGACCATCGACAAGCGTGACAAATGCAAGCGTGCACGGGCGGTCGACTGCGGGCGACAGGCTGTGATCCACGCCAGACGCCTCCAGTCCTGCGCGCAGTTGCACCCCGAACAGATCATCGGACAGCGGGCAGAAAAAACCGACCGGCGCCCCAAGCCGCCCCAAGGCAATGGCGGTGTTGAACACCGCGCCCCCGGCATATGGGGCAAACGCCGCTTCGCCTGCCGGTGTTTCACGCGGCAACATGTCGATCAGCGCCTCGCCACAACACAAGATCATTCTTTGTCCCTTCACTATCCGCCAAGTTCCGCGATGTAGAACGCAATCGCCAGAAGAACCAGCCCCGCAAGCACCGCGCCTGCGATCTTCGGCCACGACCAGGGCCGTTCCCCCTGCACGCGCCCTGTCTGGCCGTTCACGATGAACCGGTAGCTTTTGCCCCGATACCGATAGGCCGCCATCCATATGGGCAGCAGCAAATGCTTGAACCGTTCGTCATCATACGCGGTCGATACCGATGAGACCCGCTGTTCGTCCCCGCCAATATCGCGACAGATATCGGCATGGATCTGCTCGGCCATGCGTTCCTTGGCAATTTCGAACCCGTCGGGCAGCGCAACGCTATAGGCTTCGGCACGAAACCCCGACAGGTAATCTGCACTGTAAAGTTGCAGATCCGCCAGTGTCCATGGTTCCAGCCGCCGGATATTCGGGCGTGGCAACGACCTTGACGCCATCACCAGCAAGTCCAGAAACTGGCGCGATACCTGCCCCGAAGCCGCGCGCCAGCGGGTGCGCCTTTCGCGTCTGGTCTTGCCATTCGCCCCCCTGACAGTCACATAATAATATGTGCCGCGCTGGCCGCTATAGGTGCTGCGCGTCGCAACATCAAATGCCCAATAGGGCACATACAGCCCGTTCAGACGCCCCGTGCTGCGCGCGTATCGCGCCAGCGCCGACGGCGCGAACCACAGCCCGCCCAACCACGCCTTCATTCTGGCCTGCGCGTCGGCCTCACTCAGCTTGAATGGCAGGATTGCATGCGGCTTGATGTGACGGTTCGTGCCGGTATCGGCCACCACCGGGCTTGCGCAGAACGGGCATTCTGCGGAATGCACATTTTCTTCAAACTGCACATCTGCCCCGCAGGTATCGCAGTGCACAACGCGCGTTTCCTCCATTTCCGAGGGGGGCAAACTCTGGGCAACGGCTTCGTGGTAATCCAGTGATTGAAGGGCCGTGATCCGCGCCTCGTCGTCGATCTGCGGGATGTCCTGTTCATGCCCGCAATAGGCGCAGCTCAGCCGGGCCTGCCCGGGCATGAAGCGCAGCGATGCGCCGCATTGTTCACATGGAAAACGGTGTTCAGCCTGTTTTGTAGACATGCGATCTTCCAGCCAAGCGGTCCGAACTCAGGTGGCTCGCACCTTCATCTTGCCAAAAATACTCAATTAAAGCCGTGCACCTGTGCGGTTCAGCCGATGGGGGGCGGGGGCGGCGGGGGGGTGGCGGAAAAAATCGTGGCCAGCGCGGCTACTTCGCCCGCCTTCATCCAGCCCGATTGCCCTTCGGTCCAGACCAATGTGTCACGCGTGATCTGGCCTGCCAGTTCCGATTGTTTGAACGGGCCGCGGGTTTGCCCGTTCTCCGCGATATGCCACAGCGGCTCGGCGGCAGGGGGCGGCGGCGGGGGTGGGGGTGCTGCGGCAGGCGCTGCGGCTGGTGCCGTGGCAGGCTGGCCGCCCATGGCCTGGCCCATCGACTGCGCCATGCCCATGCCCATGCCCATTCCCATACCGGCACCAAGCCCGGCCCCCATGCCGCCATCACCGCCTTGGGCGGCATTCTGCATGGCCTGCGCGGCGGAAAACTGGGTGAACTTGTTCAGATCGCCCACAATGCCCATGCTGGTGCGCTGGTCCAGAACCTTTTCAACCTCGGGCGGCAGCGAGATATTCTCAATATACAGTTCGGGCATTTCCAGCCCGTATTCTGCCAGCGTTGGTGCAATGGCGGTCCCCACCACGTCCGACAGGTCCTTGGTGTTGGCCGCCATATCCAGCGCCGGAATTCCGCTTGCCGCCAGAACCCTGCTGACCTTTTGCACAACGATATTGCGGATCTGGCCTGCGATCTTCTCTTGGGTGAAATCGCCATCAGTGCCCACGATTTCACGCATGAACGCAACCGGATCGGTCACGCGAACAGCGTAGGACCCGAAGGCCCGCAGGCGCAACGGCCCGAATTCCGGATCCCGCAGCATGATCGGGTTCTGCGTGCCCCATTTCAGACCGGCGAAGCGGCGGGTATTGATAAAATAAATCTCGGATTTGAAGGGCGAATTGAACCCGTGATCCCAATGTTGCAATGCCGTCATCAGCGGCATGTTGTTGGTTTCAAGCATATACATGCCGGGATCGAATACGTCTGCCAGCTGGCCTTCATGCACGAAAACCGCCCGCTGCCCTTCGCGCACCGTCAGCTTCGCGCCATACATGATGGAGTTTCCGTAGCGTTCAAAACGGTAGACCATCGTATTTCGGGTGTCATCGGTCCATTCGATAACGTCGATGAACTGACCTTTTAGGAAGCTGAATACCATGACGGAACCTTCGGGCTGATCGGTGAATTTATGGGGCTGTGTCTAGCTTTCGCCGCCCATCATCTCGGATGCGATGCGGCGGATGATGGGGCGCGCTTCGGATTCGCGGATGCCCGGACGCAGGCGCGGATCATACAACACCCGTAGCAAATATTCGTCCAGTCCTGTCAGGACCGCAAATTCCGCGGCATCATTGAACAGTGACGGTCGTGCGCGTGGGCTGTCATTCGGCAGGCCCATGCCCTGGGCCAGTTCCTCATAATAGCATGCGCTGCGCGACAGGTCGGGCAATTCCGCGCGAATAATCGCAACCGCATCGGTATAGGTGTCTGTCCCGCTGCGCGAAAAGGCGAGAACCACACAGGACACACTCAGGGGCAGGTTGGTCACCACGTCTTGTGTGGGCCGGTCGATACCCGGTATCAGGCGGCGCAACTGCGGGCCGATGGCGCGGCGCTCGTCCTCGTCCAGCACCAGAACATGAAAATTGGCAGACCCCTGGGTGAGGCTGACCGGATGCCCGGTCAAATTTCCAAGACGCGCCGCGAACCGGGCTACAAGCTGTGTGTCGGCCTGTTGCATCGCTTCGGGGACCGAGTCCCCGAAATGCAGCCGCATGCGGACGGGGGCGCGCCAGCGCCGCAAGGGGGCAGGGGTCTTCTGCTCGATCAGGCGGTTGCCGACGAATGTGTATTCGTCATGAAGCGCAACCCTGACAAATGTATCTTCCAGTTCCCGCGCACCGAATGGCAAATCAGCGGGTCGTGGATTGGTGCGCAACAAACCGTTGGCCAGCCGGCGGTTTTCCACCCGTTGAAAATGCGCCGCTATCGCAGAGGATGCGCGCGCAGGTGTTTCGATTTCCGTTGCAGGGGCGGCTGTGTCGGGCGCGGGGGCCTGCGCGGGCGCACCAGATTGCGCAGGGGTTTGCACCCCCGCAAATTCCGTACAGGCGGCAAGCAGGACACATATGGACAAGGCAGCAAACCGCGCCTGTATGGCGCGGCCGCAGCGTTGTGACGGGGGCAGGTCATGTGTCCGGGGCATTTACTACACTTTCTGCGGGTCGGTTGTGTCAGCGTCGCGTGCACGCGCAGATGACAGGGAATTGCGCAGATCCGCTTCCATGCGGGTCAGGTCTTCCTCTGCGGCGGCACGCTTGGCGCGTCCTTCATCCGCAATCTGCAAGCTGTCCTCGATTGTGGCGATCAGGGTTTCATTTGCATGCCGGATCGCATCAATGTCAAACACGCCGCGTTCGATTTCCTGACGCACTTCGCGGTTGGCCTCTCGCAGGGTATCCGCGTTCGAGGTCAGCAATTCATTGGTCAGGTCATTGGCCGCGCGCACAGCCTGTGCCGCCTCGCGAGAGCGCTGGATCGTCAGCGCCTGCGCCAGTTGCGTTTCCCAAAGGGGCACAGTGTTGACCAGTGTGGAGTTGATCTTGGTCACAAGGCTTTTGTCATTTTCCTGCACCAGCCGGATGGATGGCAGCGATTGCATCGTCACCTGACGTGTCAGCTTCAGGTCGTGCACGCGGCGTTCCAGATCATCGCGCGCCGCACGAATGTCACGCAATTCCTGCGCTTTCAACACTTTGTCGTTTTCATCCGCGCCGGCAACCTCGGCTTCCTTGGCCGGAATATCCTTTGCGTCAAGCTCTTTCAGCTTGGCCTCTCCGGCGGCAATATACAGCGCCAGTTCATGATAGAATTCCAGCGTCTTTTCATACAGCTTGTCCAGCGCCTTGATGTCTTTCAACAAGGTGGTCTCATGGTTCAGCAAATTGCCGGTTATCCGGTCGATCTGCGACTGCACGGTGTTATAGCGTTCCTGAAACTTGGCCAATGGCGCGGCCTTGCCGGTCAGGCGTTCCCACCAGCTGCGCTGGCGGCGGGTGTCCAGTTCACTGACCGAGAACCCGCGCAATGTGGTCACCATTTCGCGCAACCCGTCCCCCGCCGGCCCCAGATCCTTGTTTTTCACATCGGCCAGCATGGACTGGCTGATTTGCTGAAGGTCCATCTGCGCCCGCGACCCGAAGCCGATGATCGTGCTGGTTGATCCCATGTCAATCTCGGACATGCGGGTCTGAATCTCGGCAGCCTCCGGCGCATTGGCCCCTTCAATCGTGGGCATCTCTGTCGCCGGATCTGCCAGAGGCATGGCCACCACAGCGTCTATTTCTTTGCTCAGGCTTTCAGCCCCTTGACGGATCTCGTCTGACATTGCGGTGTTCCTCTTACCCTGAATGAACCAACAAAATATTTACTCTGCGCGCAGGCCTTCGCGTTCCAGCCTCTCGCGTAACACTTCTATCTCGATCTCCAGATCAGTGCGATCATTTTCCAGCAGCGCTTCACGGCGTAGCGCGAAACGGCTTTCCAGATCATCCAGCAGCGCCGCATAGTTAACGCGCGCTTGCTGATCGCGGTTCCGCGCGTACAGATCGGCGAATTTGACCGTCGCATCGCGCGCACCGACCAGATACACCCCAAGATACCGCTGCGCCGCATTCAGGCGTCTGGGGTCGTTCTCGACAGCGCGGAACAACTGCCGGATTGTCGCGCCAAAACTCTCGACCCTGCTGGCCAGCGCGCGGTCGCCGCTGCGTTTGATGGCGTCTTGCATGGCAGACAGGTGGGTTTCCGCTTCCTCAACCGCGCGTGTGACGCGGTCGGTCTGGAAGGTATCGATCCCTTCCATGCCCTTATCTGCCAGTGGGTCCGGCCCGAAAGCGCCGAAATGCAGCGCGGCCCCCAAAATGCCGAAAATAACCGCGCCACCCAGGCCGCCGGACAACCCTGCCAATGCCAGCCCGCCGCCCGTCAGGACCGATGCGAATATCTTGCGCGGAATGGCGGGCCTGCGTGCGATCTTGCGCGCCTCATAGGCCGCTTGTGCAAGAACGCCATCACGCGTCAGCCACGCCGCCAGCATCAGCACCGCGAATGCACCAAGGTTCAGCGCCAGCCCGACCGGATCATTGAAAAACGCGCGGATGGCAAAAATGAACGGCACCACAAACAGCAGATTGACCCGCGCGCCCACCGGATGCGGGCGGGCTGGCGCAGGTCCACCGGGGCGCGGGTCAGCATTGGGGCTGAAACGTCCACCAAACCGCTGGGTCATGTTCTAGCCCCCCATAATGGCGACATACACGATCAAGGCCAGAAGCAGCCCGTAGGATGTCTTTTGTAATCCCGTCGTCATCTGATCCCCGATATAGAAGCCGAACAAGACTAAAATATAAAAGCTGGCAAGCCAGATTGAAAGGATGGATTGCCAACCGCGCCGCAGATAGGCGAAATCTCCGGCTTTTGTGCCTTAGCGCTTTGAATTCGGCGGGCGGGCAGATCCTGCGGGTCCAGGCTTGGCAGGCGCATTGGGGCGGGCGGTGGCCGAGCGGGGGGCGCTGTTGGGGCGTGGCGGGCGCGGCCCTGTCTGTGTTCCGGTCAGATCAGGCTTCGGGGGGCGTTTGCCCCGTGACTGTTGCCCCTGCGGCTTCTGGCCCTGTGGCTTCAGGCCATGCGGCTTCTGAGCTTGTGACTTTCGCCCCGCGGCTTTTGGTCCGGACGGTTTCGGTCCTGCCGGTCGCGCCGTTCTGCCTTTTGCGACAAACTCCTCCTGCGGGGCCGCCTCGCCAAGTTGTTCGCGCAACACGCGCGATTTCACTTCACTCACTGCGCCTTTGGCCAGTTGCCCCAGCTGGAACGGGCCATAACTGATACGGATCAGCCGGTTCACACTCAGCCCGACATGATCCATGGCGCGGCGAATTTCACGGTTCCTGCCTTCGCGAATGCCGATGGTCAGCCACGCATTGTAACTATGATGGCGGTCTATATTGACATTCTTGGGGTGGAACTGGTCGCCCTCTTTCTTCACTCGGTCGCGCAAGG
>NZ_JBHYFM010000032.1:0-28016 GCF_051859525.1 Roseinatronobacter sp. | reverse complement strand
CGCATGCTGGATACCGCCGCCGCCATGGCGCGCGCGGGGTAAGCTAAAACAGAGCGTTCGGGCGAAAGCCGCACCTTCGGGTGCGGCTTTTTGCATTTGGAACATCATCCGCACGCTACGGCCACATATGCATCAAACGCAAGTCGGGCTTGCAACCTGAACGGGTTGTTCTGCACCGCAGCATGCCCCATCTTTGGGTCAGGACGTACCCCTGACCCAAAGAACAGGAGCATATCATGAGCACCCTTCTGACCCGCATCCAGACCCGCCTGCGCCAGCGCGCGGCCTATGCCCGTACCGTCAGCGAAATTCGCGCCATGCCGCTGGATGTGGCGATCGATCTGGACATTCACAAGCCTGACGCGCGCAAGATTGCCGCACAGGCCGTCTACGGGCAATAAGCCCCGAACGCGCTGCACCGCTCTAGCGGCACGGCCCCGAAACAGGGGGTTGTGGCTTGAAAGGGGCATTCGCACTTGGATAAAGCCCGCGCTATCGGTGGGCCGGGGACTGCCGATCCGGCATTCTTGGAATGCACTTTATGCTGGCGGCATACTTTGACTTTCAAGGCTGGAAACCCCATCAGGGTAATCGGCAGGCCGCGGGACGGCCCACCGATGGCGCGGCGGGCTGCGCCCTTGATTCCGCGCCCTGACTGCCGCCCAACGTCCCCATTAGGCCATCCTAAACAGCACGCCGATTTCAACCCGACAGGGTCACGCCCTAACGCGGATATTTCGCGCCCAGCGCATCAGAAATAGCGGGCGAGACGAAATTCGTCACATCGCCCCCCAGTCGCGCGATTTCCTTGACCAGTTTCGACGCGATTGCCTGATGGCGTGCTTCTGCCATCAGGAATACCGTTTCAATACTGGCATCCATGGCGCGGTTCATGCCAACCATCTGGAATTCATATTCAAAATCCGTGACCGCGCGCAAACCGCGTATGATGATCTGCGCGCCGACATCGCGGGCGCAGTCAATCAGCAGGTTCTCGAACGGATGGGCGATAATCTCGACGCCAGTGCGCTTGCTCAGGGTTTGCACCTCGGCCTCGATCATGGCGACACGTTCATCCAGTGTGAATAACGGGCCTTTGTCACGGTTAATCGCAACCCCGATCACCAGCCGGTCCACAAGCTGCGTCGCGCGCGTGATGATATCGATATGCCCCTTGGTCAACGGGTCGAAAGTGCCAGGATAAAGACCGATCCGCATTGCGCGCCCCCTTCACATCTTCAGATGCACGCAACAATATTGCGCGGGGATATGCAACCCTTCCGGCGCATGAAAAACATCTAATACCCCATGATCATGCCGGTCAGGGCGTCTTTCTCCAACTCCAGTTCGGACATGCGGGCCGCGACCACATCCCCGATGGAAATCAGGCCAATCATCTGGTCCCCCTCCATCACCGGAATATGACGAAACCGCTTCTGCGTCATGGTCTGCAACACCAGATCGGCACTGTCATCAGGGCTACAGCCATAGACATTGCGCGTCATCACATCATCCACCTTGTCCGACAGGCACGCGACACCGCGGCTGCCCAATTCGCGCACGATGTCGCGCTCGGACAGGATACCCGCCACCTTCTTTCCGTCCGAGGAGATGACAAGCGCGCCTATGCGGTTCTCGCTCAGGACCTTCACGACTTCGGACAAAGGGCTGCCCGGCGCAACTGTCACAACCGACTGGGTTTCCTTGTTTCTTAGAATTTGGCTCACCAGCATGCGCACGCCCTCCTCTTGGCTGAAGCAGGGGCACGGCCTCCTATGCGCGCCCCTTTGGGAAGGGTCGGACATTGCGGGCCTGTCTGTCAAGCCATCAGATCACGGCAGCACGGCAAAAACGCATGCGCCAGATCCCCGCACGCGCGACAGGGACGGGCAGCCGCCAGGCCTGCGCCCCGCCATGAGTGCCCCCTCGATGGGGGCCGATTGGCGCCCCCGCCTGAAAATCACGCCTGTTACAGATAGCGCACCGGCGCGGCATCCCCCCCGCGCACCAGCCGCGCATGTTCCTGAATCGCAAAACGGTCGGTCATGCCGGACACATAATCGGCGACAATCCGGGCAAGTGCTGTCTCGGACTCTGCTGCATTCACATCACGGCGCCATTCGGCAGGCAGGTGGCGGGGCTGGTCCATGAACAGCGGGAACAGGTCGCGCACAACACCTGTGACCTGCGCGCGCATTTCCACCACAGACGGTGCGCGATACATCCGCGTGAACAGGAAATGCCGGATCACCTTCAATTCCCGAAACAGCCGGTCGGAAAAGCGGATGATCGTCAGGTTCAGGTCACGAATATCCTGCGCGGACTGCAAATCCGCCGGTCCCAGCCGCGTGCCCGCCACCAGCAGCACATCTTCCACCATCACGCCAAAGACACGGCGCAACGCTTCATGCCTGCGCCGCATCGGCTCCAGTCCGGGATACAGGCTGTCCACCTGCCGGAAGGCGGGGCCGGTTATGGGCAGGTCCATCAGGTCGTTTTCCGTAAACAGCCCCGATCGCAACCCGTCATGCAAATCATGGTGGTTATAGGCAATATCATCGGCAATCGCCGCCACCTGCGCTTCGGCACTGGCATAGCCGTGCAATTCCAGATCGAAACCGGCATTGCATTCGACCAGCGCATAGGGCAGCGCATCCCCCTTCAGCGGCGCGCCGTGCGCATCGGCCACAGGGCCGTTATGTTTGGCAATGCCTTCCAGTGTTTCCCATGTCAGGTTCAGACCGTCGAAATCCGCGTAATGACGTTCCAGCCGCGTCACAATACGCAGCGCCTGCGCATTATGGTCGAACCCGCCATAAGGGGCCATCAGATCGCACAACGCATCCTCGCCGGTATGACCAAAGGGCGGATGGCCCAGATCATGGGCCAGCGCAATCGCCTCGGCCAGTTCGGTGTTCAGCCCCAGCGCACCTGCAAGCGTGCGGGCCACCTGCGCCACCTCGATGGAATGGGTCAGGCGGGTGCGGTAATAATCGCCCTCATGCTCGATGAACACCTGCGTCTTGTGTTTCAGCCGCCGGAACGCGCTGGAATGGATGATCCGGTCGCGGTCGCGCTGAAACGGGGAACGGAAGGTGCTCATGGCCTCCTTGAAACGCCGCCCGCGCGACTGGTCCGGTTGTGTCGCATATGGTTTCAGCATCTGTTTGTCCCACTACCTTGTCGGGCCTGCTGCCAATGGCTATATCAAACCAAAGTCATCGGAAATATGACATTGCCCAGAAGGAAGCCCATGACCCTGACCCTGCCCCCCCGCGTAAGTGACCGCGCCTTCGCTCGTCTGGCCGAAATCGCCGAAGACACAGGCGAGGTCAAGGCCCTGCGTGTTGCCGTCGACGGCGGCGGCTGTTCGGGGTTTCAGTATGATATCCGTTTTGACGCCCCCGCAGCCGATGACCTGATTCTGGAAAAGGACGGCCAGAAGGTGCTGGTTGATCCTGTTTCCCTGCCGTTTCTGGCAAATGCCGTCATCGACTTCTCGGAAGAACTGATCGGCGCACGCTTCGTCATCAATAACCCCAATGCCTCCTCCAGTTGCGGCTGCGGCATCAGTTTTTCAATGTGACCGCGCGCGGCTACCGCATTGCCGCATTGCTACAAGTCGCGGCATAACACGAAGTTTAACACCGCAAAGACAGTGCAGCGGTTGACCGCGCGCCCCGACTGCCCCAATGCTCTTTCCCAAGAAGTTGATGCGTGGGAGGCATTTTTGAAACCTGAAGCGATTACTGCCAGCTATCGCCGCTGGGCGCCCATTTATGATATGACATTCGGTCGCATCACCAATACCGGACGCAGACACGCCACCAGGGTTGCCAACGGCACAGGGGGCAAAGTGCTGGAAGTGGGTGTGGGAACCGGACTTGCCCTGCCCTTCTATGATGCCTCGCTAGAGGTGACGGGCATAGATTTTTCCGAGGATATGCTGACACGCGCGCGCACCAAAGTCGCCGAGGAGAAGCTGGACCATGTCCGCGAGTTGCGTCAGATGGACGCACGTAATCTGGATTTCCCCGACGCCAGCTTCGACACAATCGTCGCCATGCACCTGATTTCGGTCGTCCCCGACCCCGAACAGGTCATGGCCGAAATGGCGCGCGTGTGCAAACCCGGCGGGCAAATCCTGCTGGTCAACCATTTCGCCCGCGACGAAGGGTGGCTGGCATGGCTGGAGCGCAAATTTGCACCATTTGCAGACTATATGGGCTGGCATTCCAACTTTCCGAAAGATCGCGTTCTGGGGGAACAGGCCCTGCAACTGGTCGAGGAAACGCCCCTGACGCGTCTGGGCGTGTTCACGTTCCTGCGCATGGAAAAAACTGCCTGACCGCACACACCCCCGACAGGCCCGCCTGCTGGCGGACCAAAAGGCGCGGCCAAGATGCGCCAATGGTCGCGCCGCCCGCTTGCGGGCTTGCCCCGCCCCCCTGTTCTGACCTAAACCCTTGCCCAACACAAAGGGCCGGAACAGCATGAGCGATACACCACATTCCAGCGAAACGCGCGCCAAATCCAGAAATATCGGGGCGCTGCAAGGGTTGTGGCCCTTCATGCGCCCCTATCGCGCCCTGCTGGCCGCGGCCCTTCTGGCGCTGGTCGCAACAGCGACAATCATGCTTATGCTGCCATTGGCGGTGCGCCGCGTCGTTGACGGGTTTGAAGCCCGCGAAATGGAATTGCTGAACCAGTATTTCGGCGGCGCGCTGGGGCTGGCTGTGCTGCTGGCGATTGGCACGGGGTTGCGGTATTATCTGGTCACGCGGCTGGGCGAACGCATCGTTGCCGATATCCGCAAATCCCTGTTTGCCCGCGTCATTGACCGCAGTCCGGCCTTCTATGAACGCATCATGACCGGCGAGGTGCTCTCGCGCCTGACAACAGACACAACGCTTATTCAATCGGTGATCGGGTCTTCGGTGTCGATTGCACTGCGCAATGCGCTGATGCTCTTGGGCGGGCTGGTACTGCTGGGGCTGACCTCTGCAAAACTGACCGGATTCGTGCTGCTGATGGTGCCCGCGATCATCGTGCCCATCGTCATCATGGGCCGCAAGCTGCGCCGGCTCAGCCGCGAAAATCAGGACTGGATCGCCGCCAGCTCGGGCAACGCCTCCGAGGCGCTTTTGTCGGTTCAGGCAGTTCAGGCCAACACCCACGAAGCGGCCAGCCGCGCAGCCTTCGACCGCGTCACCGAAATCAGCTTCGATGTGGCGCGCAAACGCATCCTGACCCGCGCGGTGCTGACTGTCATCGTTATCTTTCTGGTCTTCGCGGGCATTCTGGGCACGCTCTGGGTCGGCGCGCGCGATGTGTCTGCGGGCGTCATGACACCGGGCGAACTGGCCCAATTCGTGATCTATGCGGTCATCGTTGCAGGCTCGGTCGGGGCCTTGTCCGAAATCTGGTCCGAATTGCAACGCGCCGCCGGTGCGACCGAACGCCTTGTCGAACTGCTGACCGCGACCGACAGCATTCAGGACCCGCCCAAACCCCTGCCACTGCCCCGCCCGACACGCGGCGAGGTGCAGTTTGACGCTGTCAGCTTCCACTACCCCACACGCCCCGGCCAGCAGGCGCTGCGGAATATCTCGCTGACCATCGCGGCGGGGGAAACTGTGGCGCTGGTCGGACCATCGGGCGCGGGGAAGACAACAATCCTTCAGCTGCTGATGCGCTTCTACGACCCGATCAGCGGGCAGATCCGCATCGACGGGCAGGACCTGCGCGACATGGCACGCACCGATTTCCGCCGCGCGCTGGCCCTTGTCCCGCAGGATCCGGTCATTTTCGCGACGACTGCAATGGACAATATCCGCTTTGGCCGCCCCGGCGCCTCGGACAGCGAAGTGATCGCGGCAGCAAAAGCGGCCAATGCCGATCAGTTCCTGAACAGCCTGCCCGACGGGTATATGACCGAACTGGGCGAACGCGGCGTCATGCTGTCAGGGGGGCAGAAACAGCGCGTGGCCATCGCGCGCGCCATTCTGCGCGACGCCCCCATCCTGCTGCTGGATGAAGCCACCAGTGCCCTTGATGCCGAATCCGAGGCCGCCGTGCAACGCGCCGTGGACCATCTGTCACGCGACCGCACCACAATTGTCATCGCCCACCGGCTGGCCACGGTCAAACAGGCCGACCGCATCATCGTCTTTGACGAGGGGCGCATCGCGGCCACCGGCACACATGACGAACTGGTGGCACAGGGTGGACTTTATGCGCGCTTGGCACGCTTGCAGTTCACCTCCGAACGCGCCGCCTGAACATCGTGAAGCTTAAGGGCCAAAACAGTCCCTTTCCCCTTTCATTCTGGCCCAAATATCCAAAAAACACGCCGGCGCGGCCCGCGCATCATGCGCTATTCGAACTTCCGCCGGACCCCGCGCACCATGGCCCATACGCCCAGCACCACCACAGGCACCAAAGCGGCCATTGTCACGGGTTTGGACAGGCCCAACGGCTCGGTCACCGGCAACACCAGATAGGCCACCAGATTGATCGCATAATAGCTGATCGCCACCACAGACAGCCCCTCGACCGTGTGTTGCAGACGCAGTTGCATATCTGCGCGGCGGTCCATGCTCTCCAGCAGCCGCTGGTTCTGGGCCGAGCGTTCCACATCCACACGAGAGCGCAGCAACTGCCCTGCGCGCATGGCCCGTTCGGCCAGCCGCGCCAGCCGCGCCTCGGTGGATTTGACCGTGCGCATTGCGGGGTCATAGCGGCGCGTCATGAATTCGCGCAGCGACTGGCGCCCCTGAAATCGGTCCTCGCGCAGCACCTCGATGCGCTGGTGCACCAGCGCCTCATACGCCCCTGTCGCGGCAAACCGGAACGCGCTTTCCACCATCATGTTTTCCAACTCGCTGGAAATGCGCAGCAACGCCTCCAGCGTTTCATCGGACCCGGTGCCGGGCGTGTTCATCGCGCGCGACAATTGCGTCAGCTGCTCGTCCAGCACCCCCATTTGCGATGACAGTGACCGCGCGCGCAGCAACCCCAGCATGGAAATGGTCTTATAGGTTTCAATCTCGCACAGGCGCTGCAAAATCCGCCCCACACGCCGCCCGCCGGTGCCGGGCTTGACGAAAACCGCCATGCGGATATGGCCTGCGCGATCAATGCGGAAATCACTGGCAATCACGGCGGTCCCATCCAGGACACAGGCCGCAGCCAGACTTTCGGGCACGAACCAGTCTTGCAGTTTTGCAGTAATTTCGGCGGGGTCTTCGGGCAGGGTCTCAATCTGGAACAGGATCGATGTCAGCCGCGTCCCCGGTGCCTGTTCCAGCCAGTCATCCGCGAAAACATCAAAACTGTCAGGGTCGAAGGGGCGTTTGGGCAGCCCTTGTTCAAACGCCGTATAGGTCACGAATTCCGTGTGGCTTTCCCATTTCAGATGGTGACGGCCAATATCGGCGGAATGATGCGTGGCCTCGGGGGCGGGGTGGCCAGCGCCGTGGCGGTCCAGCAGCGCCAGCAAATGCGCGCGGTCCTTGTCGCGGTCGCGCTTGGCCGCAGCGCTTTCGGGTTTGACCGCCAGAAACACCGCCACGCCCGGCGGCACGACCTTGGTTGCAGGGCGCGCATGCAGTTCATTGACAAGCGCATAGCGGTGCAGATGGTCGGCGATGGGGGGCATAGGAACCTCGGAAGCGCACGCGGAAGGATTAAGCGGTTCAGGATAAGCCACTGGCGCAAAATGAAAACGCCCCAATTCGGCACACCATTGCACACTTGTATTTTCGCCACAAACGCGGGCGTGGGGCAGTGGCGAACAACGCTTGAGGGTCTGAAGGCAGGGATGGCCGCTTTGCGGGACGATTTCTGCCGTTCGATATCCAGATTGCGCAACACGCCCGAACCGAGGGGTGGGCGAGAAGCGCCCGCCCCGTGGGGGCGGTTCGGGCGCTGCCCGTGCTTTGCACGGGCATTTTTCCCGACATTTGTCGTGGCCGCTTCGGCCTCAGCCCCCACCCACGAAAAAACCCCGGCCTTGCAGCCGGGGTTTTTCCTTGTCGTGCCAAGCCGAAAATCACTCGATCATCGGCAGCAGGCTGTCCACGGACGCTTTCGCATCGCCATAGAACATGCGTGTGTTGTCCTTGTAGAACAGCGGGTTCTCGATCCCCGAATAGCCGGTGCCCTGCCCGCGTTTGGACACGAACACCTGTTTGGCCTTCCACACTTCCAGAACCGGCATGCCGGCAATGGGGCTGTTGGGGTCGTCCTGTGCGGCGGGGTTCACAATGTCATTGGACCCGATGACGATCACCACATCGGTGGACGGGAAATCGTCATTGATCTCGTCCATTTCCAGCACAATGTCATAGGGCACCTTGGCCTCGGCCAGCAGCACGTTCATATGCCCCGGCAAACGCCCCGCAACAGGGTGAATGGCGAAACGGACATTCTTGCCCTTGGCGCGCAGCTTGCGCGTCAGTTCCGACACGGATTGCTGGGCCTGCGCCACAGCCATGCCATAGCCGGGAACAATCACCACGCTGTCGGCTTCATTCAGGGCCGCAGCCACACCGCCTGCGTCAATGGCGATCTGCTCGCCCTCAACCTCCATCTGCGGGCCGGACGTGCCGCCAAACCCGCCAAGGATCACGCTGATAAAACTGCGGTTCATGGCCTTGCACATGATATAGCTCAGGATCGCCCCCGAGGAACCGACCAGCGCGCCCACCACGATCAGCAATTCATTGCCAAGGCTGAACCCGATGGCCGCCGCCGCCCAGCCGGAATAGCTGTTGAGCATGGACACCACCACCGGCATATCGGCCCCGCCAATGCCCATGATCAGATGATAGCCAATGAACAGCGCCAGCGCGGTCAGGACAATCAGCATGAAGATCGACGCGCCCGCACTTTCGGCGAAGGCCAGATACAGCCCCGCAAACACGACAGACAGGACCGCCGCACCCGCATTCAGCATATGCCCGCCGGGCAGTTGCTTGGCGGCTGTGTCCACACGGCCCGCCAGCTTGCCATAGGCAATGATCGACCCGGTGAAGGTGACCGCCCCGATCCAGATGCCGATCATCAACTCGACCCGCAGGATCGTCACCTCGACAGCGGTTTTCTTGCCGATAATGGCGGCAAAATTGCTCAGGCCCAGCCACAGCTCATAGGCGGGGACCGACATCAGCCCTTCGGGTTGCGGGAAGGGCAAGGCGTTTTCAGCAAAGACCTGCGCCACACGCCCGATTTCCAGATGCGCGTTCAACCCCACCAGAACGGCCGCCAGCCCCACCAGCGAATGCATGAAGGCCACCAGTTCGGGCATTTGCGTCATCTGCACGCGCGTGGCCAGTTGCCAGCCGACAAGGCCGCCAATGGCAATCAGCACCAGCGTCAGCCCCCACAACCCCGAACCGGGACCGACCAGCATGGCCAGCACGGCCACGGTCATACCCGCAATGCCATACCAGATGGCGCGTTTCGCGCTTTCCTGTCCTGACAGACCGCCAAGCGACAGGACAAAGAGAACTGTCGCAACCGCATAGGCCGCAACTGTAAATCCGAAATCCATCTCTTATTTCCTCCTGCCGTCAGGACTTCTGGAACATGGCAAGCATGCGCCGTGTCACCATGAAACCACCAAAGATATTCACCGCCGCCATCAGAAGCGCCAGCGCCGCCAGCACCGTGATCAGCCCCGAGGTTGACCCGATCTGCAACAATGCGCCCACGATGATGATGCTTGAGATTGCATTGGTCACCGCCATCAGGGGCGTGTGCAGCGAATGCGACACTTTCCAGATCACCTGGAAGCCCACGAAAACGGCCAGCACGAAGATGATGAAATTGCGCATGAACGACTCGGGCGCGACCAGCCCCACGGCCAGCACGAATGCCGCGCCGCCAGCCAGCAACGCGACCTGCGTTTTGGTCTGCGACTTGAAGGCCGCGATTTCATGCGCGCGCTTCTCCTCGGCGGTCAGTTCCTTGACCTTCTCCTTGGGCTTGGCGGCAATCGCCTTCACCTTGGGCGGTGGCGGCGGGAAGGTAATTTCGCCGTCATGCGTGACCGTTGCGCCGCGAATGACGTCATCTTCCATATTATGATTGATCACGCCATCCTTGGCCGGTGTCAGGTCATGCAGCATGTGACGGATATTCGTCGCATAAAGCGTGGATGACTGCGTGGCCATGCGCGACGGGAAATCGGTGTAGCCGATGATGATAACACCGTTTTCGGTCACAAGGCGTTCATCCGGCACGGTCAGGTCACAATTCCCGCCCTTTTCTGCCGCAAGGTCCACAATGACCGAACCGGGCTTCATCATCTGGACCATATCTTCGGTCCACAATTTCGGCGCGGGACGCCCCGGAATCAGCGCGGTGGTGATAACGATGTCCACATCGGGGGCCAGTTCGCGGAATTTTTCCAACTGCTTTTCGCGGAATTCAGGGCTGGAAGGCGCTGCATAGCCGCCGGTTTCCGCCCCGTCTGTCGTGTCCTCGAAATCAAGGAACACGAATTCCGCACCCATGGACTCGATCTGCTCGGCCACTTCGGGGCGCACATCGAACGCCATGGTGATCGCCCCAAGGCTGGTAGAAGTGCCAATCGCGGCAAGCCCCGCAACACCGGCGCCCACAATCAGCACGCGCGCGGGCGGCACCTTGCCGGCGGCTGTCACCTGACCGGTGAAGAAGCGGCCGAAATTATTGCCTGCCTCGATCACCGCGCGGTAGCCCGCGATATTGGCCATAGACGACAACGCATCCATTTTCTGCGCGCGCGAAATCCGCGGCACCATATCCATGGCAATGGTCGTTGCGCCCTGATCCCTTGCAGCGGCCAGCAACTCCTCGCTTTGGGCGGGCCAGAAGAAGGAAATCAGTGTCTGGCCTTTTTTCAGGCTCTTGACCTCGTCCAGGACGGGTTCGCGCACCTTGATGACGACATCAACAGCGTCAACCAGCGCAGCCGCGTCCTTGACGACCGTAACACCGGCCTTTTCATAGGTTTCGTCATTAAAGCCCGCAGCCACACCTGCACCGGATTGCACGAAACATTCATGCCCCAGTTTCTGAATCTGCGTTGCGCTGTCTGGTGTCAGCGCGACACGCGCCTCACCCGATTTGATTTCCTTTAAGGCACCGACTTTCACGCGTCGTCCCCCTTTCTTTCAGGTTAACCGAATTCTGCGACCGCAAAATGCGTTCTTTTTGGCATCGCGTTTGCATACCCTGCGCAAGATTGTTTCACAAGCAGGCAATAATATTTGCACGCTGCATACCAAGGCATACCGCAAAACACCGCAGCGCAACGACTTGCGCCCGCAACAATATATATACTTTTCAAACCTTTAAACAGGTTCATCCCAATACCCCGCAAGGCGCGACCAGTTGCCGCGATTGCGCCGCTGGCCCGTATCCGGCCACTGATGCAGCAGCGCGGGCACAATTCGCGCGACTGGCAGGGTGGATCATGCGGCGCAAAATGAATCGCTGGCCCGCCGTGTTCGCGGGCCTGTTTCGCGGGCCGGATGCATGACGCCGGCCCATATAGCCTTGACCTTGCTGGGCACAAGCGGCACCCATATCCGGCATACCGGAGGGACCGATGACAGATTTCACAGCAACACGCGCCATGTTCGACCTGCCCGAGGGGGTGATTTATCTGGACGGCAATTCGCTTGGCCCCCTGCCCCGCGCCGTTGCCGCGCGCGTGGCGCACACCATCACCGACGAATGGGGCCAGATGCTGATCACCGGCTGGAACCACGCGGGCTGGATGGACCTGCCTGCGCGCGTGGGGGACCGCGTGGGGCGATTGATCGGGGCGCCTGCGGGCAGTGTCATCATGGGCGACACATTGTCCATCAAGGTCTATCAGGCGCTGGCCTCGGCGCTGGACTTGCGCCCTGATCGCCGCGTTATCCTGTCCGATACCGGAAATTTCCCGTCCGATCTGTATATGGCTGACGGGCTGTGCCGCACGCTTGGCCCCGATTACAGGCTGAAAACCACGGCCCCCGAAATGGTCGAAAGCGCAATTGATGATTCAGTCGCCGTGCTGATGATCACCGAAGTGGATTACCGCACAGGGCGCAAACATGACATGTCCCGCCTGATTGCCAAGGCGCATGAACATGGCGCGCTGGTGGTCTGGGATCTGGCGCATTCGGCAGGGGCCATTCCCGTTGATGTGGCGGGCGCGGACACCGATTTTGCCGTGGGGTGCAGCTACAAATACCTGAATTCCGGCCCCGGTGGCCCCGCCTTCATCTATGTCGCGCCGCGTCTGGCGGGCAAGGTGCAGCCAGCATTGTCGGGCTGGCTGGGCCATGAAGCGCCCTTCGCCTTCGATCTGGACTATCGCCCCGGTCGCGGAATTGAACGCATGCGTGTGGGCACGCCGCCCATCTTGCAATTGGTGGCACTGGATGCGGCGCTGGATGTGTGGGAAGGGGTCGATATGAACGACCTGCGCGCGCAGTCGCTGGAATTGCAGCAGATTTTCATCGACGCTGTTGCAACCGGCGCGCCGGATCTGCGGCTTGCCTCGCCCGTCGACGGACAGGCGCGCGGCTCTCAGGTCAGTTTCCACCATCAGGACGGCTATGCCATTATTCAGGCCCTGATTGCCGAAGGTGTCATTGGCGATTTCCGCGCGCCCGATATTCTGCGCTTCGGGTTCACACCGCTGTATCTGACACCCGAAGATGTGGCCAAGGCCGCCGATACCCTGTGCGATATCGTGCAAACCCGCAGATGGGACCGCCCCGAATTCAAGACCCGATCGAAAGTGACCTAAGGCGGGCCACACGCCCGCTTTCCCCCATTTTTCTGCCGCATTCCAGCATTAGGGTGCGGCTTGCCCCACACCCGACACGCCAAACAGCCTTTTGCAGATGGACATGACCTTGCACGCGCCCCCTTCCCTGATTTCAAGGCTGATGCGCGGCGCGGTGCTGACGGGCGGCAATTTCGTGCTGTCGCAGGCCCTGCGCTTCGGGTCGAACCTGATCCTTGCGCGGTTGCTGTTCCCTGATGCGTTCGGGCTGATGGCGCTGGTCACAATGATCCTGTTCGGCCTGACAATGCTGTCGGACGCGGGCATTCAGCAATCCATCATGCAAAATGCGCGCGGCGATGACCCCGATTTCCTGAATACGGCCTTTACGCTGAATGTGCTGCGCGGGGGGCTGTTATGGCTGCTGGCCTGCGCCGTGGCATGGCCCGCTGCCCATCTGTATGATGCGCCGGAATTGCTGGCGGTGCTGCCGGTCTGCGCGGTGTCGCTGCTGCTTGCGGGTCTTGCGCCCATGCGGATTTACACATCTGAACGGCATATCCGGCTGGGCTATGTCACACTTGTGCAGCTTCTGGCGCATGTTGCGGGCATTTCGGTCATGATCGTGCTTGCCTGGGCGACCGGCAGTTACTGGGCCATGGTCTGGGGGACGGTCGCGGCGGCAGGTGTGAAACTGACACTGGAATGGGCATTCATTCCCGGCCCGTCCAGCCGCCTGCGCTGGGAAGGCGCTGCGGCGCGCGATCTGTTGCGGTTTGGCGGCTGGATCATGCTGTCATCGGGGTTCGGCTTCCTTCTGGCGCAGGGCGACCGTGCCATTCTGGGCTATTTCTTTTCGCTGGCAGACCTGGGCCTATACAATATCGCATGGTTTCTGGCCGCATTTCCGGTGCTGCTGATGCAAGCCCTGACCGAGAAAATGCTGATCCCCGCCTACCGCGAATCCCTTGCGGCCAGCGGCGGACAGAACAGCGCAAGGCTGCGTCGCCTTCGCTATCTTCTGACCGCCGCCGTCATGGCAATGCTGGCGGTCATGGCCCTGATCGGCCCCGTCCTGATCGGGTTTTTGTATGATGACCGCTACCTGATGGCGGGCCCGATGATTGTGCTGATAAGCTGTGCGCAACTGCTGCCGCTGGTCAGTGCAACCTATCCGCATGCCGCCCTTGCACGCGGCGAGTCGCGGCGCTTTTTCTGGCTGACCGCCTTTCGTGCAATCACCCAAAGCGCATTGTTTCTGGCGGGCTTCCTGCTGATGGGCCTGCCCGGTGCCATGGCGGGGCAGGCGCTGGCGGCTGTCGCCGTCTATCCTGCCGTGGTGCGACTGGCGCGCCATACCGGCGTCTGGGACAAGACCCATGACATGATCTTCTATGTGGTCGCGCTGGGAATTATTGCGCTGGCGCTTGTGGTCCATGCCGAAACGCTGGGCGCCCTGCTATAGGGCAATAGGGGCCACCTGCGCAGGCAGACCGGATTTCCGCCCTGCGCAAGACGCACCCTAGCCATTGCGGAACGTGGAGTGGCGCACAACAAGGTTGATCGGCAGGCTGATCACCGCATCCCCTTCGCCCGCTTCATCCGCAAGCCTGCGCAGCATAAGGGCCGCGGCCTCTGTGCCGATACTGGCGGCGGGAATGTCGACAGTTGTCAGCGATGGTGACAGATGTGCGGCAAAATCGACATTGTCGATCCCCGCGAATGACATGGTCTTGGGCACATCGATTCCGCGCCCCTGTGCCTCGATCATGGCGCCGATTGCCAACAGATCAGCCGTGCCGATAATTGCGGTGGGCCTTGGCACCATTTCAAGCAATGTCATGCAGCCCGACCGTCCCGCAGCAAGGGTCAGGGGCTGTTCGATGATATGCGTACGCGCCAGCGCCACCCCGCGCGCGTCCAGTTCTGCGCGAATACCGTTGACGCGGGCCTTCTGGCGGTCGTTATTTTGCAACTGGCCACAAACAACCCCGAAGCGTTCATGCCCGATATCCAGCAGATAGCGCGCCACCACCTGACCCGCCTGAAAACTGTCAACTGTCACCCTGTCCAGCCCTTCCCGCCCTTCCCACATCTGCACCAGCGGGACTCCGGACGCACTTAGCATGGCCCATGTCGATTGTGGCCGCTCTGCCCCGACAACCATCAACCCGTCAACACCATGTGAAATCAGCTGCGAAAGTGCGGCCGCTTCGTTTGCCGCGTCATATTCATGCGACGCAATCAGAAGCTGATACCCGCGCGCGGCAAAAAGGCGCTGCATTTCCTGCAATGTCGACGAGAAGACGGGCGAATTCAGCGTCGGCACCACCACCCCGATCGTGTCGGACTGGCCGGACGCCAGCGCGCGCGCCCGCCGGTTCGGAACATAGCCAAGCCGCGCCGCAACCTGCCGGATCCGTTCCAGCGTGGCAGGCTGCACCAGACCAGGCTGCGACATCGCCCGAGAGACGGTTGCAATGGAACACTGCGATTCTTTCGCGACATCCGTAAGGGTCGGCTTGCTTGCAGATGACATTTTTTCATTTCCGTTATGAAAATTTACATACATCAAATACCCTAAAAAACAGGGATAAACAATAGTTTTTAAGAAAATACTTGACAGATTGTCGCATAATATGAAAGCGTTTACATTATCTGGGAGGATAACCGTGCCACGTAGGATTTCCATAGGTTTCACAACAATCTTCGTTGTTTGCATCATCTGGTATGCCGTCACGACAGGTCTGGGCATCATTCCGGCAGGCAGGTTCCCGTCACCGGCGGAAACATGGTCTGCGCTGACCCATGTATCCGGCCGCGGGTATGGCGGTGGCGATCTGGCCATGCATGTCTACAATTCGTTGCGGCTGGTCGTCATGGGGTTCGTTTTTGCGGTTGTGACCGGCGTGCCACTTGGCCTGCTGATGGGCTGGAGTCGCAGGGCAGAAGCCTTCATCAATCCGATCTTCCTGATCATCCGCCCGATCCCGCCGCTGGCATGGATTCCGCTTGCCATCCTGTGGCTGGGGCTGGGCGATGCGGCGAAAATCATGGTGATCTGGTTTTCGGCTTTCGTGCCCTCGGTCATCAACACCTATGCAGGTGTGCGCAATATCGACCGCCCCGTTCTGGAGGCCGCCTATATGCTGGGCATGCCCAAACTGCGCTTCGTCTCGGAAGTGCTGGTGCCGGGCGCAAGTCCGATGATCTTTACCGGCTTGCGGCTGTCATTGCAGGCATCATGGACCACGCTGGTTGCCGCCGAACTTGTGGGCGCATTCTACGGGTTGGGGCGCGTGCTGAACGTGGCGCAGCAAGACCTGTATCCCGGAATGATCCTTGTGGGGATGATCGCGGTGGCCATTCTGGGCTGGGGCACAACCCGCGTGCTGGGCATGGCCGAGGCATGGGCCTTGCGGTGGAATACGGCAGCTTTGGCCGCGAAGGGGTAGTGTGATGAAAAAACAAATCTCCTTGGGACAATCCTTGACGCTGGGCCTGCTGGGACTTCTTGGTTTCATTGGACTGTGGCACGGCCTGGCAATCAGTGGCCTGATTTCGTCCGTGTTCCTGCCCTCCCCGCTGGAGGTGTATGACAGGTTCTCCACATTGACAGAACGCCGCTTTGCCGGTGCCACTTTGCCCGGCCATCTGGCCGCCAGCTTTGAACGCTTCGCATATGGCTTCATCCTTGCGGCCCTTATCGGCATTCCGTTGGGCCTGCTGATGGGCTGGTACCAGATCCTGGACGAGATCGTCTCGCCGTTGTTTGACGCGCTGCGCTTCGTCGCCCCGATCGCATGGGTTCCGTTTGCCGCGCTGTGGTTTGGCACAGGGATCGGCGGCCCGATCATGATCATTTTTGCCGGTGCATTTCCGCCCTGCGTCATCAATGCCTATCGCGGCGCGAAATTCGTGGACCCGCGCCTGATCGAGGCCGCGAATATGCTGGGCACGCCGTCCCACAGGGTGATCCGGGAAATTTTGCTGCCCTCATCCGTGCCGTCGATCATTTCGGGGCTGCGTGTGTCGGCGGGGCTGGGCTGGCAGTCACTGGTTGGCGCCGAACTGATCGTGGCCTCTGCGGGGGTTGGCTACATGATGGTTCAGGGACAAGCCAATGTCTCCACCACGACCGTGATGGCCGGAATGGTCGCAATCGGTCTGGTCGGGCTGGCACTTGATAGCGCGTTGCGGTTGGCCGAACGCATGATCCAGAACCGCCGCGGTCTGGGACACTGACAGGACAAACGGGAGTGACGCAATGGGCGTGATCGAATTCCAGAATGTAGACAAGGTTTTCGGACCTCGGGAAACGGGGTTTCGCGCCCTTCAAGACATCAATCTTGAAATCCGCGACAAGGAATTCGTGGCCATTGTCGGCCCGTCGGGATGTGGCAAAACAACCTGCCTGCGCATGGTCGCGGGGTTCGAGAATGCAACCGACGGGATCGTGTCTGTCGACGGCACCCCCATCAAGCGGCCCGGCCCCGACCGCGCGGTGGTGTTCCAGCAATTTGCCCTGTTTCCGTGGAAATCCGTCTATGACAATATCGACATGGGCCTGCGCAACCTGAATGTTGCCCGCCCCGAGCGCGAGGCCCGCATCGCCGCCATTCTGGACCTGATGAACCTGACCCAGTATGCGAAGCATTTTCCGCACCAGCTGTCAGGCGGCATGCAACAACGCGTGGCCATTGCGCGCGCCTATGTGCTGGACCCTGATGTGTTGCTGATGGACGAACCTTTCGGCGCACTGGACGCACAGACCCGCGTTGTCATGCAAGAAGAACTTGTTCGACTGGCGCGCAAGAACCCGCGCACGGTGCTGTTCATCACCCATGCCGTAGAAGAAGCCGTCTATCTGGCCGACAGGGTGGCCATCATGACCCGCGCCCCCGGTCGCATCAAGGAAGTGCTTGATGTTGCCAGCATACGCAACGCCGAGAATTGGGACAGCCAGGAAAAGATCGAGGATGTCATGGACCTGGAAAGTTTCGTTCATCTGCGCACGCATATCTGGCGCAGCCTGCGCGAGGAGAAAGCCGCCCAGCACAGCTAGGCGGAAAAAACTGCAACAGAGGAGGAACTGACCTATGAAAACGACCTTCAAGGCCGTAGCGCTTGCCACAGCGGCAAGTTTCGGCACGCTGGCACCCGCTCAGGCGCAAGACCTGACGCCGATCAACCTAAGCTATCAGCCTGCACTGTATTGGGCGCTGCCCTTTTATCTGGCCACCGAATTCGGCTGGTGGGCCGAAGTCGGGCTTGACCCCAGCTTCACGACCTTCCCCGCCGGCGCGCCCCAGATCGCGGCCGCACAGGCAAATGACTGGGACGTTGGCGGCACAGGGTCCGTGCCTGCCGTCCTTGGTGCTGCACGCTTCGGGCTGCAAACCATCGGCCTGACAAATGACGAAAGCGCAGGCAACGCGCTTATGGCCACCAATGACGCAATCGAGGGGTTCCGCGCCGATCCCGACAGCATTCGCGGCGAACGCATCTTGCTGACGACCAATTCCACGGTCGATTTTGCCACCCAGTCCTGTCTGGAACAATGGGGCCTTAGCCAGTCCGATGTCGAATATATCAACCTTGGTCAGGCGCAGGTCATAACCGGCATCATCGCAGGCGAGGCGCGGCTTGCAGGCGTCTGGGCGCCCAACACCTATACCTTGCAGGAACGCGCAGACAGCGACTACCTGTGCTCCGGTGCGGATGCGGGCGCAATCGTGCCCGGTGCGCTGGTTGTCCGCCCGGGCTTCGCCGAGGAACACCCCGACCGCGTGGCGCGTGTGCTGGCAACCTTCTTGCGCGGGGTCGTTTGGGCCAAGGAAAACCCGGAAGAAGCGCGCAGGCATCTGGTTGATTTCTACTCTGATGGCGGGGTCGAGATTTCGGACGCGGCAATCAATGCCGAATTCGACCTGCGCCCGACCTTCCCGCTGGAAGAACAGGTCGCCCTGATGGACCGCGCCTCTGGTGACAGTCAGGTTGACCAGTGGCTGACCGCAATCGGTGATTTCATGACCTCGGTCGGCACAACAGACGCCACGCCGGTGGCCGGCGATTACATCAACCCAAGCTTCATGCAGATGGTGATGGACGATCCGGACCTGCGGGCATTCGCGAATAACGAATAACACCAATCCGGCCTGCCCCCGATGCGCGGGGCAGGTCTTAACCCCAAGGATGAAGATCAAGATGGCGATCACCTATCTGAAAAAGGCCAGCAAAACCCCCGAGAGCGAGTCCCCGCAGGCGCAAAAGGTTGTCGCCGAAATGCTGGCCCGCATCGAGGCCGAAGGCGAAGATGCCGTGCGGCATTATGCACTGGCACTGGACAAATGGGACGGCCCGATCCTTGTCACCCGCGAAGACATGGATGCCCGCGCCGCCGAAGTGCCCGATCAGGTCAAGGAAGACATCGCATTTGCTGTTCAGCAGGTCCGCAGTTTTGCCCTTGCGCAACGCGATTCCGTGCAGGATTTTCAGATGACCATGCCATCGGGACTGGTCGCGGGCCAGAAATGGATGCCGTGCAATGTGGCGGGATGCTATGTGCCGACGGGGCGCTATGCGCATATTGCCTCTGCGGTGATGTCGGTCGCCACGGCCAAGGCAGCGGGCGTTGGCACGGTCATTGCCTGCTCGACCCCGTTTCGCGGCGGGACGATGCACCCCTATGTGCTGTATGCCATGCGCGAGGCGGGCGCCGATATTGTCATGACACTGGGCGGCGTGCAGGCGATTGCGACCATGGCTTACGGGTTGTTCACTGGCAAACCCGCCGATGTGATTGTCGGTCCCGGCAACAAATTCGTGGCCGAGGCCAAACGCACGCTGTTTGGCAAGGTCGGCATTGACGTCTTTGCAGGCCCGTCCGAGATTGGCATTCTGGCCGACAAGACGGCGGACCCCGAAATTGTTGCGATTGATCTGGTCGGACAGGCCGAACACGGTCATGAATCGCCTGCATGGCTGTTCACCGATGACCGCGCGCTGGCCGAAAAGGTCATGGACCGCGTGCCCGAACTGATCGCAACCCTGCCCGAACCCGCCCGCGAAGCCGCCGACGCCGCGTGGCGCGATTACGGCGAAGTCATTCTGTGCGACACCCGCGCCGAACTGGTCAAAGTGTCGGATGACTATGCGTCCGAGCATCTGGAAATCCATTGCACCGATCTGGCATGGTGGCACGAGAACCTGACCAATTACGGCAGCCTGTTCGTGGGCGAGGAAACGACCGTCGCCTATGGCGACAAATGCGCAGGCCCCAACCATATCCTGCCCACGAAATACGCCGCGCGCTATTCGGCCGGACTGTCCGTGCATAAATTCCTGAAACCCCTGACATGGCAGCAGGCCACCCCCGAGGCCAGCAAGGAACTGGCCATCCGCACGGCGCGCATTTCGCGACTGGAAGGCATGGAAGCACATGCCAGAACCGCCGATGCGCGCATGGACAAATACTATCCCGGCCACAACTTCGATCTGGGCACACCCGTCGGGTCTGTGTAAGCTGATGCAAACGCTACCCGATCTGGGCCGCCCCCCCGATATCCCGCCCGCGGCAACCGCGGCGGCCATGGCCCTGCTGGCGACAGGCCGCCTTCACCGCTATGCCGAGGCGGCGGGCAACAGCGACAGCGGCGCGGGCGGGGTGGTGGCGGAACTGGAACGCAGCTTTGCGCGCCTGACGGGACGGCGCTACGCGGTTGCGGTCAATTCCTGCGGCGCGGCGCTGTATCTTGCGCTGAAGGCTGCGGGGGTGGCGGCGGGCGATCCGGTGCTGATGAACGCCTTCACGCTTGGCCCTGTTCCGGGCGCAGTGCAACACGCGGGCGCGCAGCCTGTTTTGGTGGAAATCACCGAAGATCTGGTTATCGACATGGATGATCTGCGCCGCAAGGCACAGGCCAGCGGGGCGCGGGTTCTGATGCTGTCGCATATGCGCGGGCATCTGTGCGATCTGGCCGAACTACAGGCCCTGTGCGAACGCCTTGGCCTGACGCTGATCGAGGATTGCGCACACACGCTGGGGGCCAGTTGGAACGACAAACCGTCAGGCAGTTTCGGGCAGACAGGGTGCTTCAGCTTCCAGTCGGGCAAACATGTGAATACCGGCGAAGGTGGCATCCTTGTCACCGATGATGATGATGTCGCCGCGCAGACCATCCTGCATTCGGGCAGCTATATGCTGTATGCGCAGAACGGCACAGTGCCCCCGCCGGACGTTATGGCGCGGTGGCAGGGGCATTGCGGCAATTATTCGATGCGCATGTCCACACTGGCCGCCGCGCTGGCCTTGCCGCAGCTGGACCTTCTGGACGCCCGCGTGGCCGACTGGAATGCCAGCCATGACCGGATCGCACAACGATTGATGCAGGCGGACGGGTTCGTATTGCCCAACCGCCCGCCAGCGGAAACCTATGCCCAAAGTTCCTTGCAGTTTCGTCTGCCCGCGCTGTCACATGCAAGGATGCAGACCTATGTCACGACTGCGCGCGCCGCCGGTGTCTGGGTCAAATGGTTCGGCATCCGGACACCGGAAGGGTACAATTCCAACCCCGCCCACTGGTCCGCCACCGCCACCACCGAAGTGCCGCGCGCCTGCGCGATACAAGCCACCTTATGCGATATCCGCCTGCCTTTGGGCCTGACAGATGACGATTGCTGCGCCATAGCGGAAACACTGATATACGCGGCCAATCATGCAAGGGGGGCAGACCATGCCACGACTTGACGGTTTGTTCGACCTTTCGGGGCGCAGTGCATTGGTCACGGGCGGGAATTCCGGCATCGGGCTGGCCATGGCGCGCGCGCTGGGGCTGCAAGGGGCACAGGTCCATCTGGCGGCACGCGACCCCGACAGGCTGAACGCCGCATGCACCGAACTGGCGCAGGACGGGATCAGCGCGCAGGCACATCCCGCAGACCTGACCGACGCCAGCGGCCTGCAAGCGCTGGCGCAGGCGACACAGGACGTCGATATCGTCATCAACGCCGCCGGTGTGAACCTGCGCCAGCCCTACGGGCAGGTCACGCCGGAAGCGTTTGATCTGCATATGGCGCTGCATCTGCGCGCGCCGTTTTTTCTGGTGCAGCATCTGGCACCGCGCATGGCCGCGCGCGGCTGGGGCCGGATTGTGAACCTTGCCTCGTTGCAATCACAACGCGCTTTTGCCAATTCCGCGCCCTATGGCGCGGGCAAGGGGGGCATTGTGCAACTGACCCGCGCCATGGCGCAGGAATTTTCACCCCATGGGGTGACATGCAATGCCATCGCCCCCGGTTTCTTCCCGACCCCCCTGACCGCGCCGGTATTCGCCGACCCCGATCTGGCCGCCGCCAATGCCGCGCGCACCGCCATCGGGCGCAATGGCCGGCTGGAGGATCTGTTCGGCGCAACCGTGTTTCTGTGCTCGGACGCGTCAGGCTATATCACTGGCCAGACCTTGTATGTTGATGGGGGTTTTACCGCGAAATGACGGATTTCATGCAGGCGCTGGTCTATACCGGCCCGAACCGGATGCAGCTTGACATGCAGCCCGTCCCCAGCCCGCAGGCGGGCGAAGTTCTGGTCCGCGTCCATGCCGTGGGGATTTGCGGGTCGGACATGCACGCCTATCACGGCCATGACGACCGCCGCCCCCCGCCTTTGGTGCTGGGACATGAGGCGGCGGGGCGTATCGCCTTTGGCCCGCGCGCCGGTACGCGCGTGGCGATCAACCCGCTGGTGGTGGACCCTGACTGCCCTGTCGCGCGCGCTGGCCGCCCGCATCTGTCACCCGGCCGCGCCATCATTTCCATGCCCCCGCGTCCGGGCGCGTTCGCGGAATATGTCACCATTCCCGAACGCAACCTGCTGGCTGTGCCTGACGGGCTGCCGCTGCATATTGCGGCCCTGTCGGAACCTGTGGCAGTGTCATGGCACGCGGTCCGCCTTGGGCTGGCGCGACTGGATCAGGCGCAACCGCGCGTGCTGGTGCAGGGCGGTGGCGCGATTGGCATGGGGGCGGCACTGGTCATGCGCCATATGGGCGCGGCCTGCATTGATGTGGCCGAACCACATGCGGGACGCCGCCACCTGTTCGCCCGTGAAACCGGCATTACCGCGTTCGACCCGCGCGCCCATACCCCCGCGCACGACAGCTATGACCTGATCATTGACGCTGTGGGCGCCGTCGCCACACGGCAGGCCGCATCGCAACTGGTGCGCCCCGGCGGTGTCATCGTGCATGTGGGGCTTTTGCCCGGCACCGAAGGGTATGACATCCGCCGCGTGACCTTGCAGGAAATCACCATCACCGGCAGCTACTGCTACACCCCCGAGGATTTCGCCGCCGCACTTCATGCACTGGCGCAGGGCGCGTTAGGGTCACTTGACTGGGTCGAGGTCCGCCCTTTTGGCCACGCGGTGGCCGCCTTTGACGATCTGGATGCGGGCCGCGTCGATGCCGCAAAGATCGTGCTGGAACTGGATCACACGACCGCTTCGTAATGAACGCTGCTGGTGTTGACCCATGACAGGCGCAATTCGATCGGTGCGCCGCCATAATCCAGCGCCACACGGCTGATACGCAAAACCGGCGTGCCATCGGCAAGGCCCAGTTCACGCGCGCATTCCCCGGTTGCGCCGACCGCAATCAGGGCCTCTCGGGCGCGGTGGACTGTTGCGCCATACTCCATCTGATACAGCTGATAAAGGGTGTTCGGCAGAACATCAGGCTGCGTTTCCAGCGCACCGAAGCGCGCGGCATCAAGCACGATAAATTCATACAGGACTGGCGCACCGCCCACGTCACGCACACGCGCAATGCGGATCACATCCTCGCCTGTGGTCAGGCCCAACGCGGCCGCATCCTCGCGGTCCGCCTGCATGCGCTGGCGCGACAGGACGCGGCTTTCGGGACGCAACATGCCCCCGTCCGCGCTGCGCAGGTTGAAGAAGCGAAACAGCACAGCGTCACTGTCATGGGTGGCAACGACTGTGCCCTTGCCCTGCCTGCGCTGGACCACCCCCTCGGCGGCCAGATCCAGAAGCGCCTTGCGCAAGGTGCCGACAGCAACCCCGTAATCATCCGCCAGCCGCGTTTCGGGCGGCAAATAGGTGCCGGGGGACCATTCGCCCGCATTGATGCGCGCAATCATCAGATCACGCAACTGGCGGTGCAAGGGTTGGGAAACGGGGCGTGCGGTCATGGTGGCCTATGATTACTATAAGTCATGGGCAGGGCGCAATCCTGCTTGACCTAACCATAATATATAAACTATATAGTTTTCAACAATTCGGGAGTGAACGTACCGATGACACTTGTTCCCATCACACCCAAAGCGGCGCGGGCGCTTGTTGTGCAGGCTTTTCGCGCGGCCGGCATGCCGGACCAGATGGCGCGCCCCGCCGCATATGCACTGGTCCTCGCCGAGATGGAGGGGCTGCCCTCGCACGGGCTGGCGCGTGTGCCCTTCTATGCAGCCCAAATGCGCGCAGGCAAGGTCAGGGCCAGCGCCGTGCCACAGGTCACGCGCGATGGGGCCGCGATCCGCGTTGATGCAGGGCACGGGCTGGCATTTGCCGCCATCGATGCTGGCGCGCAGGCCGCGCAGGATGTGGCGCGCGATCTGGGCGTGGCTGTGGTCAGCGTGACGCATTCCCATCATTTCGGCGTCGCCGGTCAGGCGGTCGAACCCTTTGCCCGCAAGGGGCTGATCGCCCTTGCCATGGCCAATGCCCCCGCCGCAATGGCCCCGTGGGGCGGCAATCAGCCGCTCTATGGCACCAACCCCATCGCCTTTGCCTGCCCGCGTGCGCAGGGTGACCCGCTGGTGATCGACCTGTCGCTTAGCCATGTGGCGCGCGGCAAGGTGATGCTGGCGCAAAAGGCGGGCCAGCCCATTCCCGAAGGCTGGGCCATAGATGCCGACGGCAACCCCACCACCGACGCGGATGCCGCCATGGCGGGCACAATGGTGCCTTCGGGCGGGGCCAAGGGCGCGGCGTTGGCGCTGATGGTCGAATTGCTGACCGCCGGTCTTGCGGGGGCAAATTTTGCCTATCAGGCCAGTTCCCTGTTCGATGACAAGGGGCCGCCCCCCGATCTGGCGCATTTCATCCTTGTGCTGGACCCCGCCCGTTTTGCCCCCGGCTTTGCCGACCGCGCCGAGGCGATGTTCACCGCAATCGAGGCGCAGGACGGCGCACGCCTGCCGGGCGCACGCCGCCAGTCCGAACGCGCGGCCCGCACCGACAGCATAGCGATTTCGCAACAGCTTCACGACACGCTGACGGGACTGGCCCGAAGCTGACTGACACCCCAAAACGGAAGGGAGAGAGACGAATGACTGCAAACACCCACCCCCAGCTGCTTGTACATGACAAGGCCGACAATGTCGGTGTTGTCGTGGTCGAGGGCCTTAGCGCAGGCACGGACATGCTGTGCGTGTGCACCGAAGACAACAGCGATTTCCGCCTGACCGCAAAGGCCGACATTCCCATCGGCCACAAGGTCGCGCTGGCCGGACTGAAGGCAGGCGATACCGTCATAAAATATGGCGAGGATATCGGCAAAATGGTGGGCGACGCCGAAATCGGCGGCCATGTCCACACCCACAATATGAAAACCAAGCGCTGGTAAGGGGAACGATCATGGCATTCGATTTTTCACAAGACACGGTCAAGGCATGGCGGCGCGAAAACGGGCGCGTGGGCGTGCGCAACCATGTGCTGATCCTGCCGGTGGATGATATTTCCAACGCGGCCTGCGAAGCAGTGGCCAATAACGTCAAGGGCACCATGGCCATTCCTCATGCCTATGGCCGCCTGCAATTCGGCGAGGATCTGGACCTGCATTTCCGCACCATCATCGGCACCGGCGCAAACCCGAATGTGGCCGCAGTGGTCGTCATCGGGATTGAACCGGAATGGACCAAGATCATCGTTGACGGCATCGCCAAGACCGGCAAACCCGTCGAGGGGTTCTGGATTGAACAGAACGGCGATTTTGAAACCATCCGCCGCGCCAGCTGGAAGGCCAAGGAATATGTGCAATGGGCGTCCGAATTGCAAAAGGAAGATTGCCCGCTGACCGATCTTTGGGTCTCCACCAAATGCGGAGAGAGTGACACAACCACCGGCCTGTCTTCCTGCCCGACAGTCGGCAACATGTATGATAAACTGCTGCCACATGGCCTGTATGGCGTCTTCGGCGAAACATCCGAGATTACGGGCGCGGAACATATCTGCGAAAAGCGCGCCGCCACGCCGGACGCAGCGGCCAAGTTCATGAAAACATGGCAGGCCTATCAGGATGATGTGATCGAGCAGTTCAAGACATCGGACCTGTCGGACAGCCAGCCCACCAAGGGCAATATTCTGGGCGGCCTGTCCACGATCGAGGAAAAGGCCCTTGGCAATCTGGAAAAGATCGGGCGCACCAGCAGCTATATCGACGTTCTGGAACCGGCCGAGGCCCCCGCGAAAGGGCCGGGCCTGTATTTCATGGACAGCTCGTCCGCGGCGGCAGAATGCGTGACGCTGATGGCCGCGGGCGGCTATGTCATCCACACCTTCCCCACCGGTCAGGGCAATGTGGTGGGCAACCCGATTGTGCCGGTCATCAAGATTTCCGGCAACCCGCGCACGCTGCGCACCATGTCCGAACATATCGACGTTGATGTGACGGGCGTTTTGCGCCGCGATATGACCATTGATCAGGCGGGCGATTCACTGATCGAAATGATAAAACGCACCGCCAATGGCCGCCTGACCGCAGCCGAGGCCCTGGGCCATCGGGAATTCTCGATGACGAAGCTCTATCGCTCGGCCTGACAGGCGGCTACAGTCATGGCACGAAGGCGGGCTGCAAGGCCCGCCATATTTCTGGCCGCAGGACATTCATGACCCGATTGCAAGACCGTATCGCCCCCCTCGCGCCTGGCCTGATGCTGGCCGCCACAATCGCTGCGGCGGCGGCATTCCTTGGCGCGCATTACGGCGCGCCTGTCATGTTGTTCGCGCTGCTTCTGGGCATGGCATTCAACTTCCTGCATGACGATGGCCCGTGCCGCGCGGGAATCGATTTCGCGTCAAAATTCGTCCTGCGGCTTGGCGTGGGGCTGTTGGGGGCGCGGATCGCATTGGAAGATCTGGCCATGATCGGGCTGTCGGGGGCCGGCGTTCTGATGGGGCTGATCGGGGTGACAATTGCCAGCGGGTTCGCGATTGCGCCGCTGTTCCGCCGCCAGTGGCGCTTTGCGCTGCTGACGGGGGGCGCGGTCGCGATATGCGGGGCGTCTGCCGCACTCGCGATTGCCGCCGTGATCCCGCATAACGACAAGACCGAACGCAACACATTATTCACGGTCATGGCCGTCACCGCGCTTTCGACCCTTGCCATGGTGGGCTATCCGCTGCTGTTCCAGACATTGGGCTTTAGCGAATTGCAGCAGGGCTTTCTGATCGGTGCGACCATTCATGATGTGGCGCAGGTGGTTGGTGCGGGCTTCTCGGTCTCGGATCCCGCAGGCGAGATGGCGACCATCACAAAACTTTTCCGCGTGGCCATGCTGCCCGTGGTTCTGGTCGCCATCGTGCTGGTGCTGCGCATGACCGGAACCGCCGCCAGCGCCGGAAAAATCCCGCTGCTGCCGTGGTTCATGGTCTTGTTTCTGGCGCTGGTCATTCTGGCCAGCATGGTCACCCTGCCGCAAGGGCTGGTTGCCCAAATCGACACTGTGTCGCGCGCCTGCCTGATAACCGCGATTGCCGCATTGGGGGTCAAGACATCGCTGAAGGCCCTGACCGCCGTGGGCGGGGGGCATCTTGCGATTGTTGTCATCGAAACGCTGGTCCTGCTGGGCGTTGCAATGACGGCTATTGTCTGGCTGGACTTGCTGTAACACAGCACGCGCCCGCAAACGCAGCCGCGCATATGCGGTTCTCATGATGGCAATAGCGGCTGTCACGATGGCTCCAGTTTCAGCACTGACCCTGCGGATACCCGTGATTTTGTGCATCAGTTTGCGCTTAATCTATACCCGATTGCCGCACGGGAATTTGGCATACGCCTGCCGCCAAGCCCGATGCATCAACGCCTGTCACGACTGGAGCGATATTCCACAATATCCGGCTTGTCCGCGCGCTGCTACTACAGCAGCCGCTAGGGCATGTTGCTCAAAAGTGGGAACCGGTTTTGAGCTTCTCGAACATGCGAAACCAATAAGCTAGAGCATGTCGCGT
>NZ_JBHYFM010000031.1:0-34616 GCF_051859525.1 Roseinatronobacter sp. | reverse complement strand
TGCACGCAAGATAAGGACTCGCCAGGACAGCGCAGCTGCATGTCAAGGCTTTACCGGATCCACTGGCGTTGCCCACGCTTACCGTAAATTGAGGTCACCTCAGGAAGGGCCGCTTACGCGAGATGCTGCAACTGCAATGCCGCGAAGTCACAGGCTGCTTGCCGCCCTCCACGTCGGTTATGCTGCAAGCGCGAAGGTTTATGTGTGGATGGCTCGACCGGCAGAAAGGTCCCGCAAAGCGGTTACAAATGCGCTTTGTCTCCGGAACAATATCTCATAGCCCCACCTGCCACGACCATCCTGGAAAGTCCGGCGCGTGTCCAAGTATTGCATCGCATACCTATATCCTGAGATGAGCTAGGTTCGGCTATGGGGAAACTGTTCGTCTCAAACCCTATGCAGTTTAACAGTGCCTTTTGACTGTATTGCATCAAAACACCACTTCAGCATGATCTCGTTCTCATGAAAATAGAATTTTAAATCAAAGACGATGACGACTAAGTGGTGTTTTCATCAACATCCACACCACACACCAGATATAGACCAAAGCAGGCGACACACACAAAATACAGCGCACGGCGAAATCTTCACCCCGATCCGGTACTAACTTTACCCCGTTTTACAAATGGTCAATGCGTCCAGACCTGCCGCCGATTCGTCGCGAAATTATCGCCATACCCGCCCGGACGCAGGTTCGGGCGGCGGGTCTTGGGCTGGATGAGGTTATACTCGATACCGTGGGCGCGCGCATAGGCTTCCGCCGCCTCGCGGTCGTCGAAACGCAGCTTAACCTGCGCATCCATATCCCCCGAGCTTGTCCACCCCATAAGCGGGTCGATCCGGCGCGCCTGCGCGGGTGAAAATTCCAGCACCCATTGATGTGTCTTGGCCGTCCCCGACTGCATGGCATTTCGGGCAGGGCGGTAAATACGGGCACGCATGGCAAACCTCTCATCAGGACGCGTGTTTTATGCGCGAATCCGGCACCTGATGCAAGTCTGCACACGCATGCAACGCATCGATCGCCAACCGATGTCGTGGGACAAATGGCTGCCTTTCCCAACTCTGGCTTGAAACACCCCGACAACACGTCTATACGCCGCGCAGGGCGCAATGTGCCCTTCACATCACAACACGCCGCGTGGCCCCGATTCGTCGCTGATGGGGCTTTCCGGCAAAGGAGATAGCGACATGAAACTGAATGAACTTCGCGATAACGAAGGCGCAACCAAAAAACGCATGCGCGTTGGCCGTGGCCCCGGTTCGGGCAAAGGTAAAATGGGTGGCCGCGGGATCAAAGGCCAGAATTCGCGTTCCGGTGTGGCGATCAAGTCCTATGAAGGCGGCCAGATGCCGCTGTACATGCGCCTGCCAAAGCGCGGCTTCAACAAGCCCAACCGCAAGGCATTCGCTGTTGTCAACCTTGGCCTGATTGAGAAATTCATCACTGATGGCAAACTGGACGCCAGCAACACCATTACCGAAGATGCGCTGATCGCATCCGGTCTGGTGCGCCGCAAGCGTGACGGCGTGCGCGTTCTGGCCAAGGGCGAGATCAGCACAAAGATCAATCTGCAAGTGACCGGCGTGTCCAAATCGGCACAGGAAGCTGTCGAAAAAGCTGGCGGCACAGTCGAGATTCTGGCGCCCGCCCCGAAAAAGGAAGCGGCGGAAGCCGAATAATGGTTGTGACCGGCGCTTGCGCCGCTTACATCACCGCATAGGGATTTCGCGCCGCCGACCGGGACCCCGGTCTGGCGGCGCTGACATGTAAGAGAGAGACGAGCATGGCATCTTCTGCTGACAAACTCGCGGCCAATACCAGCTGGGGGGCGCTGGCAAAGGCGACCGACCTGCGCAAACGCATCTTTTTTGCGTTGGGGTTGTTGATCGTCTATCGCATCGGCACCTACATTCCGGTGCCGGGCATCGACGGTCTGGCCCTGCGTGAATTCATGGATGAAGCGGCGGCGGGCATCGGCGGCATGCTGAACATGTTCACCGGCGGCGCGATCAGCCGGATGGGTATTTTCGCACTTGGCATCATGCCCTACATTTCGGCGGCCATTATCGTGCAGCTGGTCGGCGCGATGTATGAACCATGGAAACAGTTGAAAAAAGAAGGCGAAATGGGTCGGCGCAAGCTGAACCAGTATACCCGCTATCTGACTGTGCTGCTGGCGCTGGGGCAATCCTACGGTCTGGCCGTATCGCTGGAAGCAGGCGATCTGGCCACTGATCCGGGCTGGTTCTTCCGCGCCGCCGTGGTCATCACGCTGGTGGGTGGCACCATGTTCCTGATGTGGCTGGGCGAGCAGATCACCGAACGCGGCATCGGTAACGGCATTTCGCTGATCATCTTCGTCGGCATCATCGCAGAGATTCCCGCCGCACTGGCACAATTCCTAAGTCAGGGCCGTTCGGGTGATATTTCGCCTGCCGTGATCGTCGGTGTGGTTATCATGATCATCGCAGTCATTGCATTTGTCGTGTTCATGGAACGCGCAATCCGCAAGATCACCATTCAGTATCCGCGCCGTCAGGTCGGTATGAAGGTGTTTGACGGCGGGCAATCCCACCTGCCCATCAAGGTGAACCCCGCAAACGTGATTCCTGCAATCTTTGCATCATCGCTGTTGCTGCTGCCTACCACCGTCGCCACATTCTCGGGCAATTCGCAAAGTGAATTGATGGCAACCGTGCTTGCGTATTTCGGCCCCGGACAACCGGCCTATCTGTTGTTCTTCACCGCGATGATCATCTTCTTTACGTTCTTCTACACGCAGAACGTATCGTTCAAGACCGAAGATGTGGCGGACAACCTGAAGAACCAGAACGGGTTTATTCCCGGCATTCGTCCGGGCAAACGCACACAGGACTATCTGGATTATGTGGTAACACGCCTTGTCACCGTGGGCGCAATCTATCTGGCGGCGGTGTGTTTGCTGCCGGAAATCCTGCGCGGGCAGCTTGCTATCCCGTTCTATTTTGGTGGCACATCTGTCTTGATTGTTGTGTCGGTCACCATGGACACGATCAACCGCGTCCAGTCGCACCTTCTTGCACATCAATATGAAGGGCTGCTGGAAAAATCGCAGCTGCGCGGCAAAGGCAAGCGGCGCGGAACCACTGGCAAACCGAAGGCACCGGCGCGGCGATGAATATCATACTGATTGGCCCACCGGGTGCGGGCAAAGGCACCCAGGCAAAACGCCTTGTAAGCGAGCGTGGCATGGTCCAGCTGTCCACTGGTGACATGCTGCGCGACGCCAAGACCTCGGGTACGGAAATGGGCAATCTGGTGGCCGATGTCATGGCCCGTGGCGAACTGGTCACCGACGACATTGTCATCGGCCTGATTGCTGAGAAGCTGGACAGTCTGGATGGCGCGGGTGCAATATTTGACGGCTTCCCGCGCACATTGGCACAGGCTGACGCGCTGGAGGCCCTGATGGCATCCAAGGGTAGCGAGATTGCCCATGTCATTGAAATGCGCGTCGATGATGACGCGCTTGTCGCGCGCATTACCGGCCGCTTCACCTGCGCAAATTGTGGTGAAGTTTATCATGACACAACCCGCCAGCCCAAACAGTCCGGCGTTTGTGACATATGCGGCGGAACCGAATTCACGCGCCGGTCGGATGACACCGAAGACGCGCTGCGCACGCGATTGATGGCATATTACAAGCAGACATCCCCGCTGCTGGGCTATTACCATGCAAAGGGTCGCCTGAAGACGGTTGACGGCATGGGCGGAATGGATGCTGTTTCAACCCAGATTTCCGATATCCTTACAAATTAACCGGCAAGGGCAATGCCCTTGTTTCATTTCAGGCAGAACCGATGCATAGCCAGACGTATAAGTGCGAATTTTCTGTGGGCGAGGCATTGGGCCAGTTGGTCATCTGGATATTGCTGACGATAGTGACGCTTGGCTTGGCACTGTTCGTGCTGCCCTATTATTTTCTGAAAGCGCCAATCAACCGCACCTATGTTCTGGACAGCGAGGGGCGCAAGATTGGCCAACTGTCTGTCGAAGTCGGGTTTACCGATATTTTAGGTCATGCACTTTTGTGGTTGATCCTGACCATATTGACCCTTGGGATTGCCTATCTGATCTACTGGCAATCCGTTATGAAGCGGTTGATGAATGCGACGCGTACTGTGCCATTGTGATAAGGGCGGCATTGGCCTTGACCTTTGGTGCGAAAACGCATACGCGACACACTCATACGCAGAATCGCGCCCTGTTTCGGGGCGCGGTGTTGTTTAAAATGCACGCGGGCTTTGGCCCCGTGTTGTGAAAAAAGGTTCTGGGATTACGGAACCGCAACGAAAGGAAGACCCGCGTGGCACGTATTGCTGGCGTAAATATCCCGACGGGGAAACGCGTCCCCATCGCACTGACCTATATCCACGGTATTGGCAACAACTTCGCAAAACAGGTTTGCGAGTCGGTCAATATCGACATGTCCCGTCGTATTAACGAATTGTCGGATGCTGAGATCCTGGCAATTCGCGAATACATCGATGCGAATTTCACTGTTGAAGGTGACTTGCGCCGCGAAGTTCAGATGAACATCAAACGGATGATGGACATCGGCTCTTATCGTGGTCTGCGCCATCGTCGCAACCTCCCTGTGCGCGGTCAGCGTACGCATACCAATGCGCGCACGCGCAAAGGTCCGGCAAAAGCTATTGCCGGCAAGAAGAAATAAGGGGAGGGTTCAGAAATGGCTCGTGATAAAACCCGCGTAAAGCGGAAGGTCCGCAAGAATATTGCTGCTGGCGTTGCACATGTGAACTCCAGCTTCAACAACACCAAAATCCTGATTTCTGATGTGCAGGGCAACGCGATCTCATGGTCGTCGGCTGGCACAATGGGCTTCAAGGGGTCGCGCAAATCGACCCCGTATGCTGCACAGCTTGCTGCAGAAGATGCAGGCAAGAAGGCGCAGGAACACGGCGTCAAGACACTGGAAGTCGAAGTTCAGGGTCCTGGTTCTGGCCGCGAATCTGCACTGCGCGCTTTGGCGGCTGCCGGTTTCAACATCACATCTATTCGTGATGTCACGCCGATGGCGCATAACGGCTGCCGCCCGCCAAAGCGTCGTCGCGTCTAATTCAGGAAATTTCAAGGTCGGGCTGCGCATCTCCGCGCGGCCCGATTACGTCATTCTAGATCCTCGGGCGTTGTGTTGCTGGGTCATGGCAATGCGACAGGAATGGAGGCGACCATGATCCATAAAAATTGGCAAGAACTTATCAAGCCTGCTCAGCTTGAAATCAAACAAGGCGCTGATGCCAACCGTATGGCAACCGTCACCGCAGAACCGCTGGAGCGCGGTTTTGGTCTGACGCTTGGCAACGCACTGCGCCGCGTCCTGATGTCGTCACTGCAAGGTGCGGCAATCACGTCTGTGCAAATCGACAATGTACTGCACGAGTTTTCGTCCGTTCCGGGCGTGCGCGAAGATGTGACCGACATTGTGCTGAACCTGAAAAGCGTTGCATTGCGCATGGATGTCGAAGGGCCGAAGCGCGTGTCGCTGTCCGCTCAGGGTCCGGGCGTTGTGACGGCAGGCGAAATCGCGACAAGCGCGGGTATCGAGGTTCTGAACAAGGATCTGGTTATTTGCCACCTTGATGATGGCGCAGCCGTCTATATGGAACTGACCATCAATACCGGCAAAGGCTATGTCTCCGCCGACAAGAACCGTCCGGAAGATGCGCCCATCGGGCTTATTCCGATTGATGCCATCTTCTCGCCTGTGCGCAAGGTCAGCTACGAAGTGCAGCCCACCCGCGAGGGGCAGGTTCTGGACTATGACAAACTGACGATGAAAATCGAAACCGACGGGTCCGTCACCCCCGAGGATGCAGTGGCCTATGCCGCGCGCATTCTGCAAGACCAGCTTCAGGTCTTTGTCAATTTCGACGAACCCGAAGCCGCCGGTGCAAAAGACGCTGATGACGGTCTGGAATTCAACCCGCTTCTGCTGAAGAAAGTGGACGAGCTGGAACTGTCCGTGCGGTCTGCGAACTGCCTGAAGAACGACAATATCGTGTATATCGGCGATCTGATCCAGAAAACCGAGGCAGAGATGCTGCGCACCCCGAATTTCGGTCGCAAGTCGCTGAACGAAATCAAGGAAGTTCTGTCGGGGATGGGCCTGCATCTGGGTATGGATGTAGAAGAATGGCCGCCTGAGAATATTGACGAACTGGCCAAACGGTTTGAAGACCAGTTCTAAGGGCTAGGTGCGCCAGCACCAAACCCGTTTCACAATCCTGCAAGGCGCGTATCATCGCGCGCCCTGCAAACCGGGCCAACGCGCCCCAAGGAGAGTTGTGGTCACGCAATCCACAGCCGGACAAAGCAAAATAGACGACGTTAAAGGAGATATCACATGCGTCACGCCAGAGGTTACCGCCGCCTGAACCGCACCCATGAGCACCGCAAGGCGCTTTTTTCCAACATGGCCGGTTCGCTGATCGAACATGAACAAATCAAGACCACCCTGCCCAAAGCCAAGGAACTGCGCCCCATCGTGGAGAAGCTGATCACCTTGGCCAAGCGCGGTGATCTGCATGCGCGCCGCCAGGCTGCCGCGCAACTGAAGCAGGACAAGGATGTCGCCAAACTGTTCGACATTCTGGGTCCACGCTATAAGGACCGTCAGGGCGGGTATATCCGCATCATGAAGGCCGGTTTCCGTTATGGCGACATGGCGCCGATGGCGATCATCGAATTCGTGGAACGTGACGTTTCCGCAAAAGGCGCTGCCGATCTGGCCCGTCTGGAAGCCGAGGACGCGACCGAAGAATAAGCACCAACGCCGCTTGTTTCGCAAAAGCCCGCACCGGATGTGCGGGCTTTTTGCGTTGTATTTTGCGTGGGGGAATACCTATATCCTGATACGCGCCGGTTCAGAAAAGGGAATGCAACAATGCGTCTTTTGGTCATGCTTGCGATTGTTTGCGCTGCATTTTTCCCCGCGGCATCATCGTCGCAATCCGTGCCTGACTCATTGGGCCAGATGCAACTTAGCTTTGCCCCTGTTGTACGTCACGCCGCCCCTGCCGTTGTCAATATTTATGCCCAGCGCATAGTCGCACAGCGCCAGAGCCCTTTTGCCGATGATCCGTTTTTCGGGGATCTGTTCCGCAATTTCGGACAGGTCACCCCGCGCGTGCAGGACTCACTCGGGTCCGGTGTCATCGTGTCTGATGACGGAATTGTCGTGTCCAATTTTCACGTTGTCGGCAACGCCACTGAAATTCGTGTGGTGCTGAATGACCGGCGGGAATACGATGCTGACATCATCCTGACCGATGAAGAAAGCGATCTTGCTGTACTGAAGTTACGGAATGCCACCGACCTTGCGGTGTTGGAATTTGCCGATTCCGATCACGTTGAGGTAGGCGAGTTGGTTCTGGCAATCGGCAACCCTTTCGGGGTGGGGCAGACGGTGTCCAGCGGGATAATCTCCGGCCTTGCGCGGTCGGGCATCGCGGTGGGGTCGGGGCGCGGCTATTTCATCCAGACGGATGCGCCCATCAACCCCGGTAATTCCGGCGGTGCATTGGTCGATATGCGCGGGCGGCTGGTGGGCGTGAATACCGCAATCATCACACGCTCGGGCGCATCGCATGGCATAGGTTTCGCGATCCCGGCCAATCTGGTCGCGCAGGTGGTGGCGCAGGCCCGCGACGGGGAAACCCGGTTTCAACGCCCATGGGCTGGTGTCACCGCGCAAGCGGTCGATGCCACACTGGCCGAGGCTTTCGACCAACGCATTCCTGAAGGGGTGATCTTGCTGGAACTCCACCCCGACAGCCCCTTGGCAGACGCGGGACTGACGCGGGGGGATATTGTCCTGAATGTGGATGGTGCCGCCGTCAACTCTGCGCCGGAAATGATGTTCCGTCTGGCCAGCCGCGGCATTGGCGCCACGTCCGAGCTGGTTTACCGGCGCGGCGATGATCTGCGCATGGCGCAGATCGACCTGATATCCCCGCCCGATACCCCCGACCGTATGGCCCGCCGGGTCGAGGGGCGCTCAGCCCTGCGCGGCCTGTCCGTGGCCCGCATCAATCCTGCTGTCATCGCAGAATTCAATCTGCCGCCAAATGCAGAAGGTATCCTTGTCACAAGCGTTCAGGATTTTGCCGCCCGCACCGGCTTGCGCACCGGCGATATCCTTCTGGCCATCAACGGTGAAGATCTGCGCAGCACTGATGACGTTCTGCGCCAGAGTGCCAGCCAGTCACGAAACTGGCATATCGACGTCTTGCGCGATGGCAGGCGGGTTTCGCTGCGCTTCCGGATATGACGTTATTTCGGGCTTTTACTGGCGCATGCTTGGGCGTAGCCTGTGGCCATGCCTGACCTGTTTGACCAACCCGATGATGCAGCCCCGACCAGCGCGAACCGCCCGCTGGCCGATCGCCTGCGGCCGGCCAATCTGACACAGGTTATCGGTCAGGACAAGGCATTGGGGCCGGACGGCCCCTTGGGCGCAATGCTTGCCAGCGGACAACTGGCGTCCCTTGTCCTGTGGGGGCCGCCCGGTGTGGGCAAAACCACGATTGCGCGCCTGCTGGCCCATCAGACCGACATGCATTTCATCCAGATCAGCGCCATTTTTACCGGCGTGCCGGATCTGCGCAAAGTGTTTGAACAGGCCAGAATGCGCCGCCAGAACGGGCGCGGCACATTGCTGTTTGTGGACGAAATCCACCGTTTCAACAAATCCCAGCAAGACAGCTTTCTGCCTCATATGGAAGATGGCACCATAACATTGGTGGGGGCCACGACGGAAAACCCGTCTTTTGAACTGAACGCCGCGCTTTTGTCGCGCGCACAGGTCATTGTCCTGGACCGCCTGACACTGGCCGCGCTGGAACGGTTGGCCCAGCACGCGGAGCAGGAACTGGCATGCCCCCTGCCCCTGACCGGCCCCGCCCGAGAGGCGCTGTTGGAAATGGCCGACGGGGATGGCCGCGCGCTTTTGAACCTGATCGAACAGGTTATGGCCTGGAAGCTGACGGGAAAACTGGACACAGACGCCCTTGCGCAGCGCCTGATGCGGCGCGCGGCGCAATATGACAAGGGCGGTGATGCGCATTACAACCTGATATCGGCACTGCATAAATCCGTGCGCGGGTCGGACCCTGACGCCGCACTGTATTGGTTCGCACGCATGATCGACGGGGGCGAGGATCCGCGCTATCTGGCCCGCCGCCTGACGCGCATGGCGGTTGAAGATATTGGCCTTGCCGACCCGCAAGCTCAGCAAATCTGCCTTGAAGCGTGGCAAAGCTATGAACGCCTTGGCAGTCCCGAAGGGGATCTGGCCTTGGCGCAGGCGGTCGTTTATCTGGCGCTCGCGCCCAAATCGAACGCGGCCTATGTGGCATGGAAGGGGGCCTTGGCACTGGCCAGAAAAACCGGGTCAACAGTGCCACCAAAACACATTCTGAACGCCCCCACCAAACTGATGAAAGACGAGGGCTACGGCGAAGGCTATGCCTATGACCATGATTCCGAGGACGGGTTTTCGGGACAGAATTATTTCCCCGACGGGGTGAAACGCCCCGTCCTGTATCAACCCGCCGAACGCGGATTTGAGCGCGAGTTGTCCAAGCGCGTGGCGTGGTTCGCCAAATTGCGCGCAAAACGCGCGCAATAGCGGCTGCCCGCCAGTTACACACGCATCGTTCCGCCGGAATGCGCATTGCCAGACACATCAAGGCGCGCACGTGCAGGGCAATCGGTTGACAACGGGCAGCAGGCAGGAAAAGGAAGGGCAAGACACAAGGAACAGATCATGAGCGCAGTGCAAACACGACAGGTGGGGCCGGAAGATGGCGGACAAAGGCTGGACCGCTGGCTGAAACGCCAGTTCCCGCAGATCACCCAGATCCTGATTGAAAAAGCCTGCCGCAAGGGCGAAATCCGCGTGGACGGCGGGCGGGTCAAGGCGTCCACCCGCATTGAGGCGGGCCAGACCGTGCGCATCCCGCCCTTGCCCGACACCCCCGCCGCCCCCCCAGTTGCAAAAACAGGCATAACGCCCGCTGATGCCGAAATGATCCAGCGCGCTGTTATCTGGAAAGATGCCCATATCATCGCGCTGAACAAGCCTGCCGGTTTGCCCAGTCAGGGCGGCAGCGGGCAAGGCGCGCGCCATGTTGACGGACTGACCGAGGCGCTGACCTTCGGGTTCAAGGAACGCCCCGTGTTGGTGCACCGGCTGGACAAGGACACGTCCGGCGTGCTGCTGCTGGCACGCACCCCGCGCGTTGCCCGCCGTCTGGCCGAGGCTTTTCGCCACCGTGAAGCGCGCAAGATATACTGGGCACTGGTCGCGGGCGTCCCCCAACCTGCCAAGGGCACAATCCGCTACGGCTTGTTGAAAACCGGCGGGCGCGGCGCAGGCGAAAAGATGCGCTGCATCCACCCCGCCGAGGTGGACCAGACCGAAGGCGCCAAACGTGCCATGACCGAATTCGCGGTTCTGGAACGGCTGGCCGGACGCGCGGCATGGATGGCGCTGTCGCCGATCACGGGCCGCACCCACCAATTGCGCGCACATATGGCCGAAATCGGCCATCCGATCATGGGTGACGGGAAATATGGCGGCTCTGCGCAGGAAAATCTGGGCGATGGCTGGGGCGCAGGAATCGGCGGCGCGGTCAGTCGCAAGCTGCATCTTCATGCGCGGTCACTGCGTATCATGCATCCGGTTACGAACAACCTGCTGGAACTGACAGCCCCATTGCCCGACCATATGGAGCAAAGCTGGAAACTGTTTGGCTGGAATGCACGCGATGTGCCCGCCAACCCGTTCGAGAATGATATATGACGAAACGGCTGGTCATTTTTGACGTGGATGGCACGCTGGTGGACAGTCAGGGCCATATTCTGGCCGCTATGGAACTGGCATTCACGGCCCTTGGGCGTGACATGCCGGCGCGCGCACAGGTGTTGTCCATCGTGGGCCTGTCGCTGCCTGTCGCTATGGCACGGCTTGCACCGGAATTGCCCACATCAACACAAACCGAACTGGTCTCGGCATATAAAGATGCCTTCGCAGCCCTGCGCGCACAGGATTTGTCGCCGCTATACCCCGGCGCCATGGACGTGCTGGCACAGTTGGCACGACAGGATGATCTTGTTCTGGGCATCGCAACCGGAAAGTCACGGCGCGGGCTGAACCATCTGGTTGCCGCACATGGATGGGCGGAACAGTTCACCACCATGCAGGTTGCGGATGACCATCCGTCAAAACCGCATCCCGCAATGATTCATGCCTGTTTGCGCGAAACGGGTATCGCCCCCGAAAATACCGTGATGGTGGGCGACACAACCTACGACATGGACATGGCACGGGCCGCGGGTGTTCACGCGCTTGGGGTCGGCTGGGGGTATCACCCGGCCAAGGCACTGGGGCCGCATGTGGCCCAGAACTTCGCCGAACTGCCCGCAGCCCTGACACGGTTCTGGACAATGGGGGTTACATGAGCGGTTGGGTCAAGAAACGCTTCTGGCAGAATGCGGTGGTTGAAGCTGCGGATGGCGCATTCACGGTCACACTGGACGGGCGGTCCCTGAAGACCCCGGCCAAGGCCCCGTTGCTGGTGCGGACGCGTGCCGTTGCAGCCTTGATCGCCGCCGAATGGGATGCGCAGGGCGATATCATCGCGCCTGACACCATGCCCGCCACGCGCGCCGCCAATGCTGCGATTGACAAGGTGCGTGGCCAGAAGGCGGAAGTCACCGAAATGATTGCCGCCTATGGCGACAGTGACCTTCTGTGCTATCGCGCGGAAGCGCCGCAGGAACTTGTCCAGCGCGAAATGCAGGCATGGGACCCGTTGCTGGACTGGGCCGCGCATCGCTACGGGGTGAAACCGGCCACCTTTGTTGGTGTGATCCATGCCCCGCAACCCGCGGAATTGCTGACCAGCATGCGCACGGATGTAGAACGCCTTGATGCGTTCGAACTGACTGCCTTCCATGATCTGGTGTCGATGTCGGGGTCATTGATTATTGGTCTGGCCACAATCGACCAATTCGCGACGCCGCCAGATTTATGGACGGCATCGCGCGTAGACGAGGAATGGCAGATCGAACAATGGGGCAGCGATGAGGAGGCCGAGCGTCTGGCCGCTGGCCGCAAGGCCGCGTTTCTGGACGCCGCACGCTTCTATTTCGCACTTCAGTCCGACTGATCCAGGTCGCGCGGCACAATAAACGCCACCGCCCGCCCGCTGCCGTAACGCACATCGCCCCAACCGGTGGCGTCAAATTCCGCAACAAGCGTCGAACATGTCGGATACCGGCTAAATTCCGGATGGGTCGAGGGCGCAGCAAGAAGCATATGCGCAAACGCAGCAATGCCAGGATTATGCCCGATCATGATGACGGTTTGCGCCTGCGCAGTGTGCAGGACACGCAGCATCACGTCCGGCCCCGCATGATACAGCGCTGCTTCAAACTGTGCGGGCACGGCTGCGGGAAATTCGGCACCGATGCGGTCCCATGTCTGGCGCGTGCGGGTCGCATCGGACACCAGCGCTTGTTGCGGCAGATAGTGGTTGCCCGCCAGCCAGCGCCCGATTGCAGGCGCCGCACGTTGCCCGCGCGCATTCAAGGGGCGCATATGATCCGAATCCAGCGGATTGTCCCAGTCGGATTTTGCGTGGCGCGTCAGAATCAGGCGTAGGGTCATGGGTGAAACTGCCTCATGTGAAATGCAGATTGTTCAGGCCTGCGCCCGAAGGTTTGCGACACCGGACAGGCAGCACGCACAATGCAGCCCCCCGACAGACAGTGCTGTCCGTCGGCACTGTCAAGGAACGCATGGCAGGCGGGCACATCATAGCCTTGCGGCGTCAATGCACCCACCGGACAGGCCGTTGCACAGGGCTGCGCGCAGGTTGCACAAGGGGGTGCAGCGCGCGCGGGCTGGTCCAGAATTTCATCGAACCCCAAGGCCCCGCGAAAAGACGCCCAAAGCCCTGCGATGTCATGCACCAGAAATTGAACAGGCGACGACCAGACACGACCTGTCGCCAACGCCCAACTGAAAAACGGATGGGGCGGCTGGACACCAAAAGGGTAGAAGGCGCGCGCCCCCAATTGACGCGCCATCTGGTCAATGACACGGCGCGACCAGCGATCCATGGGGTCTGGGGCACCGTCCATATATTCAGGGCTGGCCGTGAAGGTTTCCCAAAAGCCCGGCTCATGCGGGCCAAGCAGGACAAGTGTCTGAACATGATCTGGCAGATTTTCCTGATCGCGCTGGACACTGCCCATAACAGCAAGTGCATGTGCCTGCGCCAGTTCAGCAATACGCCCCAGCACCTGCGGCATGCACTATACCTGTGTTTTGGCCAATGGCGCAGACTCTCGGATGATACTGCCTGCGCCGTGATCGGTGAACAATTCCAGCAAACACGCATTGGGCGCGCGCCCGTCTAGGATGACCACAGCGCGCACGCCCCCGTCAATGGCATCAAGGGCGGTTTGCGTTTTGGGAATCATGCCCCCCGCAATCACGCCCTTCTCTGTCAGATCACGAACATGGGCGGGGCTAAGCTGTGTGACCACATCGCCATGCTCGTTCTTCACGCCCGACACGTCCGTCAGCAACAGCAGGCGGTCGGCCTTCAGCGCGGCGGCGATGGCACCTGCGGCCGTGTCGCCGTTAATGTTGTATGTCTCGCCCTGCAGGCCCATGCCCAGCGGCGCAATGACGGGAATGAACCCGCCAGTGAACAGATGGTGCAGCAGGTCCGTGTTAATGGCCGCAGGCCGCCCGACAAGCCCCAGTTCGGGATCATCGGGTTCACAAGTGACCATGCCACCATCCTTGCCCGACAGGCCGACAGCCTTGCCCCCTTCCAGCTGGATGGCCTGAACAATGCGTTTGTTCACCGACCCCGACAGCACCATTTCAACCACATTCATGGTGGCCGCATCGGTCACACGTTTGCCGCGCACAAATTCGGACTTAATATCCAGCTTTTGCAGCATCTCGTTGATCATCGGGCCGCCACCATGCACGATAACGGGGTTCACGCCGACCTGACGCATCAACACCACATCGCGCGCGAAGGACGCCATTTCTTCGGCATCGCCCATGGCGTGACCGCCAAATTTTATGACGACAATCGCGCCGGAATAGCGCTGCAAATAGGGTAGAGCCTCGGACAGGGTCCGGGCGGTGGCAAACCAATCCTGTGTCATGGGGCGTTGCTTCTTCATGTTAAGTCAGGTCCGCGATTATCGCGCGCAAAGTGGGAATGCCGTCGCCCGTCTCGGACGAAGTGACAATAATTTCCGGATAGGCGGCAGGGTGTTTGGCAAGCGCGCCGCGCACCTGTTCCAATGTCTGCTCTTGTGCGGCACGGCCCAGCTTGTCCGCCTTGGTCAGCACCACCTGAAAAGTGACGGCAGAACTGTTCAGCAGTTTCATGATCTCCGCATCAACGGGCTTCACGCCATGGCGCATATCGACCAGCAAAAAGGCGCGGCGCAATGTGGCGCGACCGGACAGATATGCCTTCAGCAGGCGCTGCCAGCGTTCGACAATGGGAATGGGCGCTTTGGCAAAACCATAGCCGGGCAAATCCACCAGATAATGACTGTCTGCAACCGTGAAATAGTTGATTTCCTGCGTGCGGCCGGGGGTATTTGACGTGCGCGCAATCGCCTTGCGCCCTGTCAATGCGTTGATCAGGCTGGATTTACCGACATTGGACCGGCCTGCAAAACACACTTCCATCCTGTCCGCAGGCGGCAGGCCGTCCATGGCAACCACGCCTTTCAGGAATTCCACCTGACCGGTCATCAGTTTGCGCCCGCGTTCGGCGGCATCAGGGGTCGGTTCTTCGGAAATGGGAAAAGGCAGTTGTGTCATGCGCAAAGCTCCGGTCTGTCGCCCGTGCGGATCGTGCCGCCGCGCGTGACAATGGCGTAGACGCCAAAATCTGTATGGCCATACCCTGCGTCCAGTTCCGCAAGCGTATCAACGTCGATCCGGCCAGTGGCGCAATCTACCATTGTCGCGCGGCAGCGGGTAATGCGTTCGACGATTTTCAGCCGCGCCTCCCCGATGGCCAGTTCGCGGCCCAGAAGGTCAAATTCTTCCCATGGCGCCAGCCCGTCCAGCCACAGGTTGCCCCGCCAGCGATCAAGTCCCAGATCACGGCCAAAGCGCTTGCCCAACACACGGTTGGACGCAAGGTTCAGGATGGATACAGATTCGAAATCCGTGTCCGTCATGCCGCGCCCCGCGGTGACCAGCCGCACAGGCTGTGCGCGACCGCCCGCCATCAGCGGCGCGACCCAGTTCAGGAAATCTGCCTGCCCTTGGGCCGCATCCGGGGCAAATGTCAGGGACGGGCGTGCCGGATGGGTCAGGGTGATCTGACCTGTCGTGTCATCCATCTGCGCGGAAATCGCCTGCAATGTCGGTGTTTTGGCGCTGCGCGTAAAATTCATGCACGGGTTCCAGCCGTCACGCAGTCTGGCCGCTTCATGGGCAACGGCCCAATGACGGTCGAAGGGCAGGCAACGCCCCTCGCTCAGGGCGACATGTGCCAGCTCTTGCCGGCCATGCGCCTTGATAGGATGGCGGAAGATATGCGCCAGCCGCCACCCCATAGGCCTAGCCCTTCTTCTTCTTTTTCACACCGATATTGCCCAGAAGGTCCGGCCTGCTGCCATTCATCGCCATGATGGAATATTGCTGTGTGAAGGTGATGACATTGTTCGCGATCCAGTACAGCACCAGACCCGATGCAAACCAGCCCAGCATGAACATGAAGATCCACGGCATCCATGTCATCACGGCCTGCTGGATGGGTTCGGTGGGTGTCGGGTTCAGTTTCATCTGCAACCACATCGACACACCCAGCAAGATGGGCAGAATACCGATGAACACCATCGCCAGAATGCTTTCGGGATGTGGCGCCGCCCAAGGCAGCAACCCGAACAGGTTCATAATGGATGTGGGGTCAGGGGCCGACAGGTCGTTGAACACACCGAACCATTCTGCATGCCGCAAGTCGATAGTGACAAAAATAACCTTATACAGCGAGAAGAAGATCGGGATCTGCAACAGGATCGGCAGACAACCCGCAGCGGGGTTCACCTTCTTTTCCTTGTACAGCTTCATCATTTCCTGCTGCATCATCTGGCGGTCATCGCCAGCGCGTTCCTTCAGCGCCATCATTTCGGGCTGAAGTTCCTTCATCTTGGCCATGCTGACATAGGATTTCCACGCCAGCGGCAGCAACACGGCCTTGATCAGCAGCGTCAGGGTAATGATGGACCACCCCATATTGCCGATAATTCCGTTGATGAAATACAGCGTTGCGAAGATGGGTTTGGTCAGAAAGAAGAACCAGCCCCAGTCGATCGCATCGATGAACCGGTCAATTCCCAGTTCACGTTCATAGGCACGGATGATGCTCCATTCCTTGGCACCGGCAAAGAACATTGTCTGGACCTGCTCGCTCTCGCCCGGGCCGACAACAAGCGTCGGCAGGTCGGCGCGGGTCTGGTACACATCGCGCGCGGGGATATAGCGCGACACGGCAGAAAACGCCTGACCAGGTTGCGGCACAAGCGTTGCCATCCAGTATTTGTCACTGATGCCCAGCCAGCCATTCTCAGCAACTTCGGTCACACGCGCATTCGTATTTTCGCGATCGTGGATGCGCAGGTCACGAATGGCCTTGTATTTATCTTCATTCAGCCTGCCATCGGCAACTTCGATAAACCCTTCATGGCTGATGAAGAAATTTTCCAGATCGGACGGCTCTCCATGACGCGACAACAACCCGTAGGGCGCGACGCGTGCAGTTGCATCACCTGCGTTCTCGACGCCCTGTGTGATGGTGAACATGAAGTTTTCATCGACTTCATAGCGCTGTGTGAAGCGCAGGCCCTGATCGTTGGTCCATGCCAGCGTCACCGGCGCGCCAGGCGCCAGGCGCGTGCCCTCGACCAGTTCCCAGGCTGTGCTGGCGCCGGGAACGTCATCCCAACTGACATCGCGACCGGGACGCCACCCGTGCAATGCATAAAACGCCTCTCTCGTGCCTTCGGGGGTCAGCAAATGCACGATATCGGAATCGGCATCCACCGTTTCGCGGTAGTCGCGCAATGCCAGATCATCGATGCGCCCACCGCGCAGGTTGATCGTGCCGACCAGACGCGGGGTATCGATGTCGATACGCGGCAGTTCCGGCAATCCGTCACTGTCCAGCCCCTCGACCATGGCGGGTGCCTGCTCGCCTTCGGCAAGCGGCAACTCGGCCACATCAGCGGCATCTTGCGGTGCGGGCTCGGGGGGCGGGAACATCCACATCCAGACAACCAGCACAAACAGGCTGAGAGCAAAGGCCAAAAGCAGATTGCGGTTCTGTTCGTCCATGAAAAGGCCGTTTCCTGTCACATAAAGGGTCGCGCCCGGTTCAACAGAAGCACTGGGCAAAGGTCAAGCGGTTTTCCCTGATTTGTCCCGTCACAAGGTCAGATCAGGGGGCGCATTCGGGTCGGGTGGTGGTTTGACCCCGCGCGCAAGGGCCAGAAAGTCGAAAAGCTGTGGGTCCGGCATATGCGATGGACGCACATTCATCAAGGCACGGAACATGACATTCCGCCGCCCCGGACTGCGCTTTTCCCATTCATCCAGAAGCGCCTTGACCTGCATGCGTTGCAGACCTTCTTGCGATCCGCACAGGTCACAGGGAATGATAGGGAAATTCATGGCCCGCGCGAAGCGGTCACAATCCTGTTCCGGCACAAAGGCAAGGGGGCGATATACGAACAGGTCGCCGTCTTCATTCACCAGCTTCGGCGGCATGGTCGCCATCCGCCCGCCATGAAACAGGTTCATGAAAAACGTCTCCAGCAGGTCATCGCGGTGATGGCCCAGAACAACCGCACTGCACCCTTCTTCGCGCGCGATGCGATACAGATTACCCCGCCGCAACCGCGAACACAGCGCGCAATAGGTACGCCCCTGCGGCACCTTGTCCACAACTATGGAATATGTATCCTGATACTCAATCCGGTGCGGCACCTGCATCCTTGTCAGAAATTCGGGCAAGACGGTCGCCGGAAAATTCGGCTGCCCCTGATCCAGATTGCAGGCCAGCAATTCCACCGGCAACAGCCCGCGCCATTTCAACTCGATCAGCGCGGCCAGCAGCGTATAGCTGTCCTTGCCGCCCGAAAGGCATACCAGCCAACGCGCGCCCGGTTCGATCATGCCGTATTGGTCAATCACCGCGCGGGTTTCGCGAATGATGCGCTTGCGCAGTTTGCGGAACTCGGTGGTGTCGGGGGCCCCTTGCAGGATCAGGGGAAGATCGGCAGTTTCATCAAGCATCTGGGCGCATCCATCCTTGTTTGGCGGCTATGCCATAAAAAACCGGACACTGCAAAGTCAGCGGCGCTGTTTCGCATCATGTTCCGGATCAACCCCCGGCACGGGGTCATACCCGGATTTGCCCAGCGGGTGACAACGCCCGATACGGCGCAGCGCCAACACTGCCCCCTTGATCGCGCCATGTTTTTCGAGCGCTTCAAGGGCATAGGCCGAACATGTAGGCTGATAGCGGCAGTTATGTCCGACCCATGGGCTGAATACCACGCGGTAAAACCGCACCGGCAGCGAAAAGACCCACGCCAGCGGGGTCACTTCTGTGTCCCGTGCAGCTTGTGCAAGGCATGTTCCAGATCGGCATGCATCGCATAAAAATCCCGACTGACTGTCGCATCAGGCCGTCCGACCAGAACATAATCCCAGCCAGCCAGCCCATGATGCGCCAGCACAACGCGCGCAATCTCGCGCAGGCGCCGCTTGGCGCGATTGCGGATGACCGCGTTCCCGACCTTCTTGGAGCAGGTGAAGCCCACCCGCCAAGGGGCGTCATCATCGCGCGCGCGCGCCTGCAACAGAAATGCAGGACAAGGCAGGCGTTTGCCCTTGGCTGTGCGCAGGAAGTCGGCGCGCAACTTCAGGATATCAGGCTTTCCATATGATAAAACCGCCGATGCATCTGCAGCGTAGGCGGTTTGCCCTGCCACATTTGCTTTCGGCGGTGCCATCATGGTCCCTCCGGCCCGAAATATCGGGCCAAATACCTTAGGCCGACAGGTTCTTACGACCGATACGACGGCGTGCGTTCAAAATCTTGCGGCCGGCTTTGGTTGCCATGCGTGCACGGAAACCGTGGCGGCGCTTGCGGACCAGATTGCTGGGCTGATAGGTGCGTTTCATCGCTCCGTTCCTTCATTCCGGCAACCGCAACCCATTCGGATTCGGCCACCCATCCAATTACAGACCCGCCAGATACGTCCCCGAACCGCGCAAGTCAATTCGCAATCGCACTGTTTCAAGTGGATTTCCACAAAAAGCCACACTGCGTTGTAATAATCCTGCCAATATACTCTCTCGCGTTCAACCTGTCGTGAACACGCTATTGCGTGCGCAACAAATGCGCCATCTGGTACGAAGTATAGGGACATTATCGGAATAAGGAACGCTGCGTGACCAACTCTGCCCCCCTGCCACCACCGCGATGGCGCCAGCGCCTGCCCGTTCTGATGATCCTGTGCGTTGCAGCCATTGGTGCGGTTTTGCTGCGTGATTATCTGAATTTTGACACACTGCGCGAAAACCGTGCCCTGCTGCTTGGTTTTCGGGATGCGCATTATGCGGTCACCGCTGCGGTTTTTGTCGGGGCCTATATCGCGATTGTAGCGTTCTCATTGCCGGGCGCGACGGCAGCCACCCTGACTGGGGGGTTCCTGTTCGGGCTGTTTCCGGGCGCATTGTTCAACCTTGTCGCCGCCACGACAGGGGCCGTACTGATTTTTCTGGCCGTGCGCGCCGGTTTCGGGCGTGCCATGGCGGCCAGGATCGATGCCAGCGACGGGCGCATGAAGCGCCTGACATCAGCGATCCGCGAGAATGAGGCGCCAGTGCTGTTTTCGCTGCGGCTGATGCCGGTTCTGCCATTTTTCGTGATGAATGTGATTCCCGCGCTGATTGGCGTCAGATTGTCGGTCTTTGCCACGACAACCTTCTTCGGCATACTTCCGGGCGGTTTTGTCTACACCTGGGTCGGGGCCGGACTGGGAGAGGTGTTCGCGCGCGACGAGACGCCTAATATGGGAATCATATTCGAGCCTCACATCCTTGGTCCGCTGCTGGGACTTGCAGCCATTTCGGTGCTGCCCGCGATTATCAAGGCACTGCGCAAAAAGGACATTGCACCATGAGCGATTTGAAAACCGATATCTGCGTCATTGGCGGCGGGTCCGGCGGGTTGTCCGTGGCGGCGGGGGCGGTGCAGATGGGGGCGCGCGTTGTTCTGGTCGAAGGTCACAAAATGGGCGGGGATTGCCTGAATTACGGGTGCGTCCCCTCCAAGGCACTGCTGGCGCGGGCGAAGGCGGTCAAGGCACGCGGACATGCCGCCCCTGCCACGGCGCAGGATTTTCAGGATGCCATGGCACATGTGAAATCGACCATTGCAACGATCGAACCGCATGATTCGATAGAACGCTTCGAAGGTCTGGGTGTTCAGGTCGTTCAGGGGTATGCCCGCTTCACCGGCCCCGACAGGATCGACGTTGACGGCACCACCATACGCGCACGCCGGTTCGTCATTGCGACCGGATCAAGCCCGCTGGTTCCGCCCATTCCGGGGTTGGACAGCGTGCCCTACATGACCAACGAAACCCTGTTCGCGCAGCCCGATTGCCCCGGCCACCTGCTGATTATCGGCGCAGGGCCAATCGGGCTGGAAATGGCGCAGGCCCATCGCAGGCTGGGTGCACGGGTGACCGTCATCGAAGGGGCTGCGGCACTGGCACGCGACGATCCGGACGCGGCGGCACTGGTCGTGGCGCATTTGCGCAATGAAGGCGTCGAGATTGTCGAGAATGCCCATGTCGAACAGGTTTCAGGCCGCGCGGGCGCCATAGAGGTTCAGGTCAGAGGCGGCACCATATTCGCAGGCACCCACCTTCTGATTGCCGCAGGGCGCAAGCCCAATCTGGACCGGCTGGATCTGGATGTTGCGGGCATTGCCCATGATCGCCACGGTCTGAAACTGGGCGCGAACCTGCGCACAACGAACCGGCGCGTCTTTGCCATCGGCGATGTGGCCGGACATGGGCAGTTCACCCATCTGGCAGCGTATCACGCGGGCCTTGTCATCCGTTCCTGTCTGTTTGGCCTGCCGGTCAAGGCACGGCAGGATCACATTCCCCACGTCACCTACACAGATCCGGAACTGGCACAGATCGGCCTGACCGAAGCACAGGCACGTCAGAAATACGGCGGCCAGCTTAGCGTGCAGCGTATCGGCTATGGCCAGATCGACCGCGCGCAGGCGGACGGGCGCACAGACGGGTTCATCAAGCTGATGGTCGCGCGGGGCCGTCCTGTCGGGGTCACACTGGCCGGCGCGCAGGCGGGCGAATTGATTGCCCCTTTTGCGCTGGCAATGGCCAACAACCTGAAGATGGGCGCGATTGCGGGAACCGTGCTGCCATACCCGACATTGGCGGAAATCGGCAAACGTGCGGCTGGGGCCTATTTTTCGCCTAAGCTATTTGATAACCCTATGATAAAGCGCGTCGTCAGAATGGTGCAGAGATGGCTGCCCTGAGTAACACCGTGCGCAAGAGGGAGCATGTTCGTCAACACGCTGTCGGGTCGATTCCTGCTGCTTGCTGTCATCTTCGTGATGCTGGCGGAGGTGCTTATTTTTGCCCCCTCCGTCGCCCGTTATCGCGAAGAATATCTGCTTGCGCGGCTGGAACGTGCACAGATCGCATCGCTGGCGCTACTGGCATCTGACGGGTCCATTGCGGGGGAACTGGCCGGGGAATTGCTGGAAAATGCGGGGGTGTTCAACGTCGTGCTGCGTCGCGACGAAGTCCGCGAACTGGTCCTGTCCTCGCCCCTGCCCGGCCCTGTCGATGCGACATACGATCTGCGTATGGGCAGTATGTTCAGCCTGATCCGCGATGCATTTGCAGAATTGGGGGCGCGCGAACCGCGTATCATCCGCGTGATCGGAGACCCCGTGCAGCGGGGCGGCTTGCTGATCGAGATTGCACTGGACACATCGGATCTGCACCGTGAATTATGGGATTACGGGCAGCGTATCCTGCTGCTTTCACTAGCGATTTCGATTTTCACCGCACTTTTGCTGTTTCTGTCGGTGCGTCTGTTCGTCGTCACGCCTATGCGACGGGTTATCCAGTCAATGGCGGTTTATGCCGAATCCCCCCAGGACCAGACACGAATTATCACCCCGCAGTCCAATATCCGTGAATTGCGCGATGCAGAAGACGCGCTGCACCGTATGCAAAGTGATCTGACAGGGCTTTTGCGCCAGAAGGACCGTCTGGCGCAACTTGGCGGATCGGTCGCGCGCATCAGCCATGACCTGCGCAATATGCTGACAACAGCCTCGATGCTGGCCGACCGGATGGAGGCCAGCGACGACCCCAGCGTGAAGCGCGCGGCACCCAAACTTGTGGGGTCATTGTCACGCGCTATCAATCTGTGCGAGGCAACGCTTGCCTTCGGCAAGGCCGAGGAACCGCCACCACGCCTGACGCGTGTACAGCTTGCGCCCCTGGTCGAGGATGTCATCGAAAGCGAACGCCTTGCCCTGGCGGATGACGCAGAGGTGACGTTTTTGGCCGATATTCCCGCAACACTGCACCTGCGTGCCGATGAAGAACAGTTATTTCGGGTGCTGCACAATCTTGTGCGCAATGCCCGTCAGGCACTGGAAGCGACACGCCAGCCCGGCGTCATCGAGATTTCGGCGCAGGACAGCAAATCTGACGGGCATAGCGGCGTTTGCATCCGCGTGGGGGATACAGGTCCGGGCCTGCCCCCCCGCGCCCGCGATCATTTGTTCGAGGCCTTTCAGGGGGGGGTGCGCAAGGGCGGTGTCGGGCTGGGATTGGCCATTGCCGCGGAGCTGGTTCGCGGCCATGGCGGGCGGCTTGAGCTGACACGCTCTGACCAAGACGGCACCGAATTCCGTATCTGGATGCCGAATGCAAATTGATCTGATATTTTGCGAAAATACTTCCAAGCCCCCCTTGCAAAGCCCGCAACAGGCGGATAGTTAGCCCTCAACGCGCCCGTAGCTCAGCTGGATAGAGCACCAGACTACGAATCTGGGGGTCAGAGGTTCGAATCCTTTCGGGCGCGCCATTTACCCTAATCGACTGAAATACCGCCAATATGGTTGCGCAAAAGCGCGGCCGGTCTGCCGGCATTAACAGATATTCACTTGCACTGCGGGTTTCGGTGGCAGACCCGCATTATGCGCGTCTGCCCGAATTTCAACTGACAGGCTGTGCCAGCCGGACTGCAGTTTTGCCGGGCCAAAGCCGTTCCGAGGGCATGATCAGAACTGTGGTCGGATGCGGTGCGCGGATTTCACGCGCGCCATCATGGCCAATCAACGTGCCTTGTGGCAGATGCTCGAACCCGCGCCAGTCACTTGCGAAACGGAAATTATCGGTTTCCACTGTCACAGGGCCGGACACTTCGTAAAAACGCATACTGTCGGGCGCGGGCAATGGCCGGTGCGCTTGCGCATAGTCCTGCGACACGGCGCCTGTCGCGGCAAGATAGGCCAGCGTCGTGTCCAGCGCGATATCAGCGGCAGGCGTTTCCCAATGCTGGCCACATTCCACCAGCAGCGCATTGCGTGGCGAATGTTCATCCGCGAAACCGGCATAATCGCGCATGCGCACACCTTCGTCATGGCCACGATCACTGACAGCAACGGCAGGCGTGCCGACCGCGCGCGCCAGATCCCGCCCCTTGGCCAGCGTTCCCGCAATCGTCAACGGTTCAGTTTTGTGTTGCATGGAATGGATGTCCAGCAGCAGGTCAACTGTGTCCAGCCAGGGCCGGATTTCGCGTGCGCGCGCCAGTTCCACAGTCAACTTGCGTGTGTCATCATCCAGAACCTGCGCCGACCACAGGCGGTTGAAATCCTCGTCCACCCAGCGGCTGTCATTGGGGTTTTCGGCATCAAAGGCGTGATAGGCAGCGGTGTTGATGAAGGCCAGTGACAGCCTGCCCTGCAAGGGGCGCACATCATGCTTGAACAACCAGTCCAGCGCGATCGCCCCACAAGGTTCGTTGCCATGCACAACAGCACTGACCGCAACATGCGGGCCGGGCTGGCCACTGTCAAAAGTCCAGATATAGGGTACGCCCGTATTACCGGCGGCATATGCCGAGATATCGGGCGGGGTCAGTTCCACAGGATAGGACGCAGGGGTCATCAGTCAGGGCCTTTATGATTGGTCGGCGGCAAATTCGGCAAGATGGGCGGACAGGTCATTCAACAACACTTGCAGCGCTGAAAAACCTTTATTGGGCTGGCGTGTTGCCTCGTCCATATACAGGCGGCGGTTGATTTCTATCTGTATGGAATGGCGGTTCGCGGTGGGGTTTCCGTTCGCGCGCACCAGTTCCATGCCCTTGTAAGGATCGTTAATTCCCACCGACACGCCACGCGCGACCAGAAAATCGCGGATGGTTTGCGTCAGCACGGGCGCGCAACTGGTGCCATCGCGATCGCCAAGAACAAAATCCGCGCGCGTAGTGCCCATTGGCTCGGGCGACATGGCACTAGCATGATGCGGCATGGAATGACAATTGACATGCCAGACCTGCCCCCAGCGGGCATGGGTCGAATCCAGCAGGCTGCGCAGTGTGGTTTGATAGGGTTGGTGATAGGTGTCGATGCGGTGCTGCACTTCTGCCGCCGTCAGCGGGCGGTCATACATCGGCGCGCCATCTGGCGGCACCCGTGTCCAGCACAGCCCGATGCCATTTCGGCTTTTGACCGACGGGCGCAGGGGCATGGCCAGCGTGCCGTCAATCTGCGCGGGGTCCAGATCGTCCACCGCGCGGTTGGTATCGGCATAAGATCGCGGGAAAAGCGCATGAAGCATCACCCCGCCAATATCGACCACGCCCGCAAACAAGGTATGGACATGCGTATCTTCGGCCATGCGCAGGGCCGCGCGGTCCGCAATGGGGCGAAAATCGGCTGGGTAATCGGTGCCGGAATGGGGGCTGTCAAACACCAAGGGCACATGCTGGCTGTCAGCGCCCACAACTTCAAGCACACCGGGGATGATGGTCATTCGACACCCCCATCTTCCAGATGGCAGGCCACGGCGCGGGGGCCGGTGTGCCGCAAGCGCGGCACTTCGCGCGAACATCTTGGTCCGGCGAAGGGGCAGCGCGTGTGGAAATGGCACCCTGGCGGCGGGTTCAAGGGTGACGGAATCTCGCCCTTGATCGGCTCGAACCGGCGCTTTTCAAAGGACAGGCGCGGCACTTCGGCCAGAAGCGCCTGCGTATAGGGGTGACGGGCATCGGCATACAGGGCCTCGGTCGGGGCGATTTCCACAACACGACCCAGATACAGAATGACCACCCGATCCGAGATATGCTCGACCACGCCCAGATCATGGCTGATGAACAGATAGGCCAGACCCAGTTCACGGCGCAGCCGCATGAACAGGTTCAGAACCTGCGCCTGAATCGACACATCCAGCGCGGCCACGGATTCATCACAAATCAGGAATTGCGGACTGACCGCCAAGGCGCGCGCGATTACGATACGCTGGCGCTGCCCCCCCGAAAACTGGTGCGGGTAGCGGTCGCCAGCAGACGGTTCAAGCCCGACCCGTTCCAGTGTCTCGGCCACGAATTCACGGGCCTGCGACTGCTTGATGATGCCATGATATACCGGCGCTTCGGCAATGATGTCGCGCACCCGCATCCGCGGATTCAGCGACGACATGGGATCTTGAAAGATCATCTGTATCTGTAGCGCCGCGGCCTTTGTCTCGGCACGGTTGCGGGTGGTGATATCGGCACCCTGAAACAGGATTCTGCCCTTCGTGGCGGGCAGCAATCCCGCGATCATCCGGCCGATGGTGGATTTGCCGGACCCGCTTTCGCCGACCAGCCCCACCACCTCGCCGGGCGCTATGGAAAAGCTGACATCGTCGACAGCATGCACCGTGGCGGGTTCATGCCCTACCCCCATGCGCGCGGCCATGCGCGCGGCCATATCGTGTTCTTCGCGAAACAGCTTGGACAGGTGTTCGATTTCGATCAAGGCATCGCTCATTGTGCCACCTCGGCCGCCGGTTGCATCGGGTGAATACACCGCGCGTGCTGGCCTGTGGGCATTTCGCGCGGCACTTGTTCGGCACGGCAGGCATCGGTTGCCTTCGGGCAGCGGGGCCGGAAGGCGCAGCCTTGCGGCAAATCCAGAAGCGGCGGCGTCATACCGGGGATCTGCGCCAGATCCCCGCCACGCTTGTTGCGGCTGGGGATCGATTCGATCAATCCATGGGTATAGGGATGCGCAGGGTGGCGCAGCACAGTGGCCGCACGCCCCTGCTCGACAATACGTCCCGCATACATAACGGCAATATTGTCCGCCAGACTGGACACGACACTAAGGTCATGGGTCACCCAGATCAGCGCCGTGCCACTGGTTTCGGCCAGTTTCTGCACCTCGGCCAGAATTTGCGCCTGAATGGTCACGTCCAGCGCCGTGGTAGGTTCATCCGCGACAATCACTTCAGGGTCGTGCAACAGCGCAATGGCAATCGCCACACGCTGGCGCATGCCACCAGAAAACTGGTGCGGATAGGCCTCCATGCGTTCGGCGGGTGAGGGAATGCCGACACGCGCCAGCGTGGCAAGGCAGCGTTCGCGCGCGGCTTCCTTGCTGATATGCTCATGCGCCTGAACCGCCTCGATCATCTGGGTGGAAATTTTCAGAACCGGATTCAGCGTCATCATCGGGTCTTGAAAGATCATCGCGATGTGCCGGCCACGAATGGCCTGCCATTCACGTTCCGACATATTGGCCAGATCGCGGCCCTGATACAGGATACGCCCGCCAACGATACGGCCCGGTTTATCCACCATCCCCATGATCGAAAAACCGGTGACGGTTTTGCCAGACCCGCTTTCACCCACAAGGCCCATCACCTCGCCGCGGTTAACGCTGAAGCTGACACCATCAACCGCAGGAACAACGCCAGCGCGCGTGAAAAAATGGGTTTTCAGGTCTTCAACCTGTAGAACAGCAGTCATATCAGCGCCTCAGACGGGGGTTAAGGACATCGCGCAACTGGTCACCGACCAGATTGATCGCGATAATGGCAACCAGCAGGGCAATGCCGGGATACACACTGATCCAATAGGCCCCCGACAGCAGGTAGGAATAGCCATTGGCGATCAGCAGGCCCAGCGACGGTTCGGTCACCGGCACCCCCACCCCAAGGAAGGACAGCGTTGCCTCCAATGCGATGGCCTGTGCAATCTGGACGGTCGCCACAACGATCAGCGGCGGCAGGGTATTGGGCAACAGGTGGCGGAACATCACCCGCGCATGCCCCAGACCCAGCCCGCGCGCGGCGGCAATATAGTCGCGCTGCCGTTCCACAAGGGCCGATCCGCGCACCGTACGCGCATAATAGGCCCATTGCACGATCACCAGCGCGATGATCACCTTGTCCACCCCCTTGCCCAGAATGGCCAGCAGGATCAGCGCCACCAGAATGGCAGGGAATGACAGTTGCAGGTCCACAACCCGCATGATCAGCGTATCGACACGCCCGCCGAAATAGGCCGCAGTGATGCCCATTGCCATACCGATGGCCAACGCGCACAGTGTTGCAGTGACCGCGACCATCAGACTCATCCGCAGCCCGTAAATGATGGCCGACAGCATGTCGCGTCCCTGCGGGTCCGTGCCCAGCCAATAGGTCATGCCCCCGAAGGATTCCGACCCAGGTGGCATGTTGTTATCCATGATCGACAGTTGGGACAGATCATAAGGGTTCTGTGGCGTGATCCACGGTGCGAAGATCGCGGACAGCGCCATCACCACCATCACAAACAGACCGACCATTGCCAGCGGACTTGCAGCGAAATCCAGCACCGAGGCGCGCAGCGGGCTGACGGCCTTGGCCTTCTTGGGCGGCGTGGGGTTTGGTATATCGGTCATTGTGTCCCCCGCTGCGCCAGACGCACCCTTGGGTCCAGCACCGAATACAGCAAATCAACAAGGAAATTGATCAGCACGAACAGGAACACAATCAGCATCAGATAGGCCACGATAACAGGCCGGTCCAGCCGGTTGATACTGTCGATCAACAGCTTGCCCATGCCCGGCCATGCGAACACCGTTTCCGTGACCACCGCAAACGCGATCATCGAACCCAGTTCCAACCCCAGAATGGTCACGACAGGGATCATGATGTTTTTCAACACATGCACGAACACCACGCGCCGGTAGGACAGCCCTTTGGCGCGGGCGAATTTGATATAATCCTGCATCATCACCTCGCGCGTGCCTGCGCGGGCAAGGCGGATGACAAGCGCCATCTTGAACAGCGCCAGATTGATTGCAGGCAGGATCATGTGTTTCAGCCCGTCCCAGTTCAGAAAGCTGACCCGCATTCCCAGAAACTCGGTCGTCTGGCCGCGCCCGCCCGCAGGCAACCACCCCAGAAAAACCGCAAAAATCAGGATCATCATCAGACCTTGCCAGAAATTCGGCAGACTGAACCCCAAAATGGACCCCGCCATGATGCCGCGTCCGGTATAGGTGTCGGGCTTCAACCCCGCAATCACCCCCAGCGGCACGCCGAACACGATGGCCAGCACAAGCGCAAACAACGCCAGTTCCATGGTTGCAGGCAAACGCTGCAAAATCACCGACATGGCACTTTCGCCATAGACAAACGAGCGGCCGAAATCGCCCTGCAACAGGTTGCCGAAATAGACCCAGAATTGTTCCCACAAGGGCCGGTCCAGCCCCATCCGTTCCATGACTTCCAGACGCTGACGCTCGGTCGCTTCGGGGTTGATCAGGATGTCGACGGGGTTGCCAATTGCATAGACGCCGACAAAAACCAGCACTGCCATCGCAATGACAGCAAGCAGGCTCTGACCCAGACGCCGAAGCAGATATGCCACCATGGCGATGTTCTCCGCTGGCAAGAATGAAGAATAATGCGATGCGCCGGGCTTACACCCGGCGCATGCCACATGTGGACAGGATCAGTCTGCCCGAACCACAGCAGACCCCAGCGTGTACTGGTCCGCGCGTGCCTCGTATTCCAGACCGGGGGCAAGTGCCCATGTCGTCAGCTCATAATGGATGGGGACAATGGCGAATGTGTCCATCGCGATTGTGCTGGCTTCACGCAGCAAGCGCTCGCGTTCGCCGTCATCCACAGTTTGCAGTGCCTCGACCAGAAGATCGTCGATTTCCGTGTTGGAATGGCGTGCAAGGTTGGTTCCACCCAAGCTGCGATCAGGGTCGCGGGTGGCGACCAGCGCCCCCAGCGGCGATGACATCTCGCCTGTGCCCGCACCCCAGCCTGCAAGGAAGGCCGAGAAGTTGAAGGCGTTGCGGTCTGCAATGAACGCCGAGAAGGTCTTGGCGTCAACTTCGGTGCGCACACCAACCTGCGTCCACATCTGCGCCACGGCCTGCGAAATCGGGCCATCATTGATGTAGCGGTCATTGGGTGTGCCCAGCACGATCGAGAACCCGTCCTCATAGCCCGCTTCCGCCAGCAATTCGCGCGCGCGGTCAGGGTTATACGGGATCGCCGGACGGTCGGGGTTGGTGCCGAACATTGGCGCGGGCAGCAATTCGCCAGCGGGTTCGGACAGGCCCAGCATCAGCCTGTCGCGGATGGCTTCGCGGTCGATGGACAGCGCCAGCGCTTCGCGCACGCGGGCGTCCTGCAGCGGGTTGGTGTCGCCGTCGATGCCGGGCGTGGGCGCATCGCCCTGATCCAGCGCGATATAGATCACACGGTTGGACAGACCTGATGATATGGCAAAACCGTCCCCTTCGATCCGCGCGATGTCCTGCGTTGGCGGGTTTTCGATCATATGCACGTCACCGGCCAGCAGCGCGGCAACACGCGCGCCGGAATTGGTCAGCGGGCGCATGACGATTTCGTCCCATGCCGGCGCATCACCAAAGAAATTCTCATTGCGTGACAGGCGCAGTTCCTCGCCCCGGATATAGGCGCCCAGCGTGTAAGGGCCGGTCCCAATGGCAAAGCTGGGGTCATTGAATTCTGCCGACGCGGGCGCATCACCAACGCCTGTGCAACCATCCACGCCAAATGTCACTTCGTCCTCGGCACCTGATACAGACGCCGATATGATGCCGAAGGTCGACAACTGGTTCGGCAGCAGTGGCGCGGGGCCGTCTGTTGTGACGATCAGCGTATGGTCATCCTCGGCTTCCAGCCCTGCGATTGCGCGGGTGTACAACGTAAAGGGCGATGGCGCGTCCGGCACCAGCGGAATGCGGCAGATCGTATAGATCACATCACGCGCGGTGAATGCGTCGCCGTTGGAAAAGGTAACGCCTTCGCGCAGCGCAATGCGCCATGTCGTGTCGTCAATCGCTTCCCATTCGGTGGCAAGGCCAGGCTCCAGAAGCTGGTTTGCATCCTGCGCGATCAAGGGCGTGAAGATGTGCCGCGCAAGCGCATTGTTCGGCCCAAGGTTGTGGTAATGCGGGTCAACCGAGGTCGGCTCAGATGCAAGCCCGATGCGCAGCGTATCGGCCCCCACTGCGCCTGCGGTCAATGCAAACGCGGCGCTTGCGGATAAAAATAGTGCTTTCGATGAAGTTCTGGGCATTGGTAGCTCCCTGATTGTGATTCTCGAACGCCTTGCTGGTGACGTCTTATTGATCTTTTGACAGGGCGGGATGTGCGGGTGCATGACCTTTACAAGCCGCTCTTGCACTAAACGCTACGATGCATTAATCGTATTGTAAATAGAAAATAACATAACCAAAACGCATAGGCGGCGCGGTGCCCGACGATCATAACAAAAATGACGGATCCGACATCAGGTTACGCGAACTGCGCGTTTTGCGGGCGATTGTCACGACAGGCACCACAACGGCGGCCGCCGATCTTCTGGGAATCTCCCAGCCTGCCGTGAGTCGCGCATTGGCGCAACTGGAAGAACGCCTTGGCCGCACCCTGTTTTCGCGCGAAAGCGGGCGATTGCTGCCAACAGCCGAAGCGCTGGGGGTGGATGCCGAACTGGATATCCTGTTCAAGGTTCTGGCCCGCATCGAGAACCCCGACCGGCGCGCGCCCGACCCGACCGTTCCGCTGCGAATCGCGGCACCGCCGACAATTGCGCACCGTTTTCTGCCCGGCCCCGTGGCCGATTTTTCGCGCCGGTTTCCGGACCAGCGTATCCTGATTGATGTGTTATCCAGCGATGTGCTGGTAACTCAGGTGGCTGAAGGGCGCGTCGATATCGCCCTGTCGGATGCGGAACCGAACCACGCCGGCGTGCGCGTTGAGCCGTTTCGCGATTCGGACGTTGTGTGCCTGATGCAGCGCGATGATCCGCTGGCCGCCAAAACCGTCATCAGGCCAGAGGATCTGCATGATCGCGCCTATGTCGCGCAAACCCGCCGCCATTCTGCCCGCGTGGCCAAGGACCGTGCCCTTGCGGCCGCCGGTGTGCAGCCCAAGATCACGATAGAAACCGCAACCGTCGTCTCGGCCGCAGAACTGGTCCGCGAAGGGCTTGGCCTTGCGCTGATCAACCCTTTTCCGACGGCCTTGCGGCTGGACCCCAGCCTGACAACCCGCCCGTTTGAACCGCGCATCACCTTGCAAACCAGTTTCCTTTCGCCTGCCGACAGGCGCCATTCATCTGCGACACTGGCGTTTATGGCGATGGTGCGCGCGCGGGCAAGCCAAACCCATAACGGAGAGATATGATGCCAAACGCCGCCACGCAAACCGCCCTGAAGGCGCTGATCGGCTTTGACACCACAAGCCGGAATTCCAACCTGCCCCTTATTGACTGGGCCGAGGAGTGGCTGACCCGTCACGGGGCGGTCTGCCACCGCGTCTATGATGACACAGGCACCAAGGCCAATCTTTGGGCAACCTTCGGCCCTGCGGACGTGCCCGGCTGGGTGCTGTCAGGGCACACCGACACTGTGCCGGTGGACGGCCAAAACTGGACCGTGGACCCGTTCCAGCTGTCCGAACGTGACGGGCGGTTCTACGGTCGCGGAACCTGTGACATGAAAGGGTTTGTCGCCTGCTGTCTGGGACTGGCGCCGGTCTTGCAGCAGACCAGTCTGACGCGCCCTATTCATATGGCCTTCTCCTATGACGAGGAAATCGGCTGCATCGGTGTGCGCGGCCTGCTGCGCGAAATCGCCGAACTGCCTGTCCGGCCCATGGGCTGCATCGTGGGGGAACCAACCTTGATGCAGGTCTGCATCGGCCATAAAACCAAACGCAGCCTGCGCGCGACATTCACCGGCACCGCAGGGCATTCCTCGCGCGCGCCCGAATTTGTCAATGCCGTCGAATATGGCGCAAGGCTGGTTGTGCGGATGCAGGAAATCGGGCGCCGTCTGGCAACACATGGCCTGCGCGACCCGCTGTATGACACGCCGCACAGCACTGCACATGTGGGCACGGCACAAGGTGGAACGGCCCTGAATATCGTTCCGGAACGATTCGTTACTGATTTCGAATTTCGCGTCCTGACACAAGAAGATGCAGACGCGCTGGTAGACGAGATTCGCGCCTATCTGTTTGATGATCTTCTGCCGCAAATGCAGGCAACCGACCCGGCGGCAAATATTGAACTGGAATTGCTGGCGGCCTTTCCGGGGCTGGACACTGCCCCTGACGCCCCTGTTGCAATCACGGCCCGCACGCTCGCGCAGCGCAATGACAGCATCAAGGTCGCCTATGGCACCGAAGGCGGCTTGTTTGATGAGATGGCGGGCATCCCCACCATCATCTGCGGTCCCGGCTCCATAGGCGAGGCGCATCGCGCGGATGAATTTGTGACACTGGACCAGATTGACGCCTGCGAGCGCTTCTTGCACGCACTTGTGGAACAGTGCCGACAATAGGAACAGACGCGCAGCGGTTACAACGAATCGCTGCTTAATATCCGGCCCAGTCCGCGGCCCACACGCTCGGACAGGCCGACAAAAACCGTATCGAAAGCCTGAAACATGGCGCGGTTGAAGGCGACACCATGCGGACTGGCAGAATAATCAATATATGCCTGCAATTCCGCATCGGTTAGCGGCTGATAGGCCATCAGGAAATAAGCCTCTATCCAGTCCATCACATCACGGCGGATATCCGGTTCCTGCGCCTGCACCAGATACAGCAAATCATCGGCATTCATCCCCGCGCTGGCCCCTTCCGACAGCATGCCACGGTAATAGGCGTAGCTGGTGTTCATCCCAAGCGATACATTCAAATCAATCAGGTCATTCACCTGGATCCGCTCTCGTATCATTGCAAGCCGCGCCGAACCCCGACCATCTTCGCGCGCATCCATCAGCGCGTTGCGGGCCAGTTCGTCAATCTCGTCTTGCAATAATGCCTCGCGGGCCGACACTTCCAATCGCAAGACACGCTTTCCCAGATCGGAAGTGGCGAAGCGCAGGGCGTCATCGCGGGTTCCGGCCATATCACCGAGTGCGGCATCCAGCGCCGCCACAAATTCAGCATGCATGGTGCGCGCATGGTAGATATTTCCCAACTCCCTGCGCCACCCCTCCAGTTCCCGTTGCGATAGCGGCGCGGCATTATCCTGCCCGATGGCGGTCTTCCCCTCGGTCGCCATCACCTCGAACAACTCGTCCAGCAAAAACGCATCAGACAGGTCACTGGCAAGGCTTGCCCGCGAAAAAGGCACCATAGCGCCTGCGCAAATTAGCATAATAATGCAGATGCGTCGTGCCGTGATCAGCATTCCTGGTCCCCGTAGCGCAAAGTTGATATGCGAGAGTCTATCCGACCGGCACCAACGCGCAAACAACATTCACGCGAGCCGAGGCGCCGCGCCCCAAAATCAGCAATTTTCCTGTCAGGCACAATATTCCCCTTGCAAGCACAGCCCGACCACAGTAACCACCACACCGATCACGGAGAGGTGCCGGAGTGGTCGAACGGGGCGGTCTCGAAAACCGTTGTCCCTTTACGGGGACCCAGGGTTCGAATCCCTGTCTCTCCGCCAGCTACCAATTTCACTCATTGCTGCTCGACCTCAATCAGCCCCGTAGAAGGCTGTTTTTACGTGTTTATCTACATTCGTTGTTGCATTTGACTTCTCTTCGATTAGACTCGTTTCTGTTCATTGCGTGGTATAAATCGTGGTATTTTTGAATGAGCTATCACAGCGGAAAGCTAACGAAGAACCTTGTCAAGACCCTTGGCGCAGGCCGCCACGGGGATGGCAATGGCCTCTATCTCGTGGTCGATCCATCCGGCGCAAGACGCTGGATTGTGCGCGTCACGGTCAAAGGTCAGCGGAATCGAGAAGGCAAGCCGCTGCGCACAGATTTCGGCCTTGGCGGGGCCGATATCGTCACACTGAACCAAGCGCGCGACCGTGCGCTTGAATATCGTCGCATGGCCAAGCAGGGTATCAATCCAC
>NZ_JBHYFM010000030.1:0-35640 GCF_051859525.1 Roseinatronobacter sp. | reverse complement strand
GGAACGATGCGCCGAATGCCATGCCGGTGTCGGTTTCGCCGGACAGTGTGAAGGTTACGCGAGCGCGGCTGCTGAATTGCAGTTTTGCATCGCGGCTGTTGTCATAGGTGATACCCATGCGAGCGTCGCCCGACAGAGCAACTTGCGCAGATGCTACGCCTGCCGACATGACCAGTGCGGTCGAAGCAAGAAGAAGCTTTTTCATTTGTTTTTCCCTCGTTGTCTAAGGAGTTCCTCGCCTTACCACTCAGGCAAGGTCTGAGCCTGTTTCTGATTTTTGCCCCTGTAATTCAAGCCAAAGCGCATGCCCCCCCTGCCATGCCCGAAAAGATGGTGCAGTTTTGCCACGCCTTGGCACAGGACCTGATGCGTGCCGCGCGTCGGGGCGGTGGGGCTGGCGTAGTTAAGATGTTGTTAAACCGTCATAAATCATGGCGCGGGGCGGGGCGGGGTGTTTTCTGCGCGGGCATTGGGTCTGCGCGGGCTTCCGGACGGGCGCGCCTGCACGAATCGGGAGGGGCCGCGCGGTGTTTCGGGCCATGCCGCGTGATTTGCCCGCGCGCGCTGCCTGCGGCGGGGGGGGGCGCGGCGCTGTGGCGCGGGGTTTAGCCCTTTTTCCGGTGGCGCGTTGCCGTTATGTGAGGGGGGAGCGCGCAGACGCAGTTATATAGTATAGGGGGCCTTATGACAGGCATCGGGCAGTTTGCAGGATTTATCGTCATTGCGGTGATGGTGGCGGCAGTGTTGCTGCGCGCAGTGGCGCGGGCGCGGGTTGGGGGCGCTGCGGACGGGACGGAACGCGCGATGCGCGTTTACCGCGACCAGCTGCGCGAGGTGGAGCGCGATCTGGCGCGCGGCACGCTGGAACAGGCCGAGGCCGACCGCCTGCGTCTGGAAATCCAGCGGCGCATACTGGATCTGGACAAGGGGGGGCGCAGTGCGGGTGTCCCCTCCTCCCCCCGCGCGCGCGCTGTGATGGTCGGTCTGGTGGCGGTGCTGCTGGCGGGGGCCGGGTGGCTGTATCTGGTTTACGGGGCGGTGAATTACCCCGACCAGCCGCTGGCCGCGCGCCATGCCGATGCCGATGCCGCGCGCGCAGACCGTCCCCGTCAGGCGCAGTTGGAAGAAGACTTTGCCGCCGCGCGCCCCGATGCGCCCGAGAGTGCGGACCGCGCCGAGTTGGAACCGATGGTGGCGCAGTTGCGCGCGGCGCTGGCCACCCGCCCCGATGATTTGCGCGGGCATATCCTGCTGGCGCAAAACGAATCGCGTTTGGGCAATTTCGCGGAGGCGGCAGTGGCACAGGCGCGGGTGATTGCCCTGCGTGGTGATGATGTGGATGTGCAGGACCATGCGTTCTTGCTGGATTTGCTGGTGCTGGCGGCAGGGGGCATGGTGTCCCCCGAGGCCGAGGAGGTGATCGAGCGGATTTTGCGGCGCGATCCGGCCAACGGGGTGGCACTGTATTATACGGGGCGGATGTATGCGCAGACGGGGCGGCCCGACCTGACATTCCGCGTGTGGCGCAGGCTGCATGACCAAAGCGCGGGCGATGCCCCCTGGATGCCGGAGATTCGCGCATCGCTGCCGGAACTGGCGCAGATTTCAGGCGAGCCGCGCTATCAACTGCCGCCGCGCCCCGCGCCTGCATCGGCAGGCGGGCAGGGGCCAAGCGCCGCCGATATTGATGCCGCGATGGACATGGACCCAGGCGACCGCGCCGCCATGATCGAGGATATGGTGGCGTCCCTGTCGGCGCGGCTGGCCAATGACGGCGGCACGGCAGAAGACTGGGCGCAACTGGTGCGCGCGCTGAGTGTGCTGGACCAGCGTGATCAAGCACTGGCGATCTTGCAAGAGGCGCGCACTGTCTTTGCCGCCCGCGCCGAGGATCTGGCGTTGATCAACAGCGTGGCCGAAGATGTGGGCCTGTCTGCGGGCGGGCCTGTGGGGGGCGCGCCCTAATGGCCGTGTTCGCGGAGTTCGAGGAATTCGTGGCCGCATTGCCGGTGCGGCAGGCGCTGGCGGGGCTGGATCTGGGCGAGAAAACCATCGGCGTGGCGGTGTCCGATCGTGTGTTGTCGGTGGCCAGCCCCTTGCAGACCATAAGGCGGCGCAAGTTCGGGCTGGATGCGCAGGCATTGCTGGAAATTGTGGCGGGGCGCGATCTGGGTGGTCTGGTGTTGGGCCTGCCGCGCAACATGGACGGGTCCGAGGGGCCGCGCTGCCAGTCCACCCGTGCGTTTGCGCGCAACCTGTCGGCGCTGACGGATTTGCCCATCGGGTTCTGGGACGAACGCTTGTCCACGGTGGCCGCCGAACGCGCCCTGCTGGAGGCCGACACATCGCGGCGCAGGCGCGCCGAAGTGATTGACCATGTCGCCGCAGGTGTCATCCTGCAAGGGGCGCTGGACCGGCTGGCCGTGTTGCGGCGGGCGGTCTGAGGATGCGTATTTTGGCACTGGTCCGCGCCTGTCACCGGATTACCTTGCGCAGGACGCTGGTTTGGCCAAGGGCTTATTCACATGAGTGACGCAGTATGGAAACGCGATGAAATCGAAAGCCCTTGCATCAAGATCTGCGTCATCCACCCTGAATCGCGGCTGTGCACAGGGTGCCTGCGGTCAATCGACGAGATTTCGCAATGGGCGCGGATGACACCGCAGGCGCGTCAGTCTGTGATGGCTGAATTGCCTGCACGTCAGGCATCGATCAGCAAACGGCGCGGCGGGCGCAAGGGCCGTCTGCACCGGTCCTGAAGCTGCGCGGGTTGGGATGATTTGTCTGGATGGCCCTTACCGCATGACAATTCTGCTGCGTCTTCGGTGGCCTGATGCCATATCCGGGCGCGGCATGTCCTGATGCCTGCCCGGATATATCGTCTGGGGGCGGGGTCTTAGTCGTTGACCGCGTCTTTCAGGGCCTTGGCCACGGTGACCTTCACGGCCTTGTCGGCGGGCTTGGTCATCGTCTCGCCGGTTGCAGGGTTGCGCACCTGACGTTCGGGGCGTGCGCGGCACATGATTTTGCCAATTCCGGGCAGTGTGACTGCACCGCCGGCCGCGACCTCACGCAGGACAACTGCGGATACCGCATCAATCGCTGCGGATGCAGTTTTCTTGTCGGCACCCATTTCTTCTGCAAGTGCTGCGACAAGCTGGGTTTTGGTCATCGGTTTGGTTGTCATCTTACTCTCCTGATATTGAGTGCGTGGCGCGAATGGCCCTTACACTTGATATTTTCGCTGCGCATCTAGCCCTAGTTTGTGTCTGCTGACAATCACCCCGAGGCAAGAAAAAACTGCATTTTGCAAGGAAATTGCCAAATAATCGCATTAGAGAAACGCAGTTTCGTTGAAACTGCGCAGTTTCCGGCTGTGAATCCGCTCCAGCGGCATGTCGCGCAGCGATTCCATTGCGCGAATGCCAATGCGCAAATGGCGCGCAACTTGGGTCTTATAGAAGTCGGACGCCATGCCCGGCAGTTTCAGTTCCCCATGCAGCGGTTTGTCCGAAACGCATAACAAGGTGCCATAGGGCACACGAAAGCGGAAACCGTTGGCGGCGATTGTGGCGCTTTCCATGTCCAGCCCGACCGCGCGCGATTGCGACAGGCGTTGCACCGGTCCGGATTGGTCGCGCAATTCCCAGTTGCGGTTGTCGATTGTCGCAACGGTGCCGGTGCGCATGATCTGCTTGAGTGCGTAGCCTTCCAATTGCGTAATCTCGGCCACCGCGTCCTGCAACGCGATCTGGATTTCGGCCAGCGCGGGGATCGGTACCCAGACGGGCAAATCTGCATCAAGCACATTGTCCTCGCGCAGATAGGCATGCGCCAGAACGAAATCCCCCAGCGCCTGACTGTTGCGCAAGCCTGCGCAATGGCCCACCATCAACCATGCATGCGGGCGCAATACGGCTATATGGTCTGTGGCAGTTTTGGCATTGGACGGGCCAACCCCGATATTGACAAGCGTGATCCCCGCGCCGTGTTTGCGCTTCAGGTGGTATGTGGGCATTTGCGGCAGACGTGCCAGCGTGGGGATGTCCATATCCGGATTGGTGACTTCCACATTGCCGGGCGCGATGAAGGATATGTAGCCGCTGTCGGGGTCACGCAGTTGCGCGCGGGCAAATGACTCGAATTCATCGACATAGAACTGGTAGTTGGTAAACAGAATATGGTTCTGGAAATGCTCGGGCGCTGTGGCTGTGTAATGGGCAAGGCGGGCCAGCGAATAATCCACCCTCTGGGCCGTGAACATCGCCAGCGGGCGCGACCCGTCGGCATTGACCACACGGTCGCCATTGACGATGTCATCATTGGTGGTCGACAGGTCCGGCACGTCAAATATATCGCGCAGCGAAAGCGTCATTTCGCCGTTTTCCGGCAGCACGATATCCCCGCGCCCCGCCATGGCAAAATGCAGCGGTATGGGCGTGTCGGACGGCCCGATGCTGACGGGCACGTTGTGATTGCGCATCAGCAACCCGATCTGCTGCTTCAGGTAGTGGCGGAACAGGTCGGGGCGTGTCACGGTCGTGGCATAAGTTCCCGGTTCGGCGACATGGCCGAAGCTCAGCCGGGAATCGATGCGGTCAAAGCGTGTGGTGACAAGCCGGATTTCGGGATAGAAGGCGCGGTACCGGTGTTCGGGCACAGTGCCGCTGGCCGTGTGGTTGAAACCCTGCACCAGAAAATCCAGCGCTTCGCAATATAGGGCTTCAAGATGGGTGACCGCCTGTTCGGGATCGGTGAAAAAACGATGCTCATGCTGGGGCGGTGTCAGGATTGCGGGGGATTGGGTCATGCCTGTTGCGGCCCTTCTTGTGTTCTGCCTGTGGGCGTTTCACGCTACAGTGCCATTGACGCGGCCTGTGAACAAGCGCTGCGCGCGCGTAAAATCACTCTTTCCCCGTGGCGGGCAATCGTCTAGCGTTCGCGCATGACGACAGCATATATAACCCACCCCGATGCACAACTGCACCAGACACCCGATGGTCACCCTGAACAGGTGGACCGCATGGCCGCTATTGCGACAGCGCTTGACGGTACCACATTCGCGGCGCTGATGCGACATGACGCCCCTTTGGCCAGTGATGTGCAGCTTCTGCGCTGCCACCCCGCAACCTATCTGGACCGTATCCGCCGCGCGATTCCGGCCGCTGGCATCTACCAGCTGGACGCGGACACGCATGTGTCCAGCGGGTCGCTGAACGCCGCATTGCGCGCGGCTGGCGGGGCCTGTCTGGGCGTGGATATGGTCCTGCACGGCAAGGTGCAAAATGCCTTTGTCGGTATGCGGCCGCCCGGCCATCATGCGGAAACCGCCACGCCAATGGGGTTTTGCCTGTTCGGCACTGTTGCCATTGCCGCGCGCCACGCCATGGAACAGCACGGCCTGTCGCGTGTCGCGGTTGTGGATTTCGACGTGCATCACGGCAATGGCACGCAAGACCTGCTATGGGACGAGTCGCGCGCATTGTTCGTGTCCAGCCATCAGATGCCGCTTTGGCCGGGGACGGGGGCCGCGGATGAACGCGGTGCGCATGGCAATGTGATCAACGTGCCGCTGGCACCGGGCACGGATGGTGCGACATTCCGGCGGGTGTATGAGGATACCGTGTTGCCGCAGCTTGACCGTTTTGCCCCCGAGCTTGTGCTGATTTCGGCAGGGTTTGACGCGCATCGTGATGATCCGCTGGCCCAGCTTGAGCTTGTGGAACAGGATTTTGCATGGGTGACGGGCGCATTGTGCGATATTGCGGCGCGCCATTGTGACGGGCGGGTGGTGTCGGTGCTGGAAGGCGGCTATGATCTGCATGCGCTGTCCGCATCGGTGGCGGCGCATGTGGCGGTCTTGATGGAGCAGCAGGCATGACAGACAAACCCGTTTCCGAAATGAGCTTCGAGGAAGCCCTGCGCGCGCTGGAAGATATTGTCACACGGCTGGAACGCGGCGATGTGCCGCTGGAGCAATCGATCACCCTGTATGAGACCGGCGCGAAACTGAAAAAACAATGCGAAGAACGCCTGAACGCGGCGCAGATGCGTGTTGAGGCAATCCGCCTGTCCGAGAACGGCACCCCTGAGGGCACGGAGCCGTTTTCCGCATGACAGACTTCGCCGTTCGGCTGGCCCATGCCGCCAGTTTGACCGAAGCGCGATTGCAGGCCGAAATTGCCATCCAACCCGCCAGCACGGTGCGCGATGCCATGGCCTATGCCGCGCGCGGGGGCAAGAAACTGCGCGGGTTTCTGGTGCTGGAAGGTGCGCGCCTGCACGGGCTGGGGCAGGAACTGGCCGTGCAGCCCGCTGCCGCGATCGAGGCGGTTCATGCCTATTCGCTGGTGCATGATGACCTGCCCGCAATGGATGATGACAGCCTGCGCCGTGGCCAACCCACTGTGCATGTGAAATGGGACGAGGCCACAGCAGTTCTGGTTGGTGACGCGTTGCAGGCGCTGGCCTTCGGGTTGCTTGCGCGCGATGATGCCGCGCCAACCCCGCAAGCACGGCTGGATTTGCTGGCCACACTTGCCCATGCGGCGGGTGCGTCCGGCATGGTGCTGGGGCAGGCGCTGGACATTGCCGCCGAAACCGCCCCCACGCCCCTGACGCTGGACCAGATCACGCAGTTGCAGGCAGGCAAGACCGGCGCGTTGATCACATGGTCGGCCTGCGCAGGCGCGCGGATGGCAGGTGCCGATACAGGCCCGCTTGCCGCCTATGCGGGCGCGTTGGGGCTGGCGTTCCAGATTGCCGATGACATTCTGGATATTGAGGGCGACCCCGCCCTTGCAGGTAAACGCCTGCAAAAGGATCAGGCGGCAGGCAAGGCCACGTTTGTGTCCCTTCTGGGGCTGGACGGGGCGAAGGCGCGCGCGCGTGATCTTGTCGCGCAGGCGCAGGCTGCCCTTGACCCGTACGGTGCGCAGGCTGATGTGTTGCGACAGGCCGCGCAATTCGTTATCGCACGGCAAACCTGAAGGCCGCACCTTCGGGAATGTGCCGCGCAGGGGAAAGGAACCGCCATGCCGCAGACACCACTTCTGGATAAAGTGACCTCGCCCGCTGATCTGAAGGGGCTAAGCGATCGTGAATTGCGCCAGCTTGCGGATGAATTGCGCGCGGAAACCATAGCAGTTGTGTCGGAAACCGGCGGGCATCTGGGGGCCGGTCTGGGTGTGGTGGAGCTGACGGTGGCCTTGCATGCGGTGTTCGACACGCCGCGCGACCGGTTGATCTGGGATGTGTCGCATCAGTGTTACCCGCATAAAATCCTGACTGGGCGGCGCGACCGCATGCGATCGCTTCGCCAGAAGGACGGGTTGTCGGGTTTTACCAAACGCTCCGAATCCCCCTATGACCCGTTCGGGGCCGCGCATAGTTCGACCAGCATTTCCGCAGCGCTTGGCTTTACCATGGCGCGAGAGTTGGGCGGGGCGCCCGATCCCACGCTGGGCGATGCAATTGCCGTGATCGGGGACGGGTCCATCAGCGCGGGCATGGCCTATGAGGCATTGAACAACGCAGGCCATTTGGGGCGGCGCATGTTCGTTATTCTGAACGATAATGAAATGTCGATTGCGCCCCCCACAGGGGCAATGTCCAGCTATCTGTCGCGCCTCTATGCCGAAAAGCCGGTGCAGGACATCAAGCATGCGATGAAAAACGCCTTCAGCCTGTTGCCGGGGCCGTTTCAGGAAGGGGCGCGCCGCGCGAAGGATTTGCTGAAACACATGACCGTTGGCGGCACCTTGTTCGAGGAATTGGGCTTCAATTACCTTGGTCCGATTGACGGCCATGATCTGGACCAGTTGCTGTGGGTGCTGCGCACGCTGCGCGAACGCGCGGATGAGCCGATGCTGATTCATGTCCTGACCAAGAAGGGCAAAGGCTATGCCCCCGCCGAAGGGGCCGCAGATCGCGGGCATGCGCGCGCCAAGTTCGATGTTGTGACCGGCAAGCAGCACAAGGCTGCATCAAATGCGCCAAGCTATACCAAGGTATTCGCCGAGGCATTGATTGCCGAAGCAGGCCGCGATGACAAGGTTGTCGCCGTCACTGCCGCCATGCCGGATGGCACAGGTCTGGACCTGTTTGCCCAGCGTTTCCCCAACCGCATGTTTGATGTGGCCATTGCCGAACAGCACGGTGTGACATTTTGCGCGGGGCTGGCGGCAGGGGGCATGAAACCGTTTTGCGCGATGTATTCGACTTTTCTGCAACGCGGTTATGATCAGGTGGTCCATGATGTGGCCATCCAGCGCCTGCCGGTGCGGTTTGCAATAGACCGCGCGGGGCTGGTGGGGGCGGATGGTGCGACCCATGCGGGCAGTTTTGACGTGGCCTTTTTGGCGAACTTGCCTGGCATGGTGGTAATGGCCGCCGCGGATGAGGCCGAGCTGGTGCATATGGTGGCCACCGCTGCCGCCCATGATGACGGGCCAATCGCGTTCCGTTTCCCGCGTGGCGAAGGAACCGGCGTGGACATGCCCGAACGCGGGCAGGTGCTGGAAATGGGCAAGGGCCGCATGATTCGCGAAGGCTCGCGCGTGGCGATCCTGTCGTTTGGCACCCGCCTGAGCGAGGTTTTGCTGGCCTGCGAAGCGCTGGGTGCCAGGGGAATCACCCCCAGCGTCGCAGATGCGCGTTTTGCCAAACCGCTGGACCGTGACCTGATCTTGCGCCTTGCTGCTGATCATGAAGCGCTGATCACCATTGAAGAAGGGGCCATTGGCGGCTTTGGCAGCCATGTTGCGCAATTGCTGGCCGAAGAAGGCGTGTTTGACAATGGTTTGAAGTTCCGTTCCATGGTGTTGCCCGATATTTTTATCGATCAGGCCAACCCCCATGACATGTATGCCGCAGCGGCCATGAACGCGCCCGATATTGAAGCAAAAGTTCTGTCCGTTCTGGGGGTGGCGCAGCTTGGTAAACGCGCCTGATTGATGATTTTCTGACGGCAGATGCGTGAAGCTACTAGTCAGGCGACCTATTCCATACTATATCAGTCGGGAATGAAGGGGGCGTCTTGATGGGTTTGCAAAAGCAGTTTGTTGCACCGCCTGCACCGCAGGAAGGGTTCGGGGATGAACGCCACAGTGCTGCGCTGACATTGCTGCGCGTGCTGATGCGTCAATGCCGCGCCAAAGCGCGGCTGGAGCCGTTTGAAGCCTGCGCGATTTTGCAGAACGCCCCGCATGAAGGGGCGCAGCCCTATGCCGATGCCTTGTTGCGTGTTTTGGCGCAGGGGTTGGATCATGGTCCGGTGATCCACCGTGTTGGTGCACCGGAATGTTCGTTCGATGAAAACTGGCTTATGGCGCTGATGGATGCGATTGCGCGGGATGACCGTGCCAGCACAGCATTTTTGCTGCGCGCGCGCCTGCCCTTGCACTTGCGCCGGCATGTCGGCTGGCTGACAGCGCAGATGATGGTGCGCCTGAACAGGTTGATACCCGATTGAATTTCTAAACTTTAGAATCTTTCTAAAAACACTTGAAACGTAACTGCGCCTCGCTTATCTTCTGGTCAAGCGGGTAGCCAGCAGGGTCGCAAGCCAGTCCCGTGTTGCATAATCCATGATTTGTATAATGACAGGAGGGTTCCTTATGACCCAGACAGCACAACAACTGACCCCAAGCGCACAAGAGGCGATTTGCGAGGCGCTGAATCAATGCGTTGCCGAAACCGCAGTCACCACAATGCTGGCACAGAATTTTCACTGGAATGTCACCGGCATGGCCTTCGGGCCGCTGCATGACATGTTCCAGAAAATCTATGAGGATCATTTCACCGCGCAGGATGATCTGGCCGAGCGTGTGAAAGCACTTGGCGGTCATGCCGAAGGGCAGCTTGCGGGTATGCTGAAGCGGTCAAAAGTGGCCGAGCATGATGGCCACGCCACTGCCGAGGCAATGGTTGAGACGCTGGCAAAAGCGCAGGATACCGTTGCCGCGACCCTTGCAGGTGCAGCCGCCATAGCCGAGGAGCATGGCGATCTGCTGACGCAGGATCTGGCAATCGCACGCGGTCAGGTGCATGAGAAATTCGCGTGGCTGCTGCGCGCGCATCTGGGCTGATCGGGGCCTAAAGCGGTGGCTTGACGCCCTTCTTTTCGCAGCGTTTGCGATAAGCGTCAGGCCAGTGCCGGTATTTGCCAAGATCATTTTGCTGATGCATCAGAAGGTCCAGAAAGGCCCTCTGATGCGTTTCTTTTTTCAGCTTCTTGAACATGGATTTCTGCGCCTTGGTCATCGAGCATCCGATGCAGTGACCTTCGCGTTTGAATTTGCACACGTCGATGCAAGGTGATGGGATCTTACTCATTCTGGTGGTCCTGACTGGCCCAAGGCAAGGGCAACTGGCTGGGTTATTTGGTCAAAATCAGTTTGCGTGCACGCGTAATGCGCAGGGTATAAAGTTGTCCGTCAAGAAGAATATGTGCTGTTGCGCCCCCGTTTGTCAGGAGCGCCGCGTCATGACTGGGGACAGCCGTGTCCGCGTCACCTTCGGCGCAGGGGTGCGTCATGGTACTGGACGCATGCTTGTCGGTCATGGATGGGTCGCAAATGCGTTGCGCTGGAACACAAGCCAGTCGGTCAACTGGGAATGTTCTGGCAAACAGGTGCAAGGGTCGCAGCATATCCTTTCCAGCAAGTCGTCATGGCACTGGACGGTATGGCGATGGCGGTCGCCGTCCGTGGGCTGTGAAACGACAGGGTCTGTCTGCATTGCAGAAAAGGTCATGGGCCGCGCCTGAAACTTGTCGGCATCCTTGCCGGTTTCTGGTTGCGCCGGGCTGACCTTTCGGCTGGCTTGGCAGATTCACTAAACCTTATCAAAAAAGTCGGAATGGTCAAGCGGTATACGCAGGCCCTGCACTAGGGTCTGTCGCATTCATTCGCATTCACGAGGCAGGCCCTAGTTTAGTGTTTCCGCATGTTTTTATGCGCAAAACCGGTTCCCACTTTTGCGCAATACACTCTAATGGCGCGCGAATATGCCAATGGCCACTGCCTGCCCCTTGGGCCGCAAGGCCAGCAAGCCGTCGCGCCGTTCAATAAGGTCGCGGTCCAGGGCGCGCAAAATCGTGGCGCGCGCGCGCTTCTCTGGCCAGCGCAAATGTTCTGTCAGGGCGCGGCGGGTGTTTTCCTCGTGTATGTCCGGGCTGTTCTGGTGGGTATAAAGATGGGTAACCAATGTCCGGCAATCATGGTCCAGCCGTTCCGATGTCCGGCGCAAGGCCTGTGACAGCAACCCGCGATCGGGCGCCAGCAACAAGGCCAGCGCAAACCAGACTCCTGTCATCGCGGCCATCATGCCGCCGATCGACACATTCCAGTAGACGGCAAGCAAATACCCCGTGACGCAGGACAGGACCGACAATGCGACAGCCAGCACCACCATCAGCCACAAGCGCTGCGTCAGCAGATAGGCGGTTGCCGGTGGCACGATAACGAATGCAATGAACAGCACGGCGCCCACCGCGTCAAATGCGGCAACTGCCGTCACGCTTGTCAGGGTCAGAACTGCATAATGCAGCACCCCCGGAAACAAGCCCAGTGCGGCGGCAAGTCCGGCATCGAAGGTGGTCAGTTTCAATTCCTTCCAGAATGCCACTACGAAGGCCAGATTGACGATAAACACAACACCAAGGGTCGCCAGGGCCACCGGAATGCGCAGCCCCCCGATTGTCAGCGTGTGCAACCAGACAAAGCCGATTTCGCCCAGAAGGACCGTGTCCACATCAATATGCACATTGCGTGCATTCAGTGAAATAAGGATGACGCCTGCGGCGAACAATGCCGGAAATATCAGGCCAATGGCGGCGTCCATCTTGACCAGTCCGGACCGCGCCAGCGCTTCGGACAATACCACTGTCAGCAGGCCCGTCAGCGCCGCGCCAAGTATCTGGAACGGGCCTGTCAGATGGCCTGTCAGCAACCATACGACAATGATACCGAACACGATTGAATGGCTGATTGCATCCGTTAGCATGGAATTGCCACGCAGCACCAGAAAACTGCCCAGCAGCGCGCCGGATGCGCCGACCAGAATGCCCGTTGACATGATCATCGCCGGAATCGATGCGAAATAGGCTTCGATCATGTGTCGCCCCCGGCTGTGCGATTGCCTGTGCCTCCGACTGCGCCCCTTTCGGCTTGCGTGCCCGACAGCGCGCGGGCCTCGGCATGTCCGGCCTTGGTCAGTTCCCAACGCGGGGTTGTCTCGGGCGGGTGGGTGACCTGCTGGATCAGTCCGCGCCGCTTCAGCGCATCAATGTGCTTGCTGCCAGGGGGCGCGCCAAGCACAGCGCCCAGCATGCCGCGTTCAGCCTTGTAGCGCGTGTCGCCATGGGCGTCCGCCAGCCCCTGCAGGGCGGTCAGAACCCGCCCTTCGCTGATACGCGCGCGCATCGCCCGTGCGGCCAGCGCCTGCCAGATCAATCCGCGCCGCGGCGCCACCAGCATGGAAATCAGGACGAAAGCCGTTGCAATCAGCACAACAACCGGCCCCGTCGCCAGCCCGCGCGCAGAGGCGCTGATCAATGCGCCCAACGCGCCCGACACGGCCCCCAGCGTCGCAGATAAAACCACCATCGGGCCAAGGGTGCCGGTCCATTGTCGCGCAGCGGCGGCAGGGGCAATCAGCAGCGCGACCATTAGCACCACACCCACCAGTTGCAGCCCGATGACAATGGCGAAAGCCACCATCACCGTCAGCGCCGCTTCGATCCATGCAACGGGCAGCCCCTGCGCGCGCGCGAAATCCGCGTCGAAACTGACCAGCTTGAATTCCTTCCACAGCGCCAGCACCAGCGCCAGCGCGGCCAGCGCACCCGCCCCCATGATCCATAAATCACTGCGCAGGATGGCGGCGGCCTGACCGAACAGGAATGTCATCAACCCCGCCGACGCAGCCCCGCCTTGCCCTTGAATATAGGTCAGCGCCACAACGCCCACCGCGAAAAACACACTCAGGACAATTCCCAGCGCGGCATCTGTTTTCAGCGTGGTGCGGCGCACGATCAGTTGCATGACCAAAGCCGCCAGCGCGCCGGTGAAGAATGCCCCTGCCAGCACACTGCCCAGATCGCGCCCGCCCGCCACAAGAAACCCTAGGCATACGCCCGGCAGGGCGGCGTGGCTTAGCGCATCCCCCAGAAGGCTTTGCTGGCGCAGCACGGCAAACGCGCCCAGCATGCCGCTGATGGCCCCCAGAAGCGCCGCGCCCATCAGCACGGTCTGAACAATGCTGCTGGACAAAAGCGCTGTCATTCTTGCGGTCCGGCCTGCGCGATCATTGCCAGATGCCGCCCATAGGTGGCGCGCAGGTTTTCAGGCGTATAGGTTTGCGCTACAGGCCCTTGTGCGATCACACGGACATTCATCATTACCAGCCAGTCAAAGTAGCTTTGCACGGTACTCAGGTCGTGATGCACCACAATGATGGTGCGGCCCTGCGCGCGCAGGCGGTGCAGCAGGTCGATGATCACGGCCTCGGTGGTGGCGTCGACACCGGCCATGGGTTCATCAAGGATCAGGATCGGCGCGTCCTGAACAAGGGCGCGGGCAATGAACACTCGCTGTTGCTGGCCACCCGAAAGCTGGCTGATATGGCGTCCCGCATAGTCCTGCATGCCAAGTTCGCGCAATGCATCCATTGCGCGCGCACGATCTGCCGCAGTGGGGCGGCGGAACCAGCCGATTTTGCCATAAAGGCCCATTTCCACCACATCGCGCGCTGTTGTCGGAAAATCCCAGTCGACACTGTGGCGTTGGGGGACATAGCCGATCTGGCCGCGCATCTGGCGCACCGGACGACCCAGAAAGCGGACATGCCCCGCGACAGGCCGCACCAGACCCAGCGCTGTTTTCAACAGCGTCGATTTGCCGGACCCGTTCGGCCCGACAATGGCAGCCATCACCCCCGGCGGAATATCAAGATCAATGTCCCAAAGAACTGGGTCCGCGCCATAGCTGACGGTCAGGTCCTCGACATGCAGGGCAAATTGGGGTTCGTGCAGGCTGTCGTCGCGCATTGCTTGTCTTTCATCAGGCGCAAAGCCGCAGCCCGGTCTGGACTGCGGCTAGCGTTCAGATAGCACATTCAGATCAGTGTGCCATATCCCATGTTTCGGCCCATCCATGCAGCGCGTCCGGCAGCGGGGGCACCGTGCCGCCAAGGGCTTGGGCAATGGTAGCTGTGTTATGGCGGATCATCCCGATATAGGTGCCATCTGCCGTGCCGTCATCCCCCATGGCATCGGAATACAACTCCCCCCCAAGGGTAACATCATGCCCCATGGATTGCGCTTCGGCAATCATTGCATCAATCGTGCGGGGGTTCAGCGTGGTTTCCACGAAAACGGCAGGCACGTTGTTTTCCACGACGAAGGTTGCAACATCGCGGATGTCACGAATGCTGGCCTCTGATGTGGTGCTAAGCCCTTCGATGGCTTCCGATGCGGCGATTCCGTATGCGTCAGAGTAGTAGTTGAAGGCGTCATGCGCCGTGACCAGCATGCGCTGGCTTGACGGAATGGTGGCGATGGTTTCGCCAACCCAATCATGCAGACTGTCCAGTTGCAGCAGGTATTGCGCCAGATTCGTCTGTATATCTTGTGCGCAGCCGGGGCGCTGTTCAGTGATTGCGTCCGCGATAACGGGGGCGATCTGTGCCCAGCGACTGACATCCATCCATAGATGCGGGTCAAGGGTGCCGGGTGCGTCAGGATCGTCCAGCAAGTCAGCGGCGCTGAATGTCGCGGAAACCAGTCCAATGGTGGGCGTGCGGTCGGTGAAATCGCGCAGGACCCCCGCAAGGCGTTCTTCCAGCGCTGCATCGACATAGAAGATCAGTTCGGCATTCGCCAAGGCCTGAACGTCGCGCGGGGTGGCCGAATAATCATGCGGGTCGGTGCCCGCGCCGATCAGGGTCGATATTTCCGCGCAAGGGCCTGCAACATTATGCGCCACATCTGCAATCATCCCGATGGTTGCCAGAACCCGTAGCGGGGCTTCGTCCGCCATAACGCCCGGCGCGATGCCCAGTGCAAGGGCCATTGTGGTGGTAGCTGTTATGGGGGCGCGCATTATAACTCCTGTCTGCTTTGGTTGTGATGCCAGTATATGTAAATGCAAATCATTCGCAAGTAGATTCTGGAATTGATGCTACATTCCCCGAGACTCAAAAAATTCATAACCCTAGGGTTATGATATGCTGCGCAGAATATAATTTTATTCGAGGCGAGGATGTGTAAACTGCGCCTATGAAAACAGTTATTCGTGATAACATCGTTCTGCATATTCGTGACGAAGGCCCCCGCGACGGGGTGCCCGTCTTGCTGGCCAATTCGCTGGGCACGGATCTGCGCGTCTGGGACGCCATGTGCGCGTGTCTGCCTGATGGCTTGCGCCTGATCCGGTATGACAAGCGCGGGCATGGCCTGTCAGACGCGCCGCCCGCGCCCTATAGCATGGATGATCTGGTCGCCGATGCCGCAAGCGTGCTTGATGAATTACATGTCACGCAGGCCGTGATTGTCGGCCTGTCGATTGGCGGCATGATTGCACAAGGGCTGGCCCATGCGCGCCCTGATCTGGTGCGCGCAATGGTGCTGATGGATACTGCCGCGCGCATTGGTCCTGCCGAAATGTGGCATGACCGTATTCGGGCCGTGCAGCAAGGTGGTATTGCGCCGCTTGCCGATGCGGTCATGGCGCGCTGGTTCGCACCTGCCTTCCATCGTGACAAACCTGCCGAGCTGGCCCTGTGGCGCAATATGCTGTGCCGCACAACGCGTGACGGATACGCCGGCTGCTGCGCCGCGATCGCGGGGGCGGACCTGACAGACACCACCCGCGCGCTGGATCTGCCTGCCATTGTCATCGCCGGCAGTGAGGATGGCGCAACGCCGCCGGAACTGGTGCAGGCCACGGCGGCGCTGATGGATGCGCCGTTCCACCTGATTGACGGGGCAGGGCACCTGCCCTGTGTCGAAGCGCCCGCGCAAGTGGCAGCGATGATTGCAGACTTCCTGAAGGAGATAGCATGACAAACCGTTATGACGCCGGAATGGCGGTGCGCCGCAGTGTTCTGGGCAATGCCCATGTTGACCGTGCCGAGGCCGCGCGCAGCGATCTGGACACACCGTTCCAGACCTTGATTACCGAAGGGGCGTGGGGCACCGTCTGGGCATCTGACGCGATCAGCCGTCGTGAACGGTCCATGCTGACACTGGCACTGCTGGCCGCGACAGGCAATTTCGAGGAAATTCCCATGCATATCCGCGCCACCGCGCAAACCGGCGCGACCCCCCGCGATGTGATGGAAGCGTTCCAGCATGTGGCAATCTATGCGGGCGTTCCGCGTGCAAACCATGCAATAAAACTGGCGAAAGCCACCTTTGCCGAGATGGAGGCGGCAGACAATGCTTGATGGACCATTGATTCCGCGCAACCGCGCGATACACCCAGACCCCTATGATCCGGGCTATAAGACAACTGTGGCGCGCTCGCCGAACCTGCCGCTACTGTCCATGGACTCGACCCCGGCGGAAGAAACGGGCCCGCGTTTCGGGCACAGCACCATTGGTGCGCTGGACAACAACCTGATCCTGAACTGGACGCGCGGCGCAGCCCCTGCGGTGGGCGAACGCATTCTGATGTACGGGCGGGTTCTGGATGAACATGGTCGTGCCGTGCCCAATACGCTTGTTGAAATCTGGCAGGCCAATGCGGGTGGGCGTTACCGCCACAAGAAGGACGGCTATCTTGCCCCGCTGGACCCGAATTTCGGCGGATGCGGGCGTACCCTGACGGATGAACAGGGGCGCTACCAGTTCCTGACAATTCGCCCCGGTGCCTACCCATGGCCGAACCGCGGGAATGACTGGCGGCCCATGCATATCCATATTTCGGTATTTGGCCACAGCTTCGGGCAACGCCTGATCACCCAGATGTATTTCGAAGGCGACCCGTTGATCCCGCTGTGCCCGATTGCGGCCACGATCAAGGACCGCGCGCAACTGGACCGTCTGGTGGCCCCGCTGGATATGGCGGCGTCCAAGCCGCTGGACTATCTGGCGTATAAATTCGACATCGTGCTGCGCGGCCGCCGTCAAAGCATGTTCGAAAACAAACCGGAAGGGATGTGATCATGGTTCAGAAACTTGACATGTTGCAAGAAACCCCGTCGCAAACGGCCGGTCCTTATGTGCATATCGGCATGATGCCCACCTATGCGGGCAATGCAGACACCTTTGAACAGGAACTCGGCGTCAGCCCTATTGAAGACGGGGCGCAGGGCGAAATGATCGAGATTACAGGCTCGGTCTATGACGGAACCGGCTGGGCCATGCGCGATGCGCTGATTGAAAGCTGGCAGCCCGACGCGCAGGGCAAATTTGCAGGGCAGGGCGGTGCAGACCCCAAGGTTTCGGGCTTTTGCCGTTTCGCGGCAGATGCGGAGTCAGGCGAATTCTGTCTGCGCACGATCAAGCCGGGATCCGTTGCCACCAGCGACGGCACGCTGCAAGCCCCGCATATCGCCCTGTGGATCGTGGCGCGCGGCATCAATATCGGCCTGCAAACCCGCATCTATTTCGAGGATGAGGACAACAGCAAGGACCCCATTCTGGCGCGTATCGAACAGCGCCCGCGTGTGGACACGCTGATCGCCAAAAAGACAGGGCCGGGAAAATACAGGTTCGATATTCGCTTGCAAGGCGATGGCGAAACCGTGTTTCTGGACATGTAGATCAACCCGCACCTTGCCGCGCGGCTTCGGCCCGGTGGCAAGGTGTGATACAAAAGCGCGCGAACAAAGGACGTAGACGTCATGACAAACCCTTGCATCATCGCTGTGGCCATCACCGGCTCGGTGCCGACCAAGGCGAATAATCCGGCTGTGCCCGTGACCATTGCCGAACAGATCGAAAGCACGCAAGAAGCGTTTGAAGCGGGTGCCAGCATTGCGCATTGCCATGTGCGCAACGATGATGAAACCCCGTCATCGGACCCAGAAAAGTTTGCGCGCCTGAAAGAAGGGCTGGAAAAACACTGCCCCGGCATGATCATCCAGCTATCGACTGGCGGGCGTTCGGGCGCAGGGCAGGCGCGCGGCGGCATGTTACCCTTGCGTCCCGACATGGCGTCGCTGTCGGTGGGGTCGAATAATTTTCCCACACGCGTCTACGAGAATCCGCCGGATCTGGTGGACTGGCTGGCAGCGGAAATGCTGAAATACGATGTCATGCCCGAGATCGAGGCCTTTGACCTGTCGCACATCATTCAGGCTGCGAAAATGGCGGGCGACGGGCGTTTGAAGCAGCCGCTTTATGTGCAATTCGTCATGGGCGTGAAAAACGCCATGATCGCGGATGAGCGTATTCTGGACATCTATATCGAAACGCTGAAACGCTTTGCGCCCGATGCGCTGTGGTGTGCGGCAGGCATTGGACCGAACCAGATTGTGGTGAATGAATGGGCCATCGCGCGCGGTGGTCATACCCGCACCGGACTGGAGGACAATGTGCGGCTGGACCGTGACCGGCTGGCGCCGTCCAATGCTGCATTGGTGGCGCGCACGGCGGATCTGTGCGCGAAATACGACCGTCCGGTTGCAACATGGCAGCAGGCCCGCGATATTCTGAACCTGCCCCTGCGCGCATGACACCCGCCCCGTTTGACAGTGGCTTGCTTGGCCCCCTGCTGGGGGATGGGCAGGCCGCAGAAACCTTGTCCGAGGCGCGCTTCGTCGCGCATATGATCACGGTTGAAGCGGCGCTTGCGCGTGCCTGCGGCACTGTCGGGATTATCCCGCAGGACGCAGCATCGCGCCTGTCGGATGCGCTGGCACAAACCCGAATTGACCCGCGTGATCTGGGTGCGGGCACTGCTGCAGCTGGTGTCCCCGTGCCCGCGCTGGTCAAGCAGTTGCAGGCAGGGCTGGGGGTTGACGGGCAGTTTCTGCATTGGGGGGCGACCAGTCAGGATATCGTGGATTGCGCGCATGTGCTGCAATGGCGTGATATGCTGGATATGCTGGCGGCGCGGGTGGCGCAGCTTCTGGATGCGCTGAAACACGCCAGCGACGCGCAGTCGGATACGCTGATGGCGGGGCGCACGCGCAGTCAGGTGGCAACCCCTATCAGTTTCGGGTTGCGCATTGCCACATGGGCACAACCGCTGATCGCGTTGGACGCGGCATTGCCGGACATTCGCGCGCGACTGCTGCGTGTGCAGTTCGGCGGCGCATCAGGGTCTGCCAGCGCTGTGGGGACACATGGCGCAGCGCTGTCTGCGGAACTGGCGCGCGAACTGGGGCTGGCAGATGCGCCCTGCTGGCACACCGACCGTATGTCCATCATGGCAGTCGGGGGCTGGCTGGCGGGGGTGTCGGCGGCACTGGCGAAAATGGCGCGCGATCTGGTCACGCTTGGGCGGTCCGAAATCGCCGAAGCCCGCGCAGGCACCGGCGGCGGGTCATCCACGATGCCGCAGAAATCCAATCCCGTAGGGGCCGAAGCCATCATCACGCTGGCGGACTGGACCGCCTGTTTGCAACCGGCACTGACCCGCGCCGCCAGCCCGATGGAAGAACGCGACGGGGCGGCATGGGCGCTGGAATGGCTGGCCCTGCCGCAAATGGGTATGGCCACAGCGGCAGCGTTGCGCCATGCGCAGGCGCTGGCCGACAGCCTGACGGCAGATCCTGCGCGCATGGCTGTGCAACTGGATGCTGGAAACGGGGCCGTCCTTGCGGAAGCCGCAAGTTTTGCATTGGCCGCGTATATGCCGCGCCCCCAAGCACAGGAAGTGGTCAAGGCTGCACTTGCGCGCGCGGTGGAAAACGGGATTTCACTGCCGCAGGCTTTGAACCAGCACGAGGCATCTTGCGGGTTGGCCGACTGGACTGCGATCCTATCGGCGCAATCCCAGCTTGCCGCGTCCGAAGTGATGCGAACCCGTATTTTTGCCGAACGCCAGTAGGGGCTGACCAGCAGGGGCAGTATCCCAAAGCGCGGAACAAGGGCGCAGGGTGCGAATTGTCTATTGCTCCAGCCTGCGCCGATAGGCCCCCGGCGACATATTCGCAAAAGTCCTGAAACGGCGGTTGAAATAGCTGGGGTCATCATATCCCAACCTGTGCGCAATGCTTTGCGCGCTCATGCGGGTATAGGCCAGAAGGCGTGCGGCTTCCCGCATCAGATGGGATTCGATCATCGCCTGAGGGGGCAGTCCGGTTTGCTGTTTGCACAACCGGCCCAGATTGCGCGCCGACATGCCCAATGCAGTCGCATAGCGCGATACCGGCCAATGTTCGTTGGCATATGTGGCAATCAGTGATTGGAATTTGGCAATTCGCGGGTCGCTGCGGGTTTGGTCTTGGGGGGCGGGGGCCGTTTGGTCCTTGAACAGGGCACACAAGATCTGGCCCAGCACGCAGCGCAATTCTGTGCTGCGAAAGCGCCCGCTGCCCGACCAGATATCGAACAGCCGGATGAAATTGCCCTGAACGTCTGAATTCGGGGGCAGGATTGCGGGGCGGTTCAGGATGAAGGCCAATTCTGCCCCGTCCGCCAGAAACTCCGGAAAATTATGCACAGGCAGGCTAAGCACCCAGCCCTCGGTGCCTGCGGAGAAATCAAACCCGTGGACTGCGGCCGGCGGCAGGCACAGTGCGACAGGGGGGGCAAGGCTGCGGCTTTGCCCTTCGGCGTGAAAGGTGATCTGGCCGGATAGCAACAGAAATATCTGCAACAGATGGGTATGGCGGTGCGGTCGTATCTGCCAGTCCAACCCTGCGGCGCGGTCGATTATGCGTTCCATATGCGCAATATCAGGGAAAGGCGCGCGTTCGCCATACAGATGCCATGCCGGTATTTCATGTGCTGGGCGGGATTGTGTTTTCATGGCGTAATAATACCATAAATGGCCGTGGTAATCCATTCCAGTTTTGCCCCCGTCGCATAATATGCCTGTCAGATTAAGCAATTCAGGGAAGGGGGGCATATGCGCACTCAGGTTGCGATTATTGGCGGGGGGCCATCGGGGCTGTTGCTGTCACAATTGTTGAACAAGGCGGGAATCAGCACTGTCGTTCTGGAACGTCAAAGCCGTGAACATGTGCTGTCGCGTATCCGCGCAGGCGTGTTGGAACGCTGCACCGTTGATCTGTTGAACGAGGCAGGCGCCGGCGCGCGCATGCAACGCGAAGGCTTTGCCCATCACGGCTGTTACCTGAGCAGTGACCAGCAAATGATCCGCGTGGATTTTGGGGAAGCCTGCGGGCATAAGGTCATGGTCTATGGCCAGACCGAAGTGACCCGCGACCTGTATGAGGCGCAGGATGCCTTGGGCGCGACCCATATTCATGGCGTCGAGAATGTGACCCTGCACGACCTGAAAGACGGCGCGCCCTATGTCACATGGCAAAAGGATGGCGAGGCGCACCGTCTGGAGTGTGATTTCATTGCCGGATGTGACGGGTTCCACGGGGTCAGCCGCCGCACGATCCCCGAGGATGTGCGCCGCGAGTATGAAAAGGTCTATCCGTTCGGCTGGCTGGGCGTTTTGTCCGAAACGCCGCCTGTGCGCGATGAGCTGATCTATGCCAACCACCCGCGCGGGTTTGCGCTGGCGTCCATGCGCAACGAGATGCTGTCGCGCTACTACATTCAGGTGCCACTGACCGACAAGGTCGAGGATTGGTCCGATGATGCGTTCTGGACCGAGTTGAAAGCGCGCCTGCCGCAAGATGTCGCCGCCGATCTGGTGACCGGCCCCTCGATCGAGAAATCCATCGCGCCCTTGCGCAGCTTCGTGTCCGAGCCGTTGCGCTGGGGGGCGTTGTTCCTGTGCGGGGATGCGGCGCATATCGTGCCTCCGACAGGGGCCAAGGGGCTGAACCTTGCGACATCGGATGTGCATTACCTGTCGCAGGCATTGCTGGCCTATTATGGCAATAATGACACCAGCGGGCTGGACGGCTATTCGCAAAAGGCGCTGGCGCGGATCTGGAAGGCCATGCGGTTTTCCTGGTCGGTGACCACCATGATGCACAGTTTCCCGGAGCATTCGGATTTCGACCGCCAGATGCAGCGTGTGGAACTGGAACTGCTGGCCACGGACCCCGCCGCACGCAAGCTGTTTGCCGAAGCCTATACCGGCACGCCGCTATAGGGGCGCAATATGCTGCAAGACCTGACAGTTGATGCGTGTTCAGGTCTTGCGCCGCTTTTGCTACCGTGCCCCCAAGCTGCAACAACCGCTTAGCATCGGCGCCGATGGACCTGTCATCAGCGATATCGACAGGCCGAAGGCAAGATCACTCATGCCGTCATTGCAGGCGGCGGGATAGATGAACGCAGTCGCAGGCCCATCCGGACCTGTCAGGCGGACCATGCGCCGGAAATCCTGCGCAATGCCGCTGTCCTGTGCTATGTCGATTTCCAGCTCTGCAGCAGGGTCGTTCAGGCTGTCGAAATGCCAGACACCGCGATCACTGTGAAGGGACCAGAAGGGCTCTGTCCCATAGCAGGACAACCCGACGGGCATATTGAAATGATCGATATGGACACCTTGCCCCTGCATATAGCGCATGGACACCCAGCCGGTGCTTTCGTTGCTGTTGACCATACCCCAGCGTTGGGTCGAGTTCAGCATGATAACCTCTATGCCGGTGGCGTCAGGGGCAAGGGTTCCGATGATATCGCTGCTGGCAGACGGTTCCTGCCGGATGTTCAGCACGTCATCGGGCGACACATCCACCACATCAAATAACTGCGGGTATTCCTGCGCAGACAGTGCGCCCGCCGCTGCAAATGCGGCTGATATCATAACGGTTTGCAAGAACCTGAGCATGTTTCACCCTTATGTTGTTTCCAGTTGGCACCACCCGCCATAGTTACGCGGTATCATCGTCCAGCGGCAGGATTGTCGTTGCCTTGATTTCTTCCATCGACAGCAATGCGGTCACGTTGTGAATGCTGACTTCTGAAATCAGCGCCTGATAAAACCGGTCATAGGCGCGCGCATTGGGAACGCGCACCTTCAGGATATAGTCGATATCGCCTGCAAGGCGATGGGCTTCCATCACTTCGGGCCTTGCACGGACTGCGTGCAGGAACCGCTTTTGCCAGTCTGCCTCATGGGCCGCAGTGCGCACCAGCACGAAGAAGCAGGCCTCCAGTCCCAGGGCTTCGGGGTCCAGAAGTACGGTCTGGCGCGCAATCACACCTGCGGCACGCAATTTGCGCACGCGATTCCATACCGGCGTCTTGCTGGAACCGACTTTGCGCGCAATTTCGTCCAGCGACTGGCTTGCATCGTCCTGAAGTTCGCGCAGGATGCGCCTGTCCAGATCGTCCAGACTGTGTTGCATTGGTCAAATTTCTCCATATTTGGAAAAAAGGGGGGACAGTTTCCCGATTTTTTATTTTCATATCCTATGAAATGGAAATATCTTCTGCAACAGGTTATGTGCTGCGGCAATATGAACCGGTTGATGTTGATCCGTATCAAGGTTTAGCTTCAACGCAATGGTTATGTCACGCATGGCAAGCCCGACCGCAGACAGGAAAGAGTTCCGGATGGACCAAATCGCACCCGCAGCAAAAGCGACCCCGACCTTGCCCGACGCGCAGACAGTCACCAGTGTGACGCATTACACCGACCGTCTGTTTGCATTCAGATGCACCCGTCCGCTGAGTCTGCGGTTCCGGTCAGGCGAATTTGTGATGATCGGGTTGCTGGGGGGCAATGGCAAACCCTTGCTGCGCGCCTACTCCATCGCGTCCCCGTCCTGGGACGAGGAGTTGGAGTTTTATTCGATCAAGGTGCCGGATGGGCCGCTGACGTCGCGCTTGCAGCATATCCAGCCGGGTGACCAGATTATCCTGCGCCCCAAACCTGTGGGCACATTGGTGCTTGATGCGTTGCTGCCGGGCAAGCGGCTGTGGATGCTGGCAACAGGCACAGGCATCGCGCCCTTCGCATCCTTGCTGCGCGACCCTGAAACATGGGAAAAATACGAACAGGTGATCGTCATGCACACCTGCCGCGAACAGGCGGAACTGGCCTATGGCCGCGCCCTGATTGAAGCCTTGCCTGACGATCCGCTGATTGGGGAACTTGTGGGGGACAAGCTGCTATATTACCCCGCAACTACCCGCGAAGACGGGCAATATACCGGCCGCGTGACCGATAACCTGTCATCGGGCAAGGTGTTTGAAGATCTTGAAATCGCCCCGCTTGACCCGACAATCGACCGCGCAATGGTCTGCGGGTCACTGGCCTTCAACCTTGATATCAAAAAAGTTCTGGAAGATGCCGGATTGACCGAAGGGGCAAACAGCGCGCCCGCCCAATATGTGGTGGAAAAGGCGTTTGTCGACTAGGGGGTGCGCATCCCTAGTGATAAATCCCCGCGAAACCGGTCAGTTTTCCGCCTGAAAACTGCAAATTGAATTGAAGTGGTTGATCGATTGACAAGAATAGGCAATCGTCTGTGCAGTGGCGTGTCGCTGTCAGTTGGATTTGTCGTGATTGGCGGTGCCTTGGTCCATAAATAGCGTATTAGAACGGGCGAAGCATGGGGACTTTCGGCGGATTTCCAAGGCGTGTGCGTTCGTTGGTCGCATCGCTGCTGGAATATGCAGAGCAAAGCAACCCGTGGTATTTCAACACTGCAATGATCCTTGCGATTGTTGCAATCAGCGCTGCGCTTATGGCCGCGCTTTGGAACGGGTTTTCCAGCTGGCTGTCATGGGACATGGAACCGGCGATGGTCCGGTTTGCAACGATCACGGCAGCAATCGTGGCATTTGTGGTGGCCACACCCGCCGTATTGTTCGGGTATTTCCTTGTCGAACGCATCCTGTCCGTCAAGTCGGATTTGCGCCGCGCCCTGATAGCCGCAGATGTGGCCAATCGCGCCAAAACCGAATTTCTTGCAAATATGAGTCATGAAATCCGCACGCCGCTAAACGGTGTTCTGGGCATGGCCCAAGTGTTGGAGGCGTCCGACCTGACGCGCGAGCAGCGCGCGGCCCTGAACATGATCGGCGAATCCGGCGAGTTGCTGATGGGAATTATTGCCGATGTGCTTGATCTTGCAAAGATCGAGGTAGGCGAGGTGTCGCTGGACCCTGTGGCGCAGCCGCTTGTGAAACCGCTGGAAGATATTGTGGAATTGTTTCGCCCGCGCGCCACGGAAAACGGGACAGAACTGCAGTTTTCTGTGTCAGGGGATATGCCGGAACAGGCAAGATTTGATTCTGTCAGGGTCCGGCAATGTCTGGCCAATCTGGTGTCGAATGCGGTGAAATTCACATCCGGCGGACAGATCACCGTGGTGTTGCGCGCCACATCGGCGGGGGCTGGCTGGGTCATATCGGCCACGGTCACTGACAATGGCCCCGGCATCAGTGAAGATGTGCAAAAACGGCTGTTCAAACCCTTCGAGCAGGCCGACGCCGCCACCACACGCAGTTATGGCGGCACAGGGCTGGGGCTGGCCATTTCGCGCAGGCTGGCGCGGCTTATGGGCGGGGATATTACGCTGACATCTGCCCCTGGACAGGGATCAAGTTTCGTTCTGACATTCGCGGTTGAACGCGTCACCGGTGGCGCGCAAAAGGCTGTTGCGGCGCATACTGATCTGGCGGGGCTGGGAAAGCCGTTGGAAGGGCGCCATATTCTGGTTGTGGATGACAGCCGCATTAATCGCCATGTCGTGCTTGGATTGCTCAAGCCTCTTGGGCCAAGCTGTTTGCAGGCAGAAAATGGTGCTGTGGCGCTTGAAATTCTGGCGGATACCGCAGTTGACCTTATTTTGCTTGATATGCAGATGCCGGTTCTGGACGGGCCGCAAACCTTGCAGGCATTGCGGCAGCTTGACGGACCAATCTCGGGGGTTCCTGTCATTGCGCTGACTGCAAATGTCATGAACGGTCGCAAGGCCGATTATGTCGCGCGGGGATTTCAGGGTTTCCTTAGCAAGCCGCTGAATCGCGAAGACCTTTTTGCAGAATTGCAGGCCGTTACCGGATGGAAGATCGGGGCAGGGGGGCCGCCTGCCATGCGCTGATCGGGCTAGCACATGGCACCACAAGGCAAGGCCCCGCCGCATTTGTGCGCGCGCCTCTTGTGTTCTAAATAATAATAAACATAATGCGGCAAAGTCTGCCATGTGATCGGGCGCGCCATATCCAGTGCCGTGTGGCTGGCGGGCGTGATGGCAGGCATATGGAAAAGCGCATCCGCGCAGCCGAAAGGGGAAATGGCATGAGGACCACAAAGATCGGGCAAACGGCCGCGACAGTAACCGATATTTCATTCGGCTGTGCCAGCATCGGTAACCTGTATCGTGAAATTCCGGACGCTGTGGCGCAAGACGTCCTGCAGGAAGCCTGGGACAGTGGCATCCGGTATTTCGATACTGCCCCGCATTATGGTCGTGGCCTTTCGGAACAGCGCCTTGGCCGGTTTTTGCAGGGGCGGGACGGGTTTACCCTGTCCACCAAGGTTGGCCGTGTGCTGCGGCCCGCCGCCGCCCCCATTTCCGAGGCCGACAGCTATGTGAACCCTGCGCAGAATGACGTGCACTACGACTATTCCGGTGACGGGATCGAGGAGAGTCTGGAGCAAAGCCTGAAGCGGCTGGGCGTTGGCCGCATCAATATCCTTTATGTTCATGATCTGGGAACCTATACACATGGGGCTGCGAACCCTGCGCATATGGATGCGTTTCTTGGGTCAGGATATGAGCGCCTTGTCCGCTTGAAGGAAGCGGGGCGCATCGACGCATTCGGGCTTGGGGTCAATGAATGCGATGTTTGCTTGCAGGTCACGGATCATGGGCCGGTTGATGTCATTCTGCTGGCAGGTCGGCTGACATTGCTGGATCGCAGCGCCGAGGTTGAGCTTGTGCCCCGCTGTCGCGCTGCGGGCACAAGTCTGGTGCTGGGGGGGGTATTCAATTCGGGTATTCTGGCGACAGGGCCTGTGGAGGGGGCGACCTATGATTATGGCCCCGCCCCGCAACAGGTTCTGGACCGTGTTGCAGCGCTGCAAGATCTGGCGCAGTCTGCGGGGGTTCCACTGGCCAGTCTGGCGCTTCATTTTGCGCGCCAGCACCCTGCCGCAAGTTCCGTGTTGCTGGGAACGGCGAAACCAGCGACATTGCGTCGGAATCTACAGGCCCTTCAGCAGGATCTGCCCCCAAAGGCGAAGGATGCCCTAGCCAAGGTCATGATGGCGTAGCGACGATAGCAGCGTTGATTTTGATGTTTGCAGGTGTTTGCGTGCGGCATCTGTGGCGCGTTGCAGGTCGCGGGCCTCAATCGCATCGATGATTGCCAGATGCTCATTGATGGCTGCGAGGTTGCGTTCCTTTTCATGCGTCTTGTCCCACATGTAATGATAGTGGAATATCAGAGAGATGACTTTCTGGAACTCGGCAATGAAGCGATTGCGCACAACTGAATTCAACGCTTCGTGAAACGCCTCGTCCAGTTTTGAGAATTCGTGGAAATCGGTCTCGATCTGGGCACTAAGGTCCAGATGCGCAATGCGCAGGGCGGCCAGTCGCTGCCAGATCGGGTGGTCAACCGGCGCGTCAACCGCTTTGGACACGGCATCCAGTTCCAGAACAAGCCGGAAGTCCGACAACTCGACCGCGAAATCCTTGGTGAACCCGCGCAGCATCCAGCCGCCTTGCGGGCGGCGGGCAACCAGCCCGAACCGGCTGAGGCCGGCCAGAAATTCCTTCAGGTCATGCTGTGCCACTTCGAAATTGCGCGCAAGTTCGGCAATGGAAAGCGGCGTTCCCGCAGGCACGTCAAAACGCAAAACCCAGTCCAGAAAGCGTTGTTCAAGGTGTTCGCGCCCATCGGCGCTGTCGGGCAAGGCGATCCTGTCTTCGGCAACGGGGGCGCGCAATAGGTGCTTTTCGCGGCCATTCCATGCAATCAGTTCCAGTTCCGCCATGCGCGACAGGCAGCGCCGCACCACAGTCCGGCTAACGCCTGTCATGCTGCACAGGGCGGTTTCTGATGGTAGTTCCGTACCCTGCGCATGGGTGGCGCAATAATCAAGCAGCCGGTTATAGGCTTCGCGGTAGCGTGTATCCCTGCGGGCCATGGCGTTTTCCTGATATCGTTTGTATTTGTCCTAAATTATTAAAAACATTTGACAGGCGCAAGTGCCGTGTTCATGGTATTTAATAATTTAGTGCAGACGATCGAGGGGGGATGATGGCGGATGCAAGCAAGCCGTGGCTGGACGCGGGTGACTGGAAACTGATAATCGCGCGTGACCGGCTGCATCGGGCTTCTGCATTGCTGACGCTGGTGTTGCTGGTTATCGGGTTCTCGATTGCCAGCGCGTCCTTCTTCTCGGTGAATAATGGTCTGACGATCCTGCTGCAAACCTCGGTCATCGGGCTTCTGGGGATCGGGCTGACGCTGGTTATCATTACAGGTGGCATCGATCTGTCCGTGGGGTCCGTGCTTGCCTTGTCGGGCGTTATTTCAGGGCTTGCCGTCAAAATGGGTGTGCCGGTTGTGCCAGCGATGTGCGCGGGCGTGTTGATGGGTGCGGCCTGCGGGGCGTTTAACGGTTTTGTCATTACCAAAATGCGCATTCCGCCATTCGTGGCGACACTGGGCATGATGCTGATTGCCCGTGGTGCTGCCTTGCAACTGACTGGCGCGGCGCCGGTTTCGCGTCTGGGCGAGGCCTTCGGGCGGCTTGGCAACGGGGCCTTGTTTCGCATTGTCGAAATGCAGCCGAACGGGTTCCCGCGCGTGGTTTTTCCCGGCATCCCGTATCCTGCAATCCTGCTTTTGGTTGTGGCGATTGCCGCTGCATATATTTTGCGCCGTCGCCAGATCGGGCGGCATATCTATGCCACCGGATCCAATGAAGAAGCCGCGCGGTTGTCGGGCGTGAATGTCGACTGGACAAAAATGTATGCCTACACAATGTCCGGTGCGCTGGCGGGGCTGGCGGGCAACGTGCTGATGTCGCGCCTTGTGACGGCCCAACCCAGCGAAGGTGTCATGTATGAACTGGACGCAATCGCGGCGGCGGTGATTGGCGGCGCGTCCCTGTCCGGTGGGGTGGGCACGATTGCGGGCACCATGATTGGTGCGTTCATTATCGGAATTCTGCGCAATGGTCTGAACATGTCCGGTGTTTCCGCGTTCATCCAGCAGATTGTCATCGGGTTTGTGGTCATCGGCGCAGTCTGGATCGATCAGATCCGAAACAGGCGCTGACGTGCCTGGCTTTTATCAACGGAGGAGGAAGTAAAATGAAAATGCTGAAAACAGGTCTGGCCGCATCGGTCATTGCTTTGGCCGCAGGGACGGTCCACGCAGGTGAAATTGCGGTAATTGTGAAAACCACAAACTCCAATTTCTGGCAAAACGTGAATGCCGGTGCACAATCGGCAATCGAGGGGCAATCCGAATACACGCTTACCTTCGATGGGCCTGCATCTGAAAGTGCGATTGGCGATCAGGTCAATATGGTCGAGAACGCAATCAACCGCGGCGTTGCAGGCATGGTTCTTGCCCCGTCGGACCCCGATGCGCTGGTGCCCGCTGTTCGCCGCGCCTTCGAGAGTGGCATTCCGGTTGTCATCATCGACAGCGCCCTTGATGAAAGCGCCGAGGGCAGCTTTCAGGCGTTTCTGTCCACGGATAATTGTGCAGCAGGCGAACAGGTCGCACAACGCATGATCGAGGAGGCAGGAACCACCGGCAAGGTCGGCATCATGTCCTATGTTGCAGGTGTCGGGTCTGAAATTGGCCGCGTTGGCTGCTTTTCCGACTATTTGCGCGAAAATTCCGAGTTGGAGATCGTTGGCCCGCTATATTCCCAAAGCCAGATGGCCAATGCCTTGAACCAGACAACCGATATGCTGGCATCAAACCCCGATCTGGTGGGCATATTCGGCGCGAACGAGCCGACCGCCGTGGGCATGGGCCGCGCGATCATTCAGGCCGGCAAGGTGGGCGAACTTGTTGCGCTTGGCTTTGACGGGAACGAAGATTTGCAGGAATTTGTCCGCGACGGCGTGCTGACTGCGACCGCCGTGCAGGGGTCCTTCGCCATGGGTGAATTGGGCGTTCAGGCGGTCATGGATATTCTGGCGGGTGAAGCGGTGGAAAGTTTCATCAACACCGGCGTTGTCATGGTCGACAAGGACAATGTCGACACGGACGAGGCGCAGAACGTCCTGTACTAACCTGCACTCGGGGGCCGTGATGCGGCCCCCGTCCACCCCTTCAAATCACTGCCGATACACAAGATACAGGACACATCCATGTCACAACAGCCCTTGGTCGAAATGATTGATATTGAAAAACATTTTGGTGGTGTGCGTGCGGTCGACAAGGTCACGGTCAATTTGTTCCCGGGCGAGGTGGTGGGACTTCTGGGGCATAACGGGGCGGGGAAATCCTGCCTTATGCGCATTCTGTCGGGCGCGATGGTGCCCAGCAGTGGTGAAATTCATGTGAACGGCACCCCTGTGCAATTTGGCGAACCCAATGACGCCCGCGCTCACGGGATTGAAACAATTTACCAGACACTGGCCCTGGCCGATCATCTGGACGCGCCCAGCAATCTGTTTCTGGGGCGGGAATTGAAAACCCGCTTTGGCAATCTGGATGATGCCCGAATGCTGCGTGCCGCCCGCGAGGTTCTGGCGCGCCTGAACCCGAATTTCAAGAACTTGCGCGATCCCGTTTCCAGCCTGTCCGGCGGGCAACGTCAGGTGATCGCCATCGCAAGGGCCATCTATTTTGATACGAAAGTCCTGATCATGGATGAACCGACCGCAGCGCTTGGCCCGTCGGAAACTGCCATGGTGGCCGATCTTATCCGCCAGCTGCGCGCCGAAGGCATTGGCATTTTCCTTGTCAGCCATGACATACATGACGTGTTCGATCTGTGCGACAGGGTCGTCGTGATGAACAAGGGCCGCGTGGTGGGCGCGCACGGGATTGATGATGTCAGCAAGGATGATGTCCTTAGCCTGATCGTGAAGGGCGAGTTGCCTGCCGATTGGGCCGCGCGCAATCTGGAAATGTCACAATGAGGGGCGAGGCCGAACAGATGATGGCGTGCGGTGTGTGTATCAAGCCCGGCCAGTTTCGTGTCATGTCGCGCCCGCAGCCCGTCACGGCCCCCGAAGGCTGGGTGCTGGTAGACATTGCAGCAATCGGGATTTGCGGCACAGATTACCATATCTTCGAAGGCAAGCATCCGTTTCTGGAATATCCAAGGGTGATCGGGCATGAATTGTCGGGCCATATCGCCAGTGGTCCCGACAAGGGGCAGCTGGTGGTGGTGAACCCCTATATCTCGTGCGGGACTTGTCGCGCGTGCCAGCGTGGCAAACCGAATTGCTGTGGTAGCATACAGGTTCTGGGCGTGCACCGCGATGGCGGTATGTGCGCACGCATCGCAGTGCCTGCGGGAAATCTGTATCCCGCGCAGGGATTAAGCGCAGCGCAGGCCGCCATGGTCGAGTTTCTGGCCATCGGCGCCCATGCAGTTGCACGGTCCGGTGTGGGCAAGGGCGATCTTGTATTGGTAACCGGTGCTGGCCCGATCGGTCTGGGCACTGCCCTGTTTGCGCGGCTGGCAGGGGCGGATGTCCATATTCTTGATATCAGTGCCAAACGGCTGGGTCTGGCGCGAACCCTGTGCGGATTTGAAAAACTGTACCAGCCGCAAGATGATATTCTGACCGGTGATCTGGCCGAAGGGTTTGACACGGTATTCGATGCGACAGGCAACCGTGACGCCATAGAAGCGGGGTTTCCACTTCTGGCGCATGGGGGAAGCACAGTGCTGGTCAGCGTCGTCAAGGACGATATCCGGTTTTCGGATGCGGAATTTCACAAACGAGAGGCCCGCATCATCGGCAGCCGCAATGCCCTGCGCGAAGATTTCGAGCGTGTCATGGCGGCAATCAGGCGTGGTGATGTACCGACAGATGCGTTAGTGTCGGACGTCGTGGCGCTTGGGGATCTGCCTGCGCGTTTTCCGTCATTGGTTCACGACCGCGATGATATTGTTAAGATTCTGGTGACCCCGTGACAGACAAACTTCAGGCCGCATTGCATTTGCATACACGCGACAACATCATGGTCGCGCTGCGTCCGCTGGGCGCGGGCACGGAAATCGCGTCTGGCGTGTGCGTGTCCGAGCAGATACCCTCTGGCCATAAGGTTGCGATCCGCGCCATTGCAGCAGGCGAGGCGGTGTTGAAATACGGACAGGTGATCGGGGTTGCCAGCCAAGCGATTGCGGCAGGAATGCATGTGCATGTCCACAACCTTGGTATGGGCGCGCATAAGCAGGATTACGGCTTTGGCAGTGCGCTGACCGCCTTGCCCGATATGGCGGAAGTGGCGGAATTCCGGGGCTTCCACCGTCCCTCAGGGCGGGTTGGCACGCGGAATTATCTGGGCATTCTGACATCTGTGAACTGCGCCGGCTCTGTCGCGCAGTTCATTGCTGAAGAATGTGAACGGCAGGGCTGGCTGCGCGATTTTCCCAATGTTGACGGCATCGTTCCCATTGTCCATGGCACCGGCTGCGGCATGTCCGGCAAGGGCGAAGGGTATGACACGCTGTTCCGCACAATAGCGGGATATGGCCATAACCCGAATTTCGGCGCCATCCTGATGGTGGGCCTTGGATGCGAGGTTATGCAGATCCCCGACCTGATCGACCGCAAGGCGCTGAAGGACAGCGCGCGCTTTCGCTATATGACGATCCAGCAGACCGGCGGCACGCGCGCGACTGTTGACAAGGGCGTCGCCATTCTGCGTGATCTCGCTGCCGAGGCGAACAAGGCCGTCCGACAGCCCGCAACTGCCGCGAAGCTGGTGCTTGGCATGCAATGCGGCGGGTCTGACGGGTATTCGGGCATTACGGCCAATCCCGCGCTGGGCGTGGCGTCAGATTTGCTAGTGCAGCAGGGCGGCACGTCCATTTTGTCCGAGACATCAGAAATCTATGGGGCCGAGCATTTGTTGACCCGCCGCGCCGATGAACCGACAGGACGCAAACTGATCGACCTTATTACTTGGTGGGAAGATTATACCGCCCGCAATTTCGGGGAAATGGACAACAACCCGTCACCGGGCAACAAGCGCGGCGGGCTGACCACGATCCTTGAAAAAAGCCTTGGCGCGGTCGCAAAGGGCGGCACCGCGCCCCTGTCGGCGGTGTATAAATATGGCGAAGCCATTGACCGCGCAGGTTTTGTGTTCATGGACAGCCCCGGTTATGACCCGTGTTCGGTGACGGGGCAAATCGCGTCTGGTGCGAACCTGATCGCGTTTACCACAGGGCGCGGCAGCGTGTCCGGATACCAGCCTGTGCCCTGCATCAAAATCGCATCCAACCCCGACCTTTGGCGGCGTATGGAACCTGATATGGATGTGGATTGCGGTGAAATCCTGTCGGGTGTCAGTTTGCAGGACAAGGGCAGGCAGATATTTGACATGATGCTGCGCGTCGCATCCGGCGATGAAACCAAAAGCGAGGCGCAGGGCTTCGGTGCGGTTGAATTTGTGCCGTGGCAGATTGGCGCGGTGATGTAGAGCGCACGCAGGTGCAACCGGCACGCGATTGACCGGCTGACGCACCTGTGCGCCTGATCTGTGCCGCGATCGTATGATTTTCCGGTTTACATGTGCATTTTGCGACACTGTCGGTCGTGTTATCATGCGTGCATGAAATTGCCGCCAAATCCAGCCTGACCCCAAATCGCCTCTTTACCGGAAGATTGATTTCCGGCTAATATTTGCGAATTGGAGTATTTTTTATTATGAATAGTTTTACTGATCTGGATCAGCTGTTTCTTGAATATGTAAACCGTGCCCGTCTGGACCCTCAACGCGAGGTTGACCGACTGCTTGCGGATGCGGGCGTGACAAACGGCAGTTTGCGCGCATCACTTGAAGATCTTGGCATCATTGGACTGAACCGCGGGCTACCCTCTGACACCGTTTCAGGGATTGCACTTCAAGCGCTGGCCCCTGACGCATTGCTGCGCGATGCCGCGCTGGGGCATTCGGACTGGATGCTGGATGCCAATATCTTCAGTCATACGGGGCAGGGCGGGTCCAGCATAGAGGCGCGTATAAACGCATCCGGCTACACCCTGACAGATCAGAACGGATTTGCCATAACGCCCCCCACCGCCTGGGGTGAAAACCTGTCATGGCAGGGCGTGTATCCGCATGCTATCGACATGGAAGCCGCCGTCATCAACCACGCGGCGGGGCTGTTCAACAGTGACGGGCACCGGCGCAATATTCTGACCGAATGGTTCCGTGAAACCGGCGTTGCGCAGGTTGAAGGTGTGTTCACCCATAGCGGCACGGACTGGAATGCGTCCATGCTGACGCAGAAATTCGCGCTGTCTGGGTCAGAGGTGTTTCTGACAGGTGTGGTGTATTCGGACACGGACGAGGACGGCTTTTATTCACTGGGCGAAGGGGAAAGCGGCGTTTCCATCGCGGCCAGTGGCACCAGCACCCTGTCGGCCAATGCGGGGGGCTATGCGCTGGCACTTGGCGCGGCACCGGATGTGCATGTCACCCTGACATGGGGCGCCATTTCCATCGGCGCGCAAGTCGATCTGTCCGTGGGCAATGTGAAGCTGGATCTGGTCGCAGGATCGGACGACTCGTTGCGTTTGCTGTCCTCGGGCAACCTGATCCTTGGCGCGGGCGCCGAGGCGGCGCAACTTCTGGGCGCCGCTGACCTGAGCTTGCAGGCAAACGATGGCGGCAACCTGTTGCTGGGCAATTATGGCGACAACACAATCACCGGCGGCGCGGGCAACGATACGCTTGAAGGCGGGGCAGGCAATGACACGCTTGACGGCGGCGGCGGGGTCAATACCGCGCGGTTTTCGGGCAATCTGGCTGATTACGACATTATAACAGACGCTGGGACAGGCATTACCACTGTTACCGATCTGCGGGGGGGCGGAACGGCCCTGAACCCGCATGATGGTGTCAATACGCTTCAGAATATTCATTTCATAGAATTCGCCGATCAGGTTTTAGAACTGACAGCCCCCGGCGACACTGGCGGAGTTACAGATATGAGCATGTTCACCATTACCGGCTTCGGGTTTTCCTTCGATGAAAATGCCGGTCAGGTCACCACGATCACTGGTCCCGCGACTCTGGCGCTAAGTTTTGCCGAAGCGGCGCCGATACTGAGCTACACGCAGATCACCAAATTTAATCCGGACGGCACCGTGGATGAGGGTGCGCTGCCGGATGTCGATTTTTCGGGCGCAGAACCTTTGCTTTTATCGGTCAACGGCGCCATTTTCCCTGACGGCTTTGATACGTCGATCGGGCGCCTGATCTGGACAGAAGACGGTAGCCCGCGCGCGACTGATGTTCTGAGCATTTATGCCTCGGACAGCGAGCAGTATCTTTTTGTCGTTGGTGGTGACCCGTTGCCGGGTGCGATGACGCCTGGCATCCTGAACAGCATTATTATCGAGGCGATGGGTAACGGCATCAGCCTGCCCGATTCCGGTTCAACCTTCCCGCCAGATGCCCCGATTGCA